>JAZQRJ010000106.1:0-52492 GCA_045629505.1 Novosphingobium sp.
GAACGCGAACTTGGCAAGCCGTTCCCGCAAGATGTGAACGAACAGCTTTGGGGTGCCATAGCTGCCGTGTTCGATAGCTGGGATTCGGACCGCGCCAAGGTCTATCGCCGCCTGAACGATATCCCCGCCGACTGGGGCACCGCTGTCAACGTGCAGGCCATGGTCTTCGGTAACATGGGCGATACCTCCGCCACAGGCGTTGCCTTCACTCGTGATCCGGCGACGGGCGAGCGCAGCTATTATGGCGAATGGCTCGTTAATGCGCAGGGTGAGGACGTTGTGGCCGGCATCCGCACGCCGCAGTACCTTACCAAGTCTCGCCGCGAAGCTGCGGGTGCAAAGCTGCCTTCGATGGAAGAAGCCATGCCGGATGCCTACGGCGAGTTGGCCAAGGTCTTCGAGACGCTCGAAATCCATTACAAGGACATGCAGGACATCGAGTTTACCGTGGAACGCGGCAAGCTCTGGATGTTGCAGACCCGTAGCGGCAAGCGCACCGCGAAAGCGGCGCTCAAGATGGCGGTCGACATGGTCGACGAGGGTCTGATTGACGAGAAGACCGCGATCCGGCGCATCGATCCCATGGCACTCGATCAGTTGCTGCACCCCACGCTTGACCCGAAGGCACCGCGCGATGTTATCGGCCGCGGCCTGCCTGCTTCTCCGGGCGCGGCCTCCGGCCAGATCGTGCTGGATGCCGACACCGCTGAACGGCGCGCTGGGCTGGGGGAACCGGTCATCCTCGTGCGAATTGAAACGAGCCCTGAAGACATTCACGGCATGCATGCGGCCAAGGGTATTCTGACCGCTCGCGGCGGCATGACCAGCCACGCCGCAGTGGTGGCACGCGGCATGGGCCGCCCCTGCGTGTCGGGCACGGCCGGACTTTCGATCGACCTGAAATCGCGTACGCTGAAGTTCGGCTCGCGTGAGTTCAAGGAAGGCGACACGATCACGCTCGACGGCACGAGCGGCGAGATTATGTCTGGCGAAGTCGCCACCATTGAACCGGAATTGGCAGGCGATTTCGGCACGCTGATGGAATGGGCGGACAAGCACCGCCGGATGAAGGTCCGCACAAATGCGGAAACACCTGCGGATTGCCGCACAGCGCGCCAGTTCGGTGCTGAGGGCATCGGCCTTTGCCGGACGGAGCACATGTTCTTTGATGCAGATCGCATCAGTGCCGTCCGCCAGATGATCCTTGCCGAAACAGAAGATGGTCGCCGCGCGGCGCTGGCTAAGCTGCTCCCTGCGCAACGGAGCGACTTTATCCAGATCTTTGAGGTGATGCGCGGGCTGCCCGTGACAATCCGTTTGCTCGATCCTCCACTGCACGAGTTCCTGCCGCATGAAGATGCCGAGTTTGCCGATTTGGCAGATGTTCTGGGCATTGGCGTCGATACGCTTAAGCGTCGTGCACAGGAACTGCACGAGTTCAACCCGATGCTGGGCCATCGCGGCTGCCGCCTGGGCATCACATATCCTGAAATCTACGAGATGCAGGCGCGCGCAATCTTTGAAGCAGCATGTGATGTTGCGGCGAAGTATGGCGAAGCAATCGTGCCGGAAATCATGATCCCGCTGGTTGCGACCAAACGGGAGCTTGAATTGCTGCGCACGCTGGTCGGCAAAGTCGCGGAAGCGGTTTTTGCGGAGAGAGGCAGCGAACTGGAATACCTGGTCGGTACCATGATCGAATTGCCGCGCGCTGCACTGATGGCAGGCGAGATCGCCGAGGAAGCACTGTTCTTCTCGTTCGGCACCAACGACCTTACCCAGACGACGCTTGGCCTTTCACGCGACGACGCCGGACGGTTCCTCGGCGCCTATGTTGAGAAGGGCATTTTCGCTCGCGATCCCTTCGTAAGCCTCGACATCGATGGGGTGGGACAACTCGTTGAATTGGGCGCGGCCCGTGGCCGGGCAACTCGCCCGGACCTCAAGCTGGGCATCTGCGGTGAGCACGGCGGCGATCCTGCCAGCATCGCATTCTGTGAGAAGATTGGGCTGGACTACGTCAGCGCCTCTCCCTTCCGCGTTCCAATCGCGCGTCTGGCGGCAGCACAGGCTGCGCTGGCGGAATAACAACTCGGCGTCCGCTCCGCTCCTCGCAAGGGGAGCGGAGTGGCGTTCTAATTCCGCCACCCGCTGAGGGTGAGAATTTCGATTCGCTCAATGGTCCGGCCATCGCTGCCGGCCGCCATAAATGTAGCTTGCGCACTGGATAGAGCGGCCCAGTTCAATGGCGGTCCCGGGTCCGCCAGCACATTGGCCAGGCCCTGCGCCCGAAGATCCTCCACGAGGCGGTCCAGCGAACGAAAAGCTACGTCCAGCGACCAAGAATCGATCACGGGGTTCGCAAATCCCGTGCGCTGGAGAAGCTGCCCGCCCGCGCGCACATCAATCTGAGGGTGTATTCGGGGAGCCGGCCTGTCTCCATCTGCAACCAGCATGGCCTGCCGCAAGGCTGGAAGGCTTCCTGCCCCTGGCATAGAAGCGATCATCATGCCGCCGGGTGCGAGGGCATTGCGGATATGGATCAGAGCGCCGGGCAGATCATTCACGGTATCCAGCGTGCCCAAGCTGACGATAAGATCGAATCCTGATCTCGGATATGGACTCTCTTCATCGAAACCGTTGGCAGGCTCCGCCTGATTTACTTTCGCGCCACCCACTTCAAGGCTGAGCGCCAGCGCGCCGCTGTGATCACCTATGACCAGCGCATCTTTCGGTTCCAACCGTAGGAAAGAAATGCGGTCCAGCACGTCCTCAATCATGGCGTCGAGCAGGTAATGCGGCGCATCAGGACGATGCTGGGCTTTGAGCATCCTCTTGCGTAGCGCGATTCGCCTGCGTTTCGAGAAAATCACGGGTGGAGATTGTTGGGCCATGTGGCTCACTGACGTGCACTGTACTGAGTGGCAAGCCCTTGCCGC
Organism: Novosphingobium sp.; assembly: GCA_045629505.1. Lineage (GTDB taxonomy): Bacteria > Pseudomonadota > Alphaproteobacteria > Sphingomonadales > Sphingomonadaceae > Novosphingobium. The sequence goes on from JAZQRJ010000106.1 coordinate 2,940, forward strand.
ATGTCTTGCGTAAAGTAAGAGGAAGCATGCCCAGTTTCTCCTCACTCGCTCCGCTGGTCGACTTCGTTTTTCCCCCGCGCTGCCCGATCTGCGGGGAGAGCGTAACGACCCATGGTGGTCTTTGCGTAGAATGCTGGGCTACCCTTGCAATTCCGGGCAAACCGGCGTGCGAATCCTGCGGGATACCGTTTTCTGGTGATGACTTTGAAAGCCCCGCCTGCGGTCGTTGCCAAGCTTCGCCACCGCTGCACGACGGCGTAATAGCAGCCACCGTTTACAATGAGACTTCTCGCAAGCTGGTGTTAACTCTGAAACACGGTGGGCGAATTGCGCTTGGCCCAATGATGGCGCGTCTCATCGCTGCGAGAATCGACTTAGATGTCGAGCAGTGGCTGGCTGTGCCCGTCCCGCTCCACCGCTGGCGATTGTGGCGGCGCGGCTTTAACCAGGCAGCGATCCTGGCGCGCGAGACAGCACGGCTAAAGGGCGCGACACTGTGCGTCGATGGGCTGGTTCGCGCGCGACCTACGCCGTCTCTCGGCGGACTTGGTGCGGCGGCGCGGGCTCATGCCCTGGAGGGAGCGATCTGCATCAATGACAAGCATCGTGAACGAATAATAGGCGCAAAAATCCTTCTGATCGATGACGTGTTGACCAGCGGCGCAACAAGCGCCCAGTGCGTCAGCATCTTGAAGCAGGCGGGGGCCGACCAAGTGGTGATTGCGTGCTTTGCCCGGGTGCTTGATGAAGGTTTGAATTCGATCTGATTGTTCAGCACTTTGCGGAAACTATTTTTTGCGCAGCCACAAGACGAAACGCCCGGAACAATGTCCCGGGCGCCCTCGTGACGAAACAAATTTAGATCCTGCCCGAAGGCTAGCAACAATCCCCCCTGTGGATTGTCAGGACCCGATCCCTCATGTCTGGCCCGCCCTGCGTTTCTCGCGAGCGTTAACCTTACCCCTGAACCATGGCGTGCGTTCACGCGCGGTCAGTACAGCCCCGGCTGTGCTGAGTTAAATCCCTCAAAATTCGGCAAAAGAAAAGGGGGTTAACGCGACAAAACCGATTTTGCTGCCGCGATGTTGTCTTCATGCAACATCATAGTTAGGTCACGTTGATATAGCCGTTGGTGATCGGCATTTTTTAAGCACAATCGGAAAGTTCCAGACCATGGCAGATGCCTCAACAGCCGACCGCGAACAGGGCTCCGCCTTTCTTCCACGCTTCGACAATAAGGGCCTGATCACCGCCATTGCGGTCGACAGGACAGACCGTCACATCCTCATGGTTGCCTTCATGGATGCACAGGCACTGGCCAAGACGCGAGAGACGGGGCTGGCCCATTTTTACTCCCGCTCGCGGGGAAAATTGTGGCTGAAGGGCGAGACATCGGGGAACATTCTGAAGGTGGAGGATATTTTGGTCGATTGCGACCAGGATGCACTCGTCCTTATGGTCGAACCCGCGGGGCCTGCATGTCATACAGGTGAGCGAAGCTGCTTCTATCGCAAACTGGACGGGGATGGGCTTACCAGAATCGGTTAGATCCCCATATCGGATATGCACGGCAGCAGGAGAACATACAGCAATGCCCACGTTTCAGGCGCCCACGCGCGACGCGCGCTTCGTTGTAAATGAAGTTATCCGGCTCGGCGATTTTGCCCACGTGCCCGGTTTTGAAAACGCCAGCGCAGATGTCGTCGATGCCGTGATCGAGGAAGCGGGCCGTTTCGCCAGCGAAGTGCTCGCGCCGCTGAATGCATCGGGTGATCGCGAAGGATGCCACCGGCACGACGATGGTTCGGTTGCCACACCGAAAGGCTTCAAGGAAGCGCACGTCCAGTTCCGCGAGGCAGGCTGGGGCACGATATCGGCACCGGAAGCATTTGGGGGGCAGGGTATGCCCAATGTGCTGGGTTTTGCGGTGGAGGAGTTCATGTCCGCTGCCAACATGGCTTTCTCCATGTATCCGGGGCTGACAAACGGAGCGGTCAATGCCCTGTTGGCAAAGGGAACGCTAGAGCAGCAGCAGACATACGTTCCGCGGATGATCGCGAACGAATGGTTGGGGACAATGAACCTGACCGAGCCGCAATGCGGCACAGACCTTGGGCTGATTCGCGCAAAGGCGGAACCGCAGGCCGATGGTTCTTACACGATCACCGGCACCAAGATTTTCATCTCCGCAGGCGAACATGATCTGACGGATAACATCATCCATCTTGTGCTGGCACGGACGCCCGGCGCACCGGAAGGCACTAAGGGCATTTCGCTGTTCGTCGTCCCCAAGGTTCTGGTGAATGCTGACGGCTCTCTTGGTGAGCGCAACTCGGTTTCATGTGGTGCGCTTGAGGAAAAGATGGGCATCCACGGCAACGCCACCTGCGTGATGAATTATGATGGCGCGAAAGGCTGGCTGGTCGGCGACGAGAACAAGGGCCTGGCAGCCATGTTTATCATGATGAACGCAGCTCGTCTTGGTGTTGGTTTGCAAGGCTTGGCACAGGCGGAAGCAGCTTATGAAAACGGCGTAGCCTATGCGCTGGAACGGCGGCAAGGGCGGGCGCTTACCGGTCCAGCAGAACCGCAGGAAGCAGCTGACCCGCTGATCGTCATTCCCGATGTCCGCCGAATGTTGATGGATGCGCGCGCCATTACCGAAGGCATGCGAGCTCTGGGATTGTGGGCTGGGCTGCTGGTGGACCTGTCGGAACGCGCGGAAGCGGACGACGAACGGACCAAGGCGGATGACTTGCTTGGCCTTCTGACCCCGGTAATCAAGGGATGCGGCACCGACTTTGGATACAAGGTGGCCACAGACATGCAGCAGATCTGGGGCGGCCACGGCTATATCGTTGAAAACGGGATGGAACAGTTTGTCCGCGATGCCCGGATCGCGATGATCTACGAAGGTGCGAATGGGATTCAAGCCATGGACCTGGTTGGCCGCAAGTTGGCGAAGGACGGTGGCCGTGCAATCCAGGCATTCTTCGCAGAAGTCGGTCAGGAATGTGAGAAAGCTGGCACAGTCGATGGGTTGGCCGATCTTGCTGCACGCGTCGGCAAAACCAATGGCGAACTAAAGGCGGCCACGATGTGGCTGATGCAGAACGGACTTACCGACCCGAATAACGCCGGGGCCGCGGCTTACGACTATATGCATCTGACAGGGATCGTCGCGCTCGGGCTGATGTGGCTGCGCATGGCGCGGGTTGCAACTGAGGCGTTGGCAAATGGAGCCGAGGACAAGGCGTTCTATGAGGCAAAACTGGTGACTGCTCGCTATTTCGGGGAACGCATTACACCACAGGCTGGTGCGCTGCGCCGGAAATTGGAGAGCGGGTCGGATTCCGTGATGGCTTTGCCTGCCGAAGCATTCGTCCGAAACTGAGCGCAAAACGGGCGGAGGTTATTCCTCCGCCATCCACTGCGCGAAACGCGCTTCCCAATCGGGATGCCAGCGGGAGAGGGCGGGCCGCCTTTCAGCTACATCGCCTGCCGCCCAAAGGATGCGCTTGCGATCCATCTCGGCAGTTGTCTCATTGTCCGGGCAGATCGCGTAGAATTCGTTCTTGGCGAGAGCGTCGATGAGCCGTTCGGCAACTTGGTCCGGCTCCCACGCGGCGGCTGGCTTGCTTGGAATTCGCTCGCGCATAATGCCCGTGTAAGTGAAGCCAGGTACCAGAAGGTGGGCCGTCACCTTGCAACCTTCGCGCGTGCGCAAGGTGTGGGCGAGCCCTTCCGTCAACGCCTTGATGCCCGCCTTGCTGACATTGTACGCTGTATCTCCCGGCGGCGTCGTGATCCCTTGCTTGGAGCCCGTGTTGATGACAGCCCCGGGCCTGCCGCTATCAGCCATGGCTGGGACGAAAGCCTGCACACCGTGGAGCACGCCCATCAAATTGGTCCCGAGAACGCGAGACCATCCATCGGGATTTGACAGTGCGTCACCGCCGCCACCCACGCCCGCGTTGTTCATCAGAACCGAGACGGGGCCAAGCTCCTTCACCACACGGGCGGAAAGTTCCTCAACCGCCTGCCGATCGGCCACGTCGACGGGAAACCCGACTGCACCTTCAATAGTCGCCGCTGCTTCTTCAAGCTTTTCCGCGTTATGATCGGCAAGGCAAACCCGCATGCCAAACGCCGCGAACTTGCGGGCACAAGCAAGGCCGATGCCGTCCGCTCCGCCTGTTATCACCGCAATATTGCCGGGCTGAATAGCGGGATGAATGTTGCTCACCGTCAATGCCCCGTGAAGGCTTCATCAAGAAAGCTGATCATCGCTGCCCAGCTCTGGCGGTCGGCACTGGCGCTGTAGGCTACGGCATCCAGATCCCGAAGATCGCTTTCCGGATCGGTGAAGCCATGTTTCACGCCGCCATAGGTGTGGAAGTGCCAGTCCGCTCCGGCGTGAGTCATCTCGTCCTGAAAGGCGAGAACTTGCCCACGCGGGACCATGGGATCGGCATCGCCATGCATCACCAGCAGACGTGCCTTTACTGAACCCGGTTGCGCGGGAAGCGCCGTAGCAAGCAAGCCGTGGAAGCTGACAGCGGCCACCAGGTCCTGCCCATCGCGGGCCGTTTCCATCGCGGCACCACCTCCCATGCAATACCCGATGGCTGCCATATGCAGCCCCTGCGCGTCGGAATGGTGCCGCAAGGCATGGATCGCCGCAGCGAGCCGAGCGCGGTAAAACACAGGGTCCGCACGAAGCGTGTCTGCCAGCGGTCCCGCCGCAGCAGAGCTGCTCACAGGCTCCCCATAAAAATCCGCGATCATGGTGAGATACCCGGCATCAGCCAGCATCGACGCGCGCCTGCGCATATGATCGTTCACATTAACGATCGTCGGGAAGATCACGATTGCTGCACGCGCAATGGCTTGAGGCCGCGCCAGGTGGCCAGTCAGCGCAAATTCCGCGTGCCTATAGGGAACCGACTGCAGCGCGCTCATTCTGGTAGGAAATCCGGCACGGAAAGGTAACGTTCACCCGTATCGTAGTTGAAGCCAAGCACCCGCGATCCGGCCGGCAGATCGGCCAGCTTGCTGGCGATTGCGGCCAAAGTTGCACCAGAGCTTATGCCGACAAGTATCCCTTCTTCACTGGCAGACCGGCGCGCCATTTCCTTGGCATCTTCAGGATTGACCTGAATCGCTCCATCAATTGACTGCGTATGAAGGTTGGTGGGGATGAAGCCCGCTCCAATGCCTTGGATTGGATGCGGCGCCGGCTGACCGCCAGAGATAACCGGCGAAAGCGAAGGTTCCACGGCAAATGCCTTCATGCCGCTCCAAGACTTTTTCAGCACCTCGGCGCAAGCAGTCAGGTGCCCGCCAGTTCCCACGCCAGTGACCAGCACATCAATCGGCGTATCGGCAAAATCGGTCAGAATTTCCTGTGCGGTCGTCCTTGCGTGAACGTCAATGTTTGCGGGATTGTCGAACTGCTGCGGCATCCACGCGCCCTGCGTTTCAACCAATTCACGAGCGCGTTCAATCGCACCCTTCATGCCCTTTTCCCGTGGAGTGAGATCGAACGTCGCACCATAGGCAAGCATCAGCCGGCGGCGTTCAATCGACATGGATTCCGGCATCACGAGGATGAGCTTATAGCCTTTAACCGCCGCAACCATAGCAAGACCAATCCCGGTGTTGCCGGAGGTGGGCTCAACGATTGTGCTGCCGGGCTTGAGGCTGCCATCCGATTCCGCTGCTTCGATCATCGCCAGCGCAATTCGATCCTTGATCGAACCGCCGGGATTGGACCGCTCGCACTTCACCCAGACTTCGTGATCAGGGAACAGACGGGCAAGCCGAACGTGCGGAGTGTTGCCAATGGTGGCGAGAATGCTCTGTGCCTTCATCGTTCAGATTCCCTCTGGCGGTATTGTGGTGCAAAAGTGCGGGCGTTGCGGATCTCGGGGAACAGTAACGCCCATGCGATCGTGACAATTATGGCACCCACCCCACCAAACGCAACCGCTCCAGTAACGCCGATGAGGGCGGCAGCGACGCCGGACCGCATCTCGCCCAATTCATTCGATGCGGAGACGAAAAGCCCGGAGATTGCCGAAACGCGGCCGCGTACTTGATCAGGCGTGTTCAACTGGATCAGACTGCTGCGGACAAAAACGGAGACCATGTCGGCCGCACCCAGCAATGCAAGAAACAGCAGGGAGAGCATGAAATCACGCGAAAGAGCAAATGCGGCTGTCATCAGGCCATAAATACCGACAGCCCAAAGCATCTTCACGCCGACATTCTGATGAATGGGCCTGAACGACAGCCATGCGGCGACGATCACGGCGCCTACAGCCGGGGCCGCCCGCATCCAGCCCAAGCCCATCGCTCCAACGCCAAGAATATCCCGCGCGAAGATGGGCAACAGCGCTGTAACGCCGCCAAGCAACACCGCAAACAAGTCCAGCGAGATGCAGCCCAGCAGGAAGCGGTCATTCCAGACAAATTGGAAGCCACTGACGATTTGCCTGATGGGATGGGCTTGGCGGTCCGATCCACTGCGTTGAGGCAATGGTTTGACGCGCAGTATGCTGACCATCGAAACGGCCAGCAGTCCGGTTGCAATCCAGTAAGGGAGCGATGCATGCCCGGCATAAAGGAAGCCGAAGATAGCCGGGCCGACGACCACGCCGCTCTGCCACGCAAACGAACTCATCGCGATTGCGCGAGGAATGAGGTTGGTTGGAACGATATTGGGCGCGATCGCACTAAGCGCAGGGCCGACAAAGACACGCGCCGTGCCGTGGCATGCCGCAAGGAAGAAGATAAGCGGCAGGCTGCGCACGCCGGAATACGTTGCCACCGCAAGGGTAAGGGCGATGGACATGTCCACCAGCGTAGAGAGCGCAGCCACATAGCGGCGGTCAAACCTGTCGGCGACCAATCCAGCGACCGGCGTCAGCAAAAATAGCGGGATGAACTGCGCAAGCCCCAGCAAGCCCAGCTGAAATGCAGCCTGGCCAATCGTCATGTGATAGTGTTCGCGGGCTACATCGTAGAGCTGATAGCCAATGATAACGACCATGCCGATCGTCGCGATGACAGACAGGAAGCGCGATACCCAGTAGTAGCGGTAATCGGCGATCTGAAGAGGGGAAGTGGGTTCGCTCACCCGCTTTCCTTGGCAGGCGGAGAATGCTCTGCCAAGACCGTAACACATCGTTTGCGGCACGTGGCTGTATAGTCAACCGATGGCTAGCCCCGCGTCAGCATCCTATCAGCGGCGAGGGCGTAATCTGGGATTAGGCTGGATCTTGTCGATCAGCTTGATGAACTCATCGATCCGAATGATGCGTTCGAATTGGAAACCCACCCGCTTGTCACGCGTCCAGATCAGGTGCGCTTCGATCTGTCCCACCTCTGGAAAGCGAACGGCAAGGCGTTCACCCCGTTCCAGCCCAATATCACCTTCCGCCATGAACCCCTGTGCGGATACGTTGATGATATGCAGATGCACATCGCCCAGCCGACGGTGTTCGGCAATCACCTTGTGATCGACCGGATGGCGCATACCCCGACGCTTATCGGTTACGGTGAGTTGGGCTCCTGACCCCATGTTTCACTCAATTTCGCGGTTAATAGGCAAAAATGAGTGATGCCGCAAATTGGCAAACAAACTGTAAACCTAGCGCCAGACCGAGCCATACATCAGCCGGATTTGAGGATGGCGTGCTTTTTCTTGCCCAAGCTCAGCTTGCGGGATTGACCGGCGGCGACTTCGATCAAAAACCCCGGATCTGTCTGGACTTCATCATCGATGCGCACGGCGCCTTCGCCAATCTTGCGTTTCGCTTCACCATTTGAGGCCGTGAAACCAATTTCAGTGCAAGCGGCGGCTAGGCGAATGCCTTCAGCCGGAACAACAAGCGTAGGTAAGTCTTCACCCAATCCGCCGCCGGCAAAGGTTTCCTTAGCAGTGCTTTCAGCGGCTTTCGCTGCATCCTCGCCACGGCACAACCGCGTTGCCTCATTGGCAAGCACGATCTTGGCGTCGTTGATGGCCGCTCCTTCCAGAGCTTCCAGCCGTTCGATCTCATCCACCGGCAAATCGGTGAAGAGGCGCAGGCGCTTTCCGACATCACGGTCGTCCGTATTGCGCCAGAACTGCCAATAATCGAAGTGGGACAGTTGATCTTCGTTGAGCCAGACTGCCCCGCCCACGGTCTTGCCCATTTTGGTGCCGTCCGCGTTGGTCAACAGCGGGGTCGTCAGGCCGAAAACCTGCGTACCATCAACACGGCGCGCCAGCTCCACGCCGTTGACAATGTTGCCCCATTGGTCGGATCCGCCCATCTGCAGGCGGCAGCCGTGACGCAGCGCAAGTTCACGGAAATCGTAAGCCTGCAGGATCATGTAATTGAATTCCAGGAAACTCAGCGACTGTTCGCGGTCAAGCCGCAGCTTGACGGAATCAAAACTGAGCATCCGGTTGATCGAGAAATGCTGGCCGATTTCACGCAGGAACGGGATATACTGAAGCTTGTCCAGCCATTCGGCATTGTCGACCATGATTGCGTCAGACGGCCCATCGCCGAAGGTCAAAAACTGTTCGAACACCCGCCTGATAGACGCAACGTTGCTGGCGATGACTTCTTCGGTCAGCAGCTTGCGGGCTTCGTCCTTGAAACTGGGATCACCGATCTTGCCGGTACCGCCGCCCATCACAACGATTGGCTTGTGCCCCGCGCGTTGCAACTGGCGCAGCATCATGATCGAAACCAGATGGCCCACATGCAGTGATGGCGCGGTGGGGTCGAAGCCGATATAGCCGGGCACAATCTGCTTCGTGGCTAGGGCGTCAAGCCCCTCGGCATCGGTCAGCTGGTGGATATATCCGCGCTCATCGAGCAAGCGAAGCAGGGAAGATTGAAACTGGGTCATAACGGCGCGCCGACTAGCACGGAGGAACACTCTTGCAAATGCATCGCCTCATTGCACATCCGGCACTCCCGCCAAGATGTGTATCTCGAGTGCAGATTAGATGGCGGTTTTTGAGAACGGATGAACTGATTCTGCGCTGGCGAATCGATGGCGCGGAACAGGTCGTGATGCCGCCCCAAACGGATAGCGGCAGGGCCGACGATCTTTGGAAGACCACCTGTTTCGAACTTTTTGTCGACATGGGTAATGGCGCCTATCGAGAGTTCAATTTTAGCCCGTCCGGACAATGGGCAGCGTACGATTTCTCGGATTATCGCGCCCCGTCCGGCAACGCGGATTTCGATAAGCAGCCGACCGTGCACATAGATCGCGGCAGGTCTGTGATCGCGGGCGCAATTCGCCTCCCCGTTCAGGCGCTGGGCGGCGCCAGGAAGGTTGGCCTGTGCACGGTAATAGAGGAACAGGGTGGGGCCATCTCCTTCTGGGCCGGTGCACATAACAATCCGCAAAAGCCAGATTTCCATGATCGCACTTGTTTTGTGATCGACCTCGGGCAACCGGAGAACGCATGAAAAACGGTATCGACCTTTTACTCGCCGATTCGCGTATTCGCGCTCCGCTCAAGGGCAAGCGCGTGGCGCTGATTGCGCATCCGGCTTCGCTGACCGAAGGGCTCGTACACAGCCTTGATGCGCTTGCCGCGCTGGACGACATCAAGCTGACTGCCGCGTTCGGCCCACAGCATGGGCTGAAGGGTGATAAGCAGGACAACATGGTGGAAACGGCGGACGAGATCGATCCGACCTACGGCATTCCGGTGTTTAGCCTCTATGGAGAAATACGCCGCCCGACGCCGCAGATGATGGCACACGCGGACATATTCCTGTTCGATCTGCAGGATTTGGGCTGCCGCATCTACACTTTCGTGACCACACTGCTTTACCTGCTGGAAGCTGCAGCAGAACAGGGCAAGGCAGTCTGGGTGCTGGACCGTCCCAATCCTGCCGGACGCCCGGTCGAAGGGCTAACTTTGCTACCCGGTCAGGAAAGTTTTGTAGGCGCAGGCCCAATGCCGATGCGGCACGGGCTGACACTTGGCGAAATGGGGCACTGGTTCATATGGCATTTCGGGATTGATGTGGACTACCGGGTGATTTCGATGGAAGGCTGGCAGCCCAATGAGGGACCTGGCTTTGGCTGGCCGGAAAGCCGCCTGTGGATCAATCCCAGCCCCAATGCAGCCAACCTCAACATGGCCCGTGCTTATGCGGGCACAGTCATGCTGGAAGGCACGACACTTTCGGAAGGGCGGGGGACTACCCGGCCGCTTGAGGTCCTGTTCGGCGCTCCTGATGTGGATGCCGAGGCCGTGTTGACCGAGATGGAGAAAATCGCACCGCAATGGCTGACAGGCTGCGCGCTGCGACCCTGCTGGTTTGAGCCGACGTTTCACAAGCATGTCGGGCAGTTATGCAGCGCATTGATGATCCATGCGGAAGGCCGCTTTTACGATCACGATGCCTTCCGCCCGTGGCGTTTACAGGCGCTCGCCTTCAAGGCGATCCGCAACTTGCAGCCGGATTATCCGCTCTGGCGCGATTTTCCCTACGAGTATGAGCTGGAACGACTGGCGATCGACGTCATCAACGGTGGCCCCGGCCTTCGCGAATGGGTGGACGACAGGTCTAGCGAGGCGGGCGATCTCGATGCGCTGGCTTCCCGCGATGAAGCTGCATGGCGAGAGGATGTGGCCAGCTTGCTGCTCTACCCCTGAATCCCGGCCATCTTTCCGCCAGCTACTTCAATGATCTGGCCGTTGATGAAGCCGGCTGAAGTGGACATCAGGAACAGCGCCGTACCGACTACGTCCTGCGGTTCACCCAGCCTGCCCATCCATGAGCGTTTGAGGGCGTCCTCCAGAAACTCCGGCGGAAGTGCCCGCTTGGCGTTATCGGTAAGGATGACGCCATAGCGCAGGGCATTGGCCCGGATGCCTTGTCTCCCGTAGGTTCGGGCAATATGCATCGTCAGAATCTCGACTGCTCGCTTGGAAACCTGATAACCGAGGCGGACAGTATCCGCAGAGATCGCCTGCCCTGATGACGTGAAGATGATAGAGCCCCCGCCGTTGCCGATCATCGCCGGAATAGCTGCCTTCGCTGCTTCGGCCGGGGCGATGAAGTGGTTGCGGAAGGAATCTTCCCAGATTGCGGCATCCGAGGACAACAGATCAAAGTCCCGCGTGTGCAGATTAGGGTTGCCGGCCACAGCATGAAGCCCATCAATTCGTCCATACCGGGCAAGGGCGCTTTCGATGAGCTCTCGCGCCGTCGATGGATCATCGTTGTCATAGGTAAAGACCGAAGCCGTGCCGCCGCGCTCTGCAATCAGTGACTGAACTTCTTCTGCAGCGGTTCGGTTGATATCGCCAATCGCCACCGTCGCCCCTGCTGCAGCATAGCCAAGGGCGCAGGCACGGCCGCTGCCATTGCCCCCACCGGCCACAACGATGACTTTATCCTCCAGCGAAGGGCCGCTGCTGCCGTCTGCCATTTTCTCCCCTCCCGACTTTTAGCCTTTCCTGCGTGTCAGTTCTCGCATGGCATCGTCCAGGCCATCAAGCGTGAGCGGATACATTGCACCACCCATCAATTCCTGAATGATCTTGGTGGAGGTTGTATATTCCCATTGCCGCTCTGGCGTGGGGTTGAGCCATACGGTGGCCGGGTAAGTATCGCGCACCCGCTGCAACCAGACCGCGCCTGATTCCTCGTTGACGTGTTCCACTGAACCACCGGGGTGAGTGATCTCGTAGGGGCTCATCGCGGCATCACCTACGAAGATCACCTTGTAGTCGTGCCCATACTTGTGGAGGATGTCCCAGGTCTTATCCCGCTGTGCCCAGCGCCGAGAGTTATCCTTCCACACGCCTTCATAAAGACAGTTGTGGAAATAGAAGAACTCAAGATTCTTGAACTCTGTCGTGGCGGCGCTGAACAGCTCCTCCACCAACTTGATGAACGAGTCCATTGATCCGCCGACATCGAGGAACAGCAGTACTTTCACCGCATTGTGCCGTTCCGGCCGCATATGAATGTCGAGCCAGCCTTGCTTGGCCGTGCCTTCAATGGTGGCCTGGAGATCCAATTCCTCAGTCGCGCCTTCGCGGGCAAAACGTCGCAATCGCCGCAGTGCGACCTTGATGTTGCGCGTGCCGAGTTCGCGGGTGCTATCGAGGTTTTGGAACTCGCGCTTTTCCCACACTTTCATTGCGCGGCCGTGCTTACCTTCGCCGCCGATGCGAACGCCTTCGGGATTATAACCGTCGTTCCCGAACGGACTGGTGCCCTTGGTGCCGATCCACTTGTTGCCGCCCTCATGACGGCCCTGCTGTTCTTCAAGCCGCTTCTTGAGTGTTTCCATGATCTCTTCCCATGAACCCAGGGATTTGATCTTCTCCATCTCTTCGGGGCTAAGATACTTTTCGGCGATGGCCTTCAGCCAATCTTCCGGAATTTCCACCGGAGTTTGGCCGTACTCACTGAAAACGCCCTTGAAGACTTTCTGGAACACTTGATCGAAGCGGTCGAGCAAACCTTCGTCCTTCACAAAGGTAGCGCGCGAAAGATAGTAGAATGCCTCCGGCGTCTGATCGATCACGTCCTTGTCCAGCGCGTCGAGCAGGGTGAGGTGCTCCTTCAAGGAAGCCTGGATGCCAGCCGCACGCAGCTCGTCGATGAAATTGAAGAACATGGCTTTGGCTCGCCTACCGTCCCCTCACTTCCCCTGCCGCCGCGCCATGAAGGCAAGGCGCTCAAACATCATCACATCCTGCTCGTTCTTGAGCAGGGCGCCGTGGAGGGGGGGGATCGCCTTGGTCGGGTCCTGATTTTGCAGAACATCCAGCGGCATGTCCTCGTTCATCAGCAGCTTCAGCCAATCCAGCAGTTCGCTGGTGGAGGGCTTTTTCTTCAGGCCGGGCACTTCGCGCAGTTCATAGAAAATGTCCATCGCCTTGCTCACCAGGGTCTTCTGGATATCGGGATAATGAACGTCGATGATGTCCTGCATCGTGTCGCGATCGGGGAACTTGATGTAGTGGAAGAAGCAGCGGCGCAGGAAAGCGTCAGGCAGTTCTTTTTCATTGTTCGAGGTGATGACCACGACTGGGCGTTCTTTCGCTTCGATACGCTCCTGAGTTTCATAAACATCGAAGCTCATGCGATCGAGCTCCTGCAGCAGATCGTTTGGAAACTCGATATCCGCCTTATCGATTTCGTCGATCAGCAGAACGGGAAGCTGCTCAGAGGTGAAGGCTTCCCACAGCTTGCCCTTGTTGATGTAGTTGCGGATATCGTGAACCCGCTCATCGCCAAGCTGGCCATCGCGCAGACGGGCTACGGCATCATATTCGTACAGGCCCTGATGCGCTTTTGTGGTGGATTTCACATTCCATTCAATCAGCGGAGCGTTGAGAGCCTTGGCAATTTCGTGCGCCAGAACTGTCTTGCCAGTGCCAGGCTCGCCCTTCACCAAGAGGGGGCGACGCAGCAGCACTGCGGCATTGACGGCAACCTTCAGATCATCAGTGGCGACATAATTGTTTGTGCCTTCGAAACGCTGCATCTGGGAATCCTGTCCATGGTTATTTGGTGACGGGGTTAAGCAGGACGCGCAGGGGAGGCAAGCACCTTCCTTAAGCTCTTTTCGAACGTCCAAAGCCGCATTGACGCTATCGATGCTCACACAAAGAGATTTTTTGGTGACGTAATTACTCGCTGCAGTTAGCTCTCGATCAGGATGGCAGCACAGGCCTAATTGTTGCGCCTGTCACGCCATATGATCAATTGACCCGCCGTCGAAAGAGGATGGGAAGAACATGCCCGATACAAAGCAGAACCGAAATATCGCGTTATTGATCGATGCCGACAATGCATCGCCGCGTGATCTGGAAACTGCTCTGACCATTCTGGGGGATATCGGCACGGTCAACATCCGGCGGGCTTATGGCAATTGGAAGAAGGCAGGCCTATCGGGCTGGGCCCAAATTATTCACCGCCATGCCATAGAGCCGCAGCAACAATTCGACATCACCAAAGGCAAGAACGCCACGGACATGAAGATCACCATCGATGCGATGGACCTTCTGTATGGAGGGCGTGTCGATGGTTTCGGATTCATGACCAGTGACAGCGACTTCATGCCTATTGCCATGCGCATCCGCCAAAACGGCCTGCCGGTTTATGGGTTCGGTTCCAGCAAGGCGCCCGAGGCGTTCCAGCAGGCCTGCACCCGGTTTATAGACGTGATGGGATTGCGTCAGGACGGGGAGCACAATGGCACGGCGCAGCAGCTTGTCATCGACCCGGAACTTGTCAAACTGCTCGGCGAGGCGGTGAAGGCATCAAAGCAGGACGACAACGGCTATGCCCGACTTTCAGAGGTGGGCCAGCGAGTTGCCAATCGATCCAGCTTCGATGCGCGCTCCTATGGTTTTTCGCGCCTCTCGGAACTGCTACAATCGCTACCGAACTTCGCAGTCGAGCGACGCGCGGACGGCGTCTATGTCAGGCGCGTAACGTAGGTTTGGCAGCAACTCACCCGATCAAGCGTCGATCAGATCTGGGTCAAGCTCTCCGGCGCGGTTCTGGATAAAGTTGAAGCGGTGTTCCGGATTGCGGCCCATGAGCCGGTCCACCAGATCCTTGACCGCAGCCCGCTGCTCAAACTCTGGCGGCAATGTAATTCGGATCAGTGATCGCGTCCGTGGGGACATCGTGGTTTCACGAAGCTGCTGCGGGTTCATTTCGCCTAGACCCTTGAACCGGCCCACTTCCACCTTCTTGCCCTTGAATATGGTCGCTTCCAGCTCTGCGCGGTGGGCATCGTCGCGGGCATAGGCGGACTGCGAGCCCGAAGTCAGGCGATAGAGCGGCGGCTGAGCCAGAAACAAATGCCCGGCCCGAACCAGCTCAGGCATCTCCTGAAAGAAGAAGGTCATCAGCAGCGTAGCAATGTGTGCGCCGTCCACGTCAGCATCGGTCATGATGACGATCCGGTCGTAACGCAGGTTGGCGGGATCACAGTCCTTGCGTAGGCCGCAACCCATCGCAAGGGTAAGGTCCGCAATTTCCTGATTTGCGCGGATCTTGTCAGTGGTGGCCGATGCGACGTTCAGAATCTTGCCACGAATGGGAAGGATCGCCTGCGTTTTGCGGTCGCGCGCCTGTTTGGCGCTGCCACCTGCGGAATCGCCTTCGACGATGAACAGTTCCGTTTCGCCGCTGCCTTCGCCCGAACAGTCAGTCAACTTCCCGGGAAGGCGCAACTTTCGCGCATTGGTGGCGGATTTGCGCTTGATCTCGCGCTCCGCCTTGCGGCGCAGGCGCTCGTCCATGCGCTCCATCACATAGCCGAGCAGCGCCTTGCCCCGGTCCATGTTGTCCGCAAGGTAGTGATCAAAATGATCGCGCACCGCGTTTTCAACCAGACGCGCCGCTTCGGGCGAAGTCAGCCGGTCTTTGGTCTGGCTTTGAAACTGAGGCTCCCGCAGGAACAGAGAAAGCATGATCTCGCTCCCCGTGATGACGTCTTCGGCGGAAATGTCCTTCGCCTTCTTGACGCCAACAAGATCGCCGAAAGCACGGATCGCTTTGGTCAGCGCCGCGCGCAGGCCCTGTTCGTGTGTGCCTCCGTCATGCGTAGGGATGGTGTTGCAGTACCAGCTATAGGCTCCGTCGGAATAGAGCGGCCATGCAATCGCCCATTCCACACGCCCTTGCTGGAGCCCATCCTCATTGCGAGGGAAATCCTGCGACCCGGCAAAGAACTGGCTCGTCACGCAATCGCGCGAACCAATTTGCTCGGCCAAATGATCTGCCAAGCCGCCCGGGAACTGGAATGTCGCTTCAGCAGGCACATCTGCGGTGGCGAGCGAAGGCGCACATTTCCAGCGGATTTCAACACCCGCGTAGAGGTATGCCTTGGAGCGGGTAAGTTTGAACAAACGAGCAGGCTTGAACGCCTGATCGCCAAAGATTTCGGTATCGGGAATGAACGATACACTTGTACCCCGCCGGTTGGGGGCACTGCCGACTTTGACCAGCGGTCCCTGTGCAGCGCCGCGCGCAAATTCTTGCGCGAAGAGCTCCTTGTTTCGGGCCACTTCCACCCGCGTAAAGCTGGAAAGCGCGTTAACCACGCTGATGCCGACGCCGTGCAGCCCGCCGGAGGTAGCATATGCCTTGCCGGAGAACTTACCGCCTGAGTGAAGCGTGGTCATGATCACTTCGAGCGCAGACTTGCCGGGAAACTTGGGGTGCTCGTCCACCGGGATGCCGCGCCCGTTATCGGTGATGGTCAGCCGGTTGCCTTCATCCAGTGTAACCTCAATGCGGTTTGCGTGGCCCGCCACAGCTTCGTCCATCGCATTGTCCAGCACCTCAGCAGCGAGGTGATGCAGAGCGCGCTCATCCGTGCCGCCGATGTACATGCCCGGGCGCCGCCGGACAGGCTCAAGCCCTTCCAGCACTTCAATCGCTGAACCGTCGTAGGATTCGCCGCTACCGGCAGGCAAGCTCTGGAACAGGTCATCAGACATTGCACCCCCTATAGGACCTAGCGAATCCCCCGATCAAGGCGTGTGGCAGTCTTTTCCTCAAGGAGCGAAGCTGGTGGAAGCAGGGCTGATGGGTACGACGGCACCGCCTTTGATCTCGCGCACTTCCATCGCTCGCTCAACCGCACCATTGCGATCAAATCGAAAGGCGCCATCCAGCCCCAGAAATCCGTCCTTGTCCGCAAGACGTGCAGTGGGAAACGTGGTGCCCGGTTGCCAATCGCGCGCGATACGCAGGGTGAGCAGGACTGCGTCATATCCCAAGGTGGAAATGCGGTAGGGCGTTGCGCCATAACGCCGCTTGTAGCTTTGCGAGAACTGGCCGAACCGGTTGTCAGACACTGCGGAGAACCATGCGCCCGAAAGTGCTGGCATAGACGTCAGCGACTTCTCTCCGCTCCACAATTCGGTGCCTATGATTTGCGTGGCATCGCCACTTGGCTTGAGGATTGGCGCGGCAACGCCTGCCATGCGGCCGCCATCGGCAATGAGTACAGCACTATATCCGCCCTTTTCGCGCAGCTTGCGTGCAGCAGCGGTGATGGAGGCGTTGCTGCGATCGTAGGCTTCCATCGCCTGCACGGTGGCGCCACCCTTGCGCGTGGCAGCCATCAACGCATCGGATGCACGCTGACCATATTCTCCGCGCGGCACCAGCGCTGCAAAGGTCTTCACGCCTTTCCCGATAGCGTAGGACACGCTGCGGTCCACCGAATCGCGAGGCAGATTTCCCATGATGTAGGCATCGCGAGAAGCGGCAGTCTGATCATTCGAAAAAGAGATCAGGGGAATCTTCGCGGGGCGTGAATGGGCAAGCACCGCTTGAATATTTTCCGAAAGCAGTGGGCCCAAGATCAGCTTGTTGCCGTCCGCGATGGCACGTTGCGCAGCCTGTCCTGGATTTACCGCGGTATCGTAGGTCGTAACCCGCAGGTTTGACGCATTGGTATCCAGCAGCGCCATGGTGGCAGCATTGGCAATTGACTGGCCAACGGCGGCATTCTGGCCGGTCATCGGGACGAGAAGCGCGATCCGGTGCCGCTGCGTGTCAGTAGGGAGTTGGTCCGGCAAAGCCTGCGGAGTGGTCGGCTGTTGTCTGGGTGGAGGGCCCTTTGGCACAACGGCGCAAGCTGCTAAAGCAGCGCTCATTCCGGCAATGGCGAGACTACGCCATTGGAACAGACGACCAATCATAACTTGCCGCTCCCGTGGAACTTGGCCCATGACGATCCCGATGGATCAGACACTTGAACCCGGTCTCTATATTGTAGCGACCCCGATTGGCAATCTCGGCGACATAACGTTGCGTGCGATTGAGGTGCTGAAGGGCGTTGCTGCTGTGGCCTGTGAAGACACCAGGGTAACTGGAAAGTTGCTCAACCACCTTGGCATTTCCAAACGGTTGTTGCGCTATGATGACCATGCCGACGAACGGATGCGCGACACCCTGCTGGACCTGATGCGCAATGAACCGGTTGCGCTGGTCAGCGATGCCGGAACACCGCTGATTTCCGACCCTGGGTATCGGCTCGTCAATTCCGCACGCGAGGAAGGGATCGCCGTCACCAGTCTGCCCGGAGCTTCGGCGGCGATAACCGCGATTACCCTGTCGGGATTGCCCAGTGACCGTTTCCTGTTTGCGGGTTTCTTGCCCAACAAGGCGAAGGCAAGGGTGGATACCTTGACCGAACTGGGGAGCGTTCCGGCGACGCTGGTTTTCTATGAGGCATCCCCGCGGCTGCTGGATTCGCTTTCGGCAATCGATTCGGCACTACCGGGGCGCAAAGTGGCCGTGGCCCGCGAACTGACCAAAAAATTCGAGGAATGCCGAACGGGCACCCCCGTGGAACTTTCTCAACATTATGAAGCGCATCCACCCAAGGGCGAGATCGTCCTGATGATTGGACCGCCCGGGGTCAAAAAGGCGAGCGCCGATGATGTGGAAGCCTTGCTGCGTGAGGCGCTCCAAACATCCAGCCCATCGCAGGCGGCGGCAAGCGTCGCCCGGCAAACTGGGGCGGATCGCAAAGCGTTATACAAGCGGGCGGTGGAGCTTCGCGACGAATGAAGCGGCAGCTTGCAGAACGAAGTGGGCGCAATGCCGAAAACCGGGCAGCGCTCTGGCTGCAAGAGCAGGGCTGGCAAATCCTCACGCACAGGCGCAAGACGCCTGTAGGCGAAATCGATCTGATCGCTCGTTACGGGACACCCGTTGTCTTCGTGGAAGTCAAATGGCGCAAGTCAGCTCAGCAGCTTGATTTTGCAATTGATGAATACCGCTTGCACCGCGTGGCCGCCGCAGTTGAAGCGGTGGCACACGAATATGCGCGCGAAGGAGATGATATTCGCCTAGATGTCATCTTGCTTGCGCCCGGAGAGATCCCGCGCCACATCGTCAACGCCTGGATGCCGTAAGGGGCCACATTTCCATGAGTTTACGCATAGCGGTCCAGATGGACCCCATCGAATCAATCAACATCACCGGTGATTCGACCTTCGCCCTGATGCTTGCTGCACAGGCAAGAGGGCATACCCTGTGGCACTATGACGTGCGGACATTAGCCTATGACACCAGCGAAGGCGCGGGCGGAAGATTGACCGCATGGGCGGCGCCCGTGACCGTTCAGCGCGTAGACGGCAATCACTTTGCCATGGGTGAGCGCCGCCTGATCGACTTGGCGACCGAGATTGATGTCGTGCTCATGCGTCAGGATCCACCCTTCGACCTTGGGTACATCACCGCAACGCACCTTCTTGAACGCCTTGCCGGACAGACGCTGGTGGTCAACGATCCGGTTGCAGTACGTAATGCGCCGGAAAAGGTCATGGTGCTGGATTATGCCCGCTTTATGCCGCCGACGTTCATTGCCCGGCGGATTGAGGACGTGCGTTTGTTCCAGCAACGCCATCCCGGAGACCTCGTGGTCAAGCCTCTGCACGGCAATGGCGGAAAGGCCGTGTTCCGTGTGCCTGCCGACGGCAGCAATCTTGGGGCTCTGGTTGAAATGTTCCAGAACGCGTGGCCTGAGCCGTTCATGATTCAGACCTTCCTCCCTTCTGTTTCCGAAGGTGACAAGCGTATCGTCCTTGTCGATGGGGAAGTTGCTGGCGCCATAAATCGCAAGCCGGGTGAGGGGGAGTTCCGCTCCAATCTTGCTGTTGGCGGTTCGGCGCAGCCCGCCACTCTTACCGTTCGCGAGGAGGAAATCTGCGCGGCGATGGGGCCGGAATTGAAACGCCTCGGCCTGGTTTTCGTCGGCATTGATGTAATCGGTGGGCAATGGCTTACCGAAATCAATGTGACATCTCCCACAGGTATTGTTGCAATTGATCGGTTCAATGGAACAGATACTGGCGCTCGCATTTTCGATGCGATCGAAGCGCGCCACGCAGCTCTTTAAAGATCGGAAGCGACTACATGGATGAGTTCATAATCCGCATCGTCGATTGGGGCGGGTACTGGGGTATCTGCTTCCTGATGATACTGGAAAATGTCATTCCCCCCATCCCCTCAGAGCTAATCATGATGTTAGGCGGCAACGCCGTCGCTCAAGGCAAGATGGATTTTCTTCCTCTTCTGGTCGCCGGAACCATAGGCTGCGTGATCGGCAACTATGCGTGGTACTGGCTCGGCCATAAATTGGGTTATGAGCGCCTACGGCCCTTCGTGGATAGATGGGGACGCTGGCTCACCGCCGAATGGGAAGAGGTGGAGAAGGCGAGCGATTTCTTCCGTAGGCACGGGCATTGGGTAATTTTCGTCCTGCGCTTTTCTCCGCTGATGCGCACAATCATCTCGCTTCCCGCGGGGCTGACGCACATGCCGTTGGGCAAGTTCCTTGCATTTACCGCGCTCGGATCGGCGATCTGGAATGCCGCGCTCATCAAGAGCGGCGAGTGGCTTGGAAATACCTTTGCCAATGCGGAACAGTGGCTGGGCTGGGCTACCGTCGTCACCTTTGCTGGTTTTGGCGTGTGGTATGTCTACCGCGTCTTCACCTGGAAGCCGAAAGCCCGCGCAGACTAATCGCGTTCGCGCGGATGCGCGTTGCGATAGGTGTCCAGCAGCACCGCCGCGTCCACCTTGGTATATATCTGGGTGGACGACAGGCTGGCGTGACCAAGCAGTTCCTGAAGCGAGCGCAGATCCGCTCCAGCACCCAATAAGTGCGTGGCGAAGCTGTGTCTCAGCGCATGCGGCGTTGCGGTGGCCGGTAAACCCAAGACCGTGCGGGCACGGGCAGTAGCTTTCTGCACCATGGTTTGCGCCAGCGGTCCACCCTTCGCTCCGCGGAACAGCGCCTCATGGCGCGTGAGAGGCCACGGACATAGCGACACGTATTCGGCAACCGCCTCCCGCACCACGGGCAGGATGGGGACTACACGTTGCTTGTTGCCTTTGCCGGTGACGATAAGCGTCTCGCCCGACGGCAGGGCAGAGCCTGTCAGCGACAGCGCCTCAGCAATTCGCATCCCTGCGCCATAGATGAGAATCAGCACCGCACGATCGCGCGCGCCGATCCATGGCTCGCTTGCGTCGCTTTCAACTGTGTCGGCAAGGCCCATGGCATCATCGGGCGTAACAGGACGCGGAATACCTTTTTTGACGCGAGGCCCTTTGGTGCGGGGAGGGACGGCATCCAGCTCCCCGGCCTGTTCACAGGCGAATGAGAGAAACGCTTTGATAGCGGACAATTCGCGGGCAGCAGATGCATTTCCAATGCCGTCTTCACGCCGCCGAGCCAAGTGGGCTCGCAAGTCCGCGGAGGTGAGCGAAGCCAGCATCTTCCAAGTCAGCGCGTTGCTACCAATGCCATCCAGCAGACGCGCGGCAGTCGCAGTGTAGGCACGCACTGTGTGGGGGGACCGCCGCCTGCCGGCCAAGAGGTGGTGATGCCACGCCTCCAGCATATCCTCACGGATCATGCACTTACCAGATGAGCGGGAACCAATTCGCCAAGCAAAGCATCCAAAACCGGCATTCCCTCCTGAGTCACGCCAACTCTGCCTCCTTTGGCCCAGACCAGATGCTGATCTTGATAGAACGCAAGCTTTGCATGATCGACAAGGTCGGACGGCGCAAAGCCGAAACGGGCAGACATCGCTCCAAGGTCAACGCCCTCTGCAAGTCGCAACCCCATCAGCAACGCCTCGCTTGCCTGTTCAGCGTTGCTGAGGCTGCGTTGCTCGGAAATACCGTGGCCATTGCGCGTAATGGCGCCCAGCCAGTTCTCTGGCTTGCGGTGCCGCACCGTTGCCACCGCGCCGCGCCGTCCATGGGCGCCGGGTCCGATCCCGCAATAATCCTGATATCGCCAATAAGTGAGGTTGTGGCGGCTTTCCTCGCTTGGCCGCGCGTGATTGCTGATCTCGTATGCAGGCAAATTGGCGGAGGCAGTGAGCGAGCGGGTCAGTTCGAAATAGTCTGCCGCCCGGTCGGCATCCAGTGGCGTGAATTTCCCTTCGCGGACCAAGGTTGCAAATCGCGTGCCCGGCTCAATAGTGAGCTGGTAGAGTGAAAGGTGCGTGGTGCCCAGCGCGATCGCCCGTGCCAGTTCGGCATGCCAGTCTGCCATCGATTGGTCGGGCCGGGCATAGATCAGGTCAAAGGACACTCGGTCAAAACAGCGTTGCGCCACCTCCAGCGCGGCAAGCCCTTCATCAGCACTGTGGAGCCGCCCCAGAAAGCGCAGGCTTTCATCATCCAGAGCCTGCAAGCCAAGGGAAACGCGGTTGATGCCTGTAGTTGCCAGAGCAGAGAATTTCGCTGCCTCAACCGATGAGGGATTCGCTTCCAGCGTGATTTCAATGCCGGGATCAAAGCCCCAACGACTTTCGGCTTCCTCAAGCAGTCGTGCGACGAGCGCGGGCGGCATAAGCGAAGGCGTACCGCCGCCAAAGAAGATCGATTGCAACGGTTCGCCCGCTGCAAGTTCCGCCTCGAAAGCCATATCGGCGAGCAATGCGCTTTGCCATGCGTCCACGTCGATCGTGTCCCGCACATGGCTATTGAAATCACAATATGGGCATTTCGAGAGGCAAAAGGGCCAGTGAATGTAGAGCGCGCGAGCCATGATCGCCCAACCCTAGCCGCCGAATTGCTCCGAAACCAGCTTTGCGAAAGCATCGGCGCGATGGCTGATCGCGTGTTTGGCCTCGGGGTCAATCTCACCGAACGTTTCTGTTCCGTGTTTCGGCATGAAAACAGGATCATAGCCGAAGCCACGGCTTCCGCGTGGCGGCCAAACCAGCGACCCATCCACCCGGCCTTCGTAAACCGCAGTTTCACCGTCAGGCCACGCGATCGCCAGAACACAGCTGAACCAGCACGAGCGGTCTGCGTCAGGGCCCAGCGCTTGGACCATGCCCTCGACTTTGCCCATGGCCATGTACCAGTCGCGGCCCGGTTCGCCTTCAAACCATTGCCGCTCTGCCCAGTCCGCCGTGTAGACGCCGGGCCGGCCACCCAGTGCAGAGACAGACAAGCCGCTATCATCGGCAAGGGCGGGCATGCCCGCTGCTTGCGCCGCGGCATGGGCCTTGATGAGCGCGTTTTCCACGAATGTGGTTCCCGTTTCCGCCGGTTCGGCCAGGCCGAGATCACCGGCAGAAACGCAATCCATCCCGAACGGCGCAAGCAGAGCGGAAATCTCCCGCAGCTTGCCCGCGTTATGCGTCGCTATCACGAGCCGTTCGGAACCGAGCTTTTTCATTGGCCGGCAACTGCCTTATCCTGTGCAGCGAAGATTTCGTTGCAGCCAATACGGGCGAGGCGAAGCAGACGAAGCAGTGCTTCCTCGTCATACGGCGCACCTTCCGCCGTTGCCTGAGCCTCTGCGATCAGTCCCCCTTCGATCAGAACGAAGTTGGCGTCTGCGTCTGCGTTGCTGTCCTCCAGATAGTCGAGATCCAGCACCGGCGTGCCCTGATAGATACCGCAGCTAACCGCCCCGACCTTGGCGGTGATGGGATCTTCTTTGATGAGCCCCTTGGCCATAAGGACATTTACCGCAAGGCGCAGTGCTACCCACGCGCCGGAAATCGAGGCTGTGCGCGTGCCGCCGTCTGCCTGGATAACGTCGCAGTCCAGCGTGATCTGCCGTTCGCCCAGCTTTTTCATGTCGCACACTGCACGCAGTGAGCGACCAATGAGACGCTGGATTTCCTGCGTGCGGCCCGACTGCTTGCCCTTTGCCGCTTCGCGGCCGCCGCGCGTATGTGTAGCACGGGGAAGCATCGAGTATTCCGCAGTCACCCAGCCTTCGCCTTTGCCGCGCAAGAACGGTGGCACCCGCTCTTCGATGCTGGCAGTGCAGATAACGCGCGTGTCACCGAAAGAGACCAGAACCGATCCTTCCGCGTGCTTGGTGTAGCCAGTAAGAATTTCGATGCTGCGCATTTCGTCGGGCGCGCGGCCGGATGGACGCATAGAATGTCACCTTTTGCTGATTTGTGCGGCCCTGTGGCGCAAGAGACTTGAGGCTGCAAGTATTCTGCTTAGATTATACGGCATGGCGACAGTGCCCATCACAGAACTAAACATCCGCGCACGTGAAATTTTTGGTCACGTGGTGGAAGGTTACCTGCACACCGGACTTCCTGTCGGGTCCAAGACGCTTGCGCAATCGGCACGGGTGAATCTTTCGCCCGCATCGATTCGCTCTGTGCTGGCAGAGCTGGAAGGTCTCGGCCTCTTGGCCGCACCGCATACTAGCGCAGGCCGGATGCCTACCGACTTGGGATTACGCCTGTTCGTGGATGGCATGATGCAGGTGGCAGAGCCCAGTCAGCATGAGCGTGCGGCCATCGAACGCAGATTGTCAGAGCCCGGTCCAATCGAAGCGGCGCTGGAAGCGACAAGCTCAGTTCTTTCCGAACTGTCAGCCTGTGCCGGTGTGGTGATGGTGCCCCGCCGCGAGCCGAAGCTGTCGCAATTCTCGATGGTGCGCATTTCGGATGAGAAGGCGCTGGCCGTTATGGTGGGCGAAGATGGTGCGATCGAAAATCGCATCGTCGAAGTATCTCGCGATGTGGATATCAGCGCTCTTCAGGAAGCCTCGAATTTCATCACCGCGCACCTCGCGGGCCGAACCCTTGGGGATGCTGTGAAGACGGTCAGATCGCAGATCGCATCCGGACAGACAGCGCTGGATGAAGCAAGCCGAGAACTGGTGGAATGCGGGCTCGCGGTATGGAGCCAGGATGCCGCCCAGCGTCCAGTGCTGATCGTTCGGGGCCAGTCCCGCTTGCTGGATGATAGCGCGCTTAATGATATTGAACGCGTACGTTCACTGCTGGACGATCTTGAGAGCAAACAATCCGTGGCTGGTCTGCTGGAATCGGCGCGTGATGCCAGTTCTGCGCGCATATTCATCGGTTCGGAAAACCGGCTTTTCGCGCTGTCCGGGTCATCGGTTATTGCCGCACCTTATCATGACCGAGAGGGCAAGGTCGTCGGCGTGGTCGGTGTGATCGGTCCCACCCGGTTGAATTATGCTCGGGTTGTCCCCATGGTGGATTTCACAGCTCAGTCGCTAAGCAAATTTATTTGTTAAACGGAAAATACTACCGCCATGAATGACGAAAAAACTTCTCAGGATGATCCCGCAGTCGCTGAAGAACTGAAGGGTGTTCCCGACGATTTGCTTGAAGGTGAGAACGCCGCAGAGGGGGGTGCGTCCGGGCTTCAGGGCGAACTTGCGCGCTTGCGCGAGGATCTTGAGGTTGCCCAGCAAAAAATGCTTTACGCACAAGCTGAAACGCAAAACGTCCGCCGTCGGCTTGAAAAGGACATTGCGGATACGCGGGCTTATTCGGCCACGAGCTTCGCGCGCGATATCCTTTCGGTGTCAGACAATCTATCCCGCGCTTTGAGTGCAATTCCTGCCGAACTGCGTGAGGACGAAAAGCTGAAAGGGCTTGTTGCCGGACTTGAGGCGACAGCACGGGAACTGGACAAGGTTTTCGGCCAGCATGGCATTTCACGGATTGCATCGATGGGTCTTCCTCTCGATCCCAATCAGCATCAGGCAATGATGGAGATTCCTTCGACTGATGTGGAACCGGGCACGGTCGTACAAGAAATGCAGTCCGGGTATATGATTAAGGATCGCCTCTTGCGCCCTGCAATGGTGGCAGTTTCAAAAAAGCCCGATTGACAACTCAAAGTGCTTCGCTCGCGATAAAATGACTTCACCGTAAGCCTATTCGCGATGCGGCGGGGAACATGAGAAGCTTGAAGATGTTTCTGCTTCATTATTCATGAAGTGGAGAGATCCCATGCGCTTATTCCTTGTTCCCCTCGCGGCCGCCGGTGCAATGGCGTTAACTGGTTGCGCTTCCAACTATGCCGGCGAGGGTGCTCTCGCCGGTGGGGTGGCCGGCGCTGCTATCGGTGCCGTAGCGGGCGATGTTGGCACAGGTGCGGCGATCGGCGCCGCGGCTGGCGCTGCGGGCGGTTCGCTTATTAATAAAGACGGGCGCTGCGATGGCTATGACAGACGCGGCAGGCTTGATCCCGATTGCTACGGCACTCGCGGCTATCCGGACTCTCCGCCCCGCAGGTAGCGCTTGCTCACGCACCGGGAAACTTGACTAGCCCGTCGTACGCGGATGCCCCTGCTGCGCCCGGTATGATCCAGCCATTGCGCAACAAAAAGGCATGGCGGACAATTTCGGCCTGCTGCTCGATCCCGTAACGATCGAGCGGCCAGCCTGGAGTTAATCGATAATCATATCGGCACCATGGATGGCGCATGAGCGGGAGATACCAACTCCCTTTAGTTTGGGATTGCCAAACGTGCGTTATCTCATGGATGAACAACCCCTGCGCTTCCATAGGAGCAAGCGAAAAATCGTCGCAGTAGTGCGGCGATCGGGGATGAAAGTGGATATTTCCGCGAGGCGCCATCAGCGTATTCACGGGCTGAAACGGAAACCAGCGCTTCCGTTTCAACTTTACCCGAGAGCAATCAATTGCCGTTCCGAATACAGACCGGACGAGCGCGGTCTCGCCCTCTGTAAGCCCCCTGTCTTCGCCGACAGGGCAAACCGCCATTGTTGGCGTGTGGATCAGTGTTCCATTCCATCGTGGTGAGCATGATCCGTGGGGGTCGCCCCCGTGCTCGACTGACCTGCAACGGTCGTTATTTCGAGCGGAACGGAAATCTTATCCCCATCCGCGAAGGACAGGGTCAATTCTGTCGTCCCGCCACTTTGAAATGCCGAAGGCAATTCGAAGGCCATTATGTGCAGCCCGCCGGGTGCGAACTCGACCGTTTCATTTGCCCCGACATCCACCTTTTTGACTGCAGCCATCGTGCCACCTTTGGTTTCGTGAATCTCAGCAGAGGTCGCACCTTCGACATATGCAGAGACTATGCTGGTCGCCTTATCGCTATCGTTGCGAAGCTTAAAATAGACCGCTCCGGGACGGCCCGGAACGACTGGCAATACCAACCTGCCATCAATAAGCGACACGCCTGGCTTTGCATCGGGAGCCGCTGTTGCAGTGGCAGTCTCCTGCGTTTCCGGCGTTGCTGACTGTTGGCATGCGGCCAGCCCCCCCACCAATGTCATTACGACAAATGCGCGTGGAATTTGCATGATCTTCACCGGGAAGTCCTTCGATTACAAAGCATGTGAATTTACCCCGCTAATGCCTCTTCCCCGCTCTTGTGCCAAGCAAAACCGCTACTATATCGCCAATCACAACCAGGCCGCATGTGCGGCCGAGTAATTTTTAAGAGCCGTCAAAACGCCTTGCCTCGATGGATTTGGGGGGCGATCCGCGCGGTGTCATTTTGTACGTGAGGAATGGGGACAATGGGTAAAGTAATCGGTATTGACCTTGGCACTACCAACAGCTGCGTGTCCGTCATGGACGGCGGCAAGCCGAAGGTCATTGAAAATTCCGAAGGCGCGCGCACGACGCCGTCGATTGTCGCATTCACCAAGGATGGTGAACGCCTTATCGGCCAGCCAGCCAAGCGCCAGGCCGTGACCAATGGCGACAATACGATTTTCGCGGTGAAGCGCCTTATCGGTCGCCGCTTTGACGACCCGGTTACCAAGAAGGACACCGAACTTGTCCCCTACACGATCGTGAAGGGCAAGAACGGCGACGCCTGGGTCCACGCCGGCGGTGAGGATTACAGCCCCTCGCAGATCAGCGCTTTTATTCTTCAGAAAATGAAGGAAACCGCCGAGAGCTATCTGGGCGAACCTGTGACGCAGGCGGTAATCACCGTTCCCGCGTACTTCAACGACGCCCAGCGTCAGGCCACCAAGGATGCTGGCCAGATCGCGGGACTTGAAGTGCTGCGTATCATCAACGAACCGACGGCTGCCGCGCTCGCCTACGGGCTTGATAAGAATGACGGCAAGACCATTGCGGTTTATGACCTTGGCGGCGGCACCTTCGACGTCTCGATCCTTGAGATCGGCGACGGCGTGTTCGAAGTCAAATCCACCAACGGCGACACGTTCCTTGGCGGTGAAGACTTTGACTCTAAGCTGGTTGAATGGCTGGCCGACAGGTTCAAGGCGAAGGAAAACATGGATCTGCGGACCGACAAGCTCGCTCTGCAGCGCCTGAAGGAGGCCGCTGAAAAGGCAAAGATCGAACTGTCGAGCACCGCTTCGACGGAGATCAACCTGCCCTTTATTACCGCCCGTATGGAAGGCGGCGCAACCACGCCGCTCCACCTGGTGGAAACGGTTACGCGTTCTGATCTGGAAAAGATGGTCAACGATTTGATCCAGCGCACCAAGGAACCGATGAAGAAGGCTCTGGCCGATGCTGGCCTGCAGGCTTCCGATATTGACGATGTGGTTCTGGTCGGCGGTATGACCCGCATGCCAAAGGTCCGCGAAGTCGTGAAGGAATTCTTCGGCAAAGAACCGCACACTGGTGTCAACCCGGATGAAGTCGTCGCCATGGGCGCTGCGATCCAGGCAGGCGTGTTGCAGGGCGACGTCAAGGATGTGCTCCTGCTGGACGTTACACCGCTGTCGCTGGGAATTGAAACGCTTGGCGGTATCATGACGAAGATGATCGATCGCAACACGACGATTCCGACCAAGAAGAGCCAGGTCTATTCGACTGCTGAAGACAACCAGCAGGCGGTTACGATCCGCGTGTTCCAAGGCGAACGCGAAATGGCGCAAGACAACAAGTTGCTTGGGCAGTTTGACCTCGTTGGCATTCCACCTGCGCGTCGCGGTGTTCCGCAGATTGAAGTGACGTTCGACATCGACGCGAACGGCATCGTCAACGTGTCTGCGAAAGACAAGGGCACTGGCAAGGAGCAGCAGATCCGTATTCAGGCTTCTGGCGGTCTGTCCGATAACGACATCGAACAGATGGTTCAGGATGCTGAACGTTTTGCCGAGGAAGACAAGAAGCGCCGCGCCACGGCGGAAGCCCGCAATCAGGCGGATAGCCTTGTCCACGCTACCGAACAGCAGCTTGCCGAACATGCGGACAAGATCGATGCCGGGCTTAAGTCCGACGTTGAAGCCGCGATTGCGGAAGTGAAAACGGCGCTTGAAGGCGATGATGTCGATGCCATCAACGCCAAGGCGCAGGCTCTGACCGAACAAGCAATGAAGGTGGGCCAGGTGATCTACGAGAAGGAGCAGAGCGCGACAGCCTCTCCCGGCGGTGAAGGCGGTGCAAACGCCAATGCCGGCGGCGATGAAGTTGTCGATGCCGAGTTCTCGGAAGTAGACGAAGACAACAAGAACTGAATGTCCTGATGAACCTTATTGGCCGCCCGGGGAGACTTTCCTTGGGCGGCGGTTCAGATTGGGACTAGGGACACAATGGCTGCATCTCAAATCGATTATTACGACCTTCTCGAAGTAGAGCGCAATGCAGACGACAAGACGATCAAGTCGTCCTACCGTCGTCTGGCGATGAAGTATCACCCGGACCGCAATCCGGGCTGCGCTGAATCGGAAGCGAAGTTCAAATCCATAAGTCAGGCATATGATTGCCTGAAAGATCCGCAGAAGCGCGCGGCATACGATCAGTATGGCCATGCAGCATTCGAAGGCGGGATGGGTGGCGGAGGCGGCAGAGGTGCCGAATTCTCCGACATCGGGGATATCTTCGATTCTATCTTCGGTGGGGGTTTTGGTGACGGCGGCAGGCGGCAGGCCCGGCGCGGCGCAGACCTTCGCTATGACATGGAAATCACGCTGGAAGAGGCGTTCCATGGCAAGAAGGCCGAAATCGCGATCGAAGTCTCTCAAACCTGTGAACCCTGCACGGGATCAGGTGCAGAGCCGGGAACCGGATCGCGTCGTTGCACCATGTGCGGCGGACACGGCAAAGTGCGGTCGCAGCAGGGTTTTTTCATGGTGGAACGCGGATGTCCCACCTGTCATGGCCGTGGCGAAGTGCTGGAAACGCCGTGCAAGGCATGCCGGGGTGAGGGCCGCGTTGACCAACCGGAGAAGCTTGAAGTTACTATTCCGCCAGGTGTCGATTCCGGCACCCGCATCCGGCTTAGCGGCAAGGGTGAAGCGGGGCCATTCGGCGCGCCTCCGGGCGATCTCTACATCTTCCTGCACGTTTCGCGGCATGATGTGTTCGAACGTGAAGGCACGTCACTTATAACGCGGGTGCCGATCACCTTCACAACGGCAGCGCTTGGTGGGGAAATCACAATACCCGGCCTCGACGGCGATCATATCGCAGTCATCATTCCTGCGGGCATCCAGTCTGGCAAGCATTTGCGCAAACGCGGTTCGGGCATGCCGGTGCTGCAAGGTCGGGGTCGCGGCGATCTGGTTATCGAGATAACGGTGGAAACGCCGACAAAGCTAACCGCTCGGCAGAAGGAATTGCTGCGCGAACTGCAGGAAAGCGAAACGGGTGAAGAATGTCCCGGATCGAAGGGCTTCTTTGAACGCATCAGGGATGTGCTGTCCGGCTAGCCATTGCCAAGCTCTCTGCGGATGGCCGGAACAAGTGAAGGGTCGGTCGTCAACCGGGATTCCTCCTCATCCAGTATGGCCTGAAAGGCTGCGCGCCTGAACTGCGCGAGCCGAGCAGGTGAGATAGCCCTGTCCGACGGCAGCGCCGATGCGACCAGATCGATCATGCGTTCCGCGCCGTGAAGGCGCCCCCACAAGTAGTCGTTTTCACGATAGGCGCGGCTGAAAAACGCCCCGAAGTTGTAGAATTCCACCCCGCGCAAGGTGTCGTGCGCACCCCCTGCTCGGATGGACCGGGCATCATCCGGGGAAATCCTGTCCACCTTCACCGGATCGAACTCCGTCAGCCCCTCTCCGCGAAGCAAGGGGAGCGTCACAGTGTCATAAAATGGGAAGCCCAGATAAGTGAGCAGCATGTTTTGCCGCAAGTCTGGCGGTAACTGCGCCAAAGCCTCGGCGAGCATTTGATCTACCACCTTGTCCGTTTCCCTCAGCCCACGCTCATTCGCGATATAATCGAGAACCGCCGCCGGATCACTGAACACATGTTGGGCAACTTTATTGAAATCCTCGCCCAGCGATTCCCGCGTTTCGCAGGCCCGATAGAGACCCAGTGCGCCATAAACGATATCGCGAGCTGCATCGCGCTCCGCTTCGCTGATTCCCGTGCCATGTTCCCAATCCTGGGTTAGTCGCCTTGCCAACAGCCTTAATCGCCGGATGCGGAATGCAAGATCATGTTCGCGAAAAAAATCGATCGTCTGATCGGTGGCGCTGCCGCGCGTACTGATCAGTCGCCCCAACCCGTGTGTCGTCAAGTGTATGGCCAAATGCCGCGCAATCGGTTCGGATGAACCCAGCTCCAACTCGGGCGCAGCAGCATGGATCAGCCGAGCAAGGCTGCTGATGATGCCTGCCAATTTTACTTGAGCATACCCCTGATAAACAAACCCGGCCTGCACACACGCAGCGTTCTGAGCCTTGGCCCGCCAGTTTGCCAAGCGCCGGGGTGTTGGCCGGTCGAAAAATAGCGTCCGGCCAAACAGGGCTCGCACCGTCTCCTCCACCTGCGGGCGAACTGATCGGACAATGGCGCGCAGCGTTTCCATTTCGGTGGACTGGCGTTCCATCGCTTCCAGATTGTCCCGGATTGGCTGTTCGCGCGGGATGGATGAAAGCGAGCCAAATATGACTGAAAAGAACCCCGGCGGCCGCGGATCATTTCGGCGCTTGCCTCCAACCCGGTCCGGCCGAGGATCAATATATACAAACCTGCGATCAACCTCGCGAAGTGCAGGACGATCTCGCAGCACACCCATGGCATCTTCGAAAGGAGCGTTCACGAGGACCGAGCCATCAATCAGCGCGACACGATCCACCTCGCCTCGCCGGTAATGCTCGGGCATGACCCGCTTGAGGAAAGCCTCGCGGGTTTCCCATGGGGTGCCTGTCTCTCGCGCCAGTTCGTCAATCTCTTTGATCTGGAGCGCGGGAAATGCACCGGGAAAACTTGCCGTCGCGCGGGCGGCGAACACAAGTTCCAGCGGCGAGGCGAGTGGCTGGTTGCGCTCTGCCGGAGTGAAGCTGCGAAAGCCCAGTGACATGCGGTGCTCGCTCTCCAGAGCCACCGGTGGACTGTTGAGATGAAGGGTTTGCAAGTGCCCCTGAAAGTCGGTCGCGGTCACGAACAGGTCTATGGGATGTCCGGGCGGCAGAAGCGGCAAGCCGCACTCGCTCTCCCTCATCGCCTCGAGTGCCTCGGAAAGCAGGCGAGAAAAGCCCAATCCACCGAACGGTGCATCGAACCAGCGTGACCGGATGAGCCGAGATAGCTTCTCCCGCACTTCTTCGCGCGTTTCGGGGGCAACGCTTTCGGAAACGGCATTGCCGGGCCGGTTCAGCACAAAGGAAACCAGCGGCGTAGCCCAGAACTTGGCATAGCGGGACCATGGCCGGGCATCAGGATCGAGCAAAACGTCAACATCGGCGCGTTGCAGCCACAGGTCGGTCAGCGGCTCAAGCGACTGCCCGGAATGGATTGCCTGCGCCAAGAACACGCTGTTGATGCCTCCTGCACTGGCACCTGCGACAATGTCGGCCAGAACGCGCAGCTTGACGGAATGCTCGTCCGCTATGTGCCGCAACAATTCGGAATAAACCGCCTCAGTCCCGCTTAGCGCACTCTCCGGCTTTCCTGTAAAAGCCTGACTGGCACGCAGGAGCTTCCAAAGTTCCTTGGTCACCCCGTGCATATAGACAGCAAGGCTGATGCCTCCGTAGCAAACGAGTGCAATACGCAGTTCTTTTTCCCGCATATTCGGGGGAATGGCAGAGGCCTGAGTTGTCCGCTAGTCCTAAACCGGGCCGGGCTTCTGCCGTAGTCCGCTGCCTGAACAAGTCACGGCTTGTGTTCGCGGTATGTTCCTGATAGCCGGCATTTATGGCGAAACCGAAGCGCAAATACGTCTGCCAGGCATGCGGCAGTATTTCCCACCGTTGGCAGGGCCAGTGTCCCGACTGTGCCGAATGGAACACACTGGTCGAAGACGCGCCTCAGACTGTGTTTTCCGCGCGCCATGATCTGTCATCGGGCGGGCGAACGCTGCAGTTTGAAGCGCTGGATATTCCGGGTGAGACGATGCAACGGCGCGCCAGCGGTATTGCCGAATTCGATCGTGCACTGGGCGGGGGGCTCGTTCCCGGCTCTGCAATCCTGATGGGTGGTGATCCCGGCATCGGCAAGTCTACCCTCCTGCTGCAAGTCGCGGCGCATATTGCGAAGAGTGGCGGGGAAGCGGTGTACGTCAGCGGAGAAGAAGCCGCCGGCCAGGTTCGCATGAGGGCTGAGCGTCTGGGCGTTGCCGATGCGCCCATACGGCTGGCATCCGCAACGTCGGTTCGCGATATTCTGACGACGCTGGGCGGCATGGACGCGCCTGCCATCGTTATTATCGATTCCATCCAGACGATGCATTCCGACACGATTGAGGGTGCGCCGGGCACCGTCAGCCAGGTGCGTGGCTGCGCATTTGAACTGATCCGCTATGCCAAGCAGAATGGCGTGGCCTTGCTGCTTGTTGGCCATGTTACCAAGGATGGGTCGATCGCCGGACCGCGCGTTCTTGAACACATGGTCGACGTGGTGATGAGCTTTGAAGGCGAACGCAGCCACCAGTATCGCATCCTGCGGAGCCTGAAAAACCGCTTCGGCCCGGTCGAGGAAATCGGCGTGTTTGCGATGGAGGGGCAGGGTCTTACGGAAGTCGCCAACCCATCAACCCTGTTCCTTTCTGGCCGAGAAGGCCAAGTGGCGGGCAGCGCCGTGTTCCCCGCTATGGAGGGTACGCGGCCTGTACTGGTGGAAATCCAGGCGCTCGTTGTCAAGCTGACCAGCGGCGCAACGCCACGCCGCGCTGTGGTCGGCTGGGATAACGGAAGGTTGGCAATGTTGCTGGCGGTGCTGGAAGCGCGCTGCGGCCTCAGCCTGTCAAATGCGGAGGTCTATCTCAACGTCGCGGGCGGATATCGCCTATCCGATCCGGCTGCTGATTTGGCGGTTGCTGCCGCGCTTGTCTCTGCCCTCAGCGAAAGAGCGCTGCCCGCTAACGCCGTTTGGTTTGGGGAGGTTTCGCTGGCGGGAGAAATAAGGCGCGTGGCCCATGCGTCGCTGCGCCAGCGTGAAGCGGCGAAGCTGGGATTCGATTCCGCATTCGGCCCCAAGGGCGCTTCAACGGAAGGCGCGGGTATCTCTCATACTGGCTTGGCAGTTCTGCCAAATCTCGTTGACCGCATCATGGCCCGCGAATAGTTTGCCAGCGTATGACCGGCTTTGACATTGCAATCCTGCTGCTTGCGGGGCTGAGCGCGATCACGGGATTCGTCCGTGGCTTCGTGCAAGAAATTCTGGCCCTGCTGGCGTGGATATTCGCGCTGTTCGCCATTCATAGCCTGCACACCCCACTTGCCCTGTTCTTGGAACCGCATATCGGCAGCCCATCCGGCGCGGCGGTGCTTGCCTTCGCACTACTCCTGCTGGTGCCTTATGCCGTCGTCAAACTCGTGGGCAACTGGGCTGGCAGCAAAAGTCGTAACTCGATGCTCGGCCCCGTCGATCGCGTGCTCGGCTTCGGCTTCGGGGCTGTAAAGGGCATGATTATTGTCATACTGGCTTTCTCGATCATCGTGCTGGGATATGACACGGTGTGGGGTATTGCCGGGCGCCCAACGTGGATTACCCAGGCGAGAACCTATCCATTCGTCAATGCGAGCAGCGAAGCACTGGTCGCAATGATCGGCGAGCAGCGCCGCAAGGTGTCAGAATCCGACGCCGAATTGCGCGCCGACAAGTCATGAACGCCGCAGCGCTTTACACGCCGGAGATACTGGGGCTTGCTACTTCACTGGCAGGTTATAGCCGGGATGACAGCCTACCATTCCAGGGCGCAGCTCACTCACGCAGTTGCGGCAGCGCGATTACGCTGGGGCTTTCGACTGACGACGAAGGACGCATCGTGGATGTTTCCGTCCGCAGCCAGGCATGTGCCATCGGTCAGGCAGCTGCAGCGATCTTCGCTAATGCCGCGCAGGGGCGCACTGGGGCAGAAATTCGCGCAGCGCATGAAGCTATGATCAACTGGCTGGCGGGTACTGGCCCGATGCCGGAGTGGCCGGGCCTTTCTGCAATTGCTCCTGCTCGGGAATATCTCGGACGGCACGCCGCCATTCTACTGGCGTGGAAGGCAGCAAGCGAGATACTTCCCAAGCCCTGACCGTGCGATTCCTAGTAAGATTTCGCTCGGGATACGGCTGAAGGTTAGCAACACATCTGCGGGATTGTCCAACCTTCAATGGGCGCAATATGTGCTCGATAAGAAGCGCTCGAGGAGTTGAAAGCTGTGCAGGTCGTGCCGGTCACGCGCGGACAAAAGCAATGGCCGCTCCACTTGGCTATCTCGGACGCACAGGGTAATTCCGCGATCATCGAGTTCGTGGACGGCAAGGCGGTCATTCATCACGGAAAGGAATTCACCGTGATGGCCAATGAACCTCCGCTCGGCATTCAATTGCAAAATTTGCGGAAATACAAGCTGTTCGGCGGCGAGAAGGCAATGCCCACGCATATGACACATTGCTCCCAGGAGACATCACGCGCCGGATTGCCGCACGTTGAAACCGAGCCCATCCCGTCGGAGTAACAAGCCCGACCGGAAGCGGCGAGGGCGCCGCACGGGTTCGATTTCTTAGTTCAGGAGCCGGGCCTGCCCTGACTAATTGGCATTGCCGCATTGCTGCATGTTCTGGGTGTACTCTCGGCGACGATATATGCCGGGGCTGCCGCACAGCTTACGAGATGTTCCCGGCGCCGATCCGCTACAGCTCAATTCGAGCCCCTGTCATATCGGTGCAGGATATTTAGGTGGGTTCTTGCCCCTGATCGCCAGCTACATTAACGCGATCACCGGCGATTCCTCCCCGGGGCTATTTACACATGGGTGATCGTCGCTTTTGGTCTGCTTGTCGCGATTTGGGGGTTGCAGGGCGGTCCGCCGCGAGATTTTGAAGAGGCTAATGCAACCTGAACTACCGCCTAGTGCCCTCCGACTGGATATAGACAAGCAGGCCCTTGCCGATAACTGGCGGACTTTAAACTCCCTTTCCGGAACGGCAGCGGCTGCTGCGGCTGTAAAGGCAGATGCCTATGGCTTGGGGGCAAGCCTCGTTGTTCCAATCCTGCGAGACGCGGGGTGTGCCGATTTCTTCGTAGCACACTTTGGCGAGCTGTCCGATATTGCGGGATTGGTGGATCCATCTCGCATCTCCGTGCTGCACGGACCGATCGATGGGCAGGATGTTGCCTATGCGAAGGCAATCGGCGCAAAGCCGGTCATCAATTCGCTGCATCAAGCCCGGCTGTGGCTGGATGGTGGTGGCGGGCTGTGCGACCTGATGATCGACACTGGCATGAACCGCCTTGGCGTACTGCTGGATCAGCTTGGTGAAGATGTGCTCCGATCACTCGACATTGATGTGCTCGTCTCGCACCTTGCTTCCGCCGAGGATGACATCCCTTTCAACGAGGTGCAGCGGAACCGTTGGGACCAAGCTCGTCGGGTGATTGCACATCGG
This sequence comes from Novosphingobium sp., assembly GCA_045629505.1. Taxonomy (GTDB): domain Bacteria; phylum Pseudomonadota; class Alphaproteobacteria; order Sphingomonadales; family Sphingomonadaceae; genus Novosphingobium. The sequence continues at coordinate 39,538 of JAZQRJ010000106.1, forward strand.
CGCGCCAGTCTGGCGAACAGCGCCGGGATCATGCTGGGCGCGGCCTATCATGGTGATCTGACCCGGCCGGGCCTGGCCCTTTATGGCGGTATTCCTCGCCTCGATATGAAGAGCTCCATCCGGCAGGTTGTACGCCCGATGACAGCACTCCTCCAGACGCGTTCGATCGGGGCGGGCGAGGGCGTGGGCTACAATTCCACCTACGTCACCGAACGCACAATGCGAGTAGGTACGGTCGCGCTGGGTTATGCCGATGGTTACCTGCGCTCATGGTCCAGCAAAGGCCACCTGATTGGCCCGGGCGGAGAGCGTCTTCCGGTTTTGGGGCGAGTGAGCATGGACCTTACAATCGTTGATCTCAGCGATGTGAGCGACCTTCGCGAAGGTGATTGGCTGGAGATCGGGTATGATCTTTCGGAGGCGTCCGCCGTCAGCGGTTTGTCGCAGTACGAACTACTCACAGGTCTTGGTTCGCGGTTCAGGCGCAATGCTGCCTAGAAGCAGGGTTTTGCTGCGCAGCATTTGTGTTGCAATGCACCAAGATAGTGATAGGCTGTTGACCTAAACGGGAACGGGAGTGGCTATATGGCTGACGCGAACGCGGCCGGTAACGATACCGTAATTATCAAGAAATATGCTAATCGGCGGCTGTATAACACGCGTTCTTCCAGCTACATTACGCTAGATCATCTTGCGAAGATGACTCGCGAAGGCATTGTTTACAAAGTGCTGGACGCAAAATCGGGTAATGACATCACCCATCAGATACTCACGCAGATCATACTCGATGAAGAAGCCAACGGTGAGCAAATGCTTCCGGTTAATTTTCTTCGAGAGCTGATCTGCATGTATGGTAATTCCATGCAATCTCTGATCCCTCACTACCTTGAAGCGTCTATGGAAAACTTCCGCGCAAACCAGTCCAAGTTGGCGAAGACGTTTGAAGATAGTTTGGGCAACAATCCGCTTGCCCGTCTTGCAGAACAGAACATGGCTATGTTCAAAGTGGCCGCTGCAGCATTCATGCCCGGGAGCGAGGCCCAAACCCCGCCGGAACCTGAGAACAAGCCGGATGTTGATTTGGGCGCACTGCGGGAACAAATGGCCGAAATGCAGAAGAGGCTTGACGCGCTGAGCAAATAAGCGGCAGCGGAAGTCTCATTCGTCTTTTCCCTACCATACGACTTTGAAAGCCCTTTCCCGTGTCCGCTATTCGTCATGCTCTTTCCACGTCCCGCGCGGACGATTTCGCACAATGGTACCAAGAGGTCATTTCCGAAGCGGAAATGGCCGAAGAGTCCGGTGTTCGCGGCTGCATGGTAATCCGCCCCTGGGGCTACGGCATTTGGGAACGAATCCAGCGTCTGATGGACGACAGGATCAAGGCGGCCGGGGTTGATAACTGCTATTTTCCGCTGTTCATTCCGTTGAGCTATTTCGCCAAGGAAGCTGACCATGTGGAAGGCTTTGCAAAAGAAATGGCTGTCGTCACGCATCACCGGTTAATCGCGGGTGAGCACGGCGGACTAATCCCCGATCCGGAAGCCAAGCTGGAAGAGCCACTCGTTGTGCGGCCCACGTCCGAAACGGTGATCGGTGCAGCAATGGCGCGCTGGGTGCAGTCTTGGCGCGATCTCCCGCTGCTCACCAACCAATGGGCCAACGTCGTGCGCTGGGAAATGCGTACCCGCATGTTCCTGCGCACCAGCGAGTTTCTTTGGCAGGAAGGGCACACCGCCCACGCCGACCGTGACGATGCGATGGTCGAAACGCTACGCGCTCTGGAAATGTATCGCAGCTTTTCTGAAGACGTGCTGGCCATGCCGGTGATCGCTGGAGAAAAGCCCGAGAATGAACGTTTCCCCGGAGCGGTTGCAACCTACTCCATTGAAGCGATGATGCAGGACGGCAAGGCTCTGCAAGCCGGTACTTCGCACTATCTTGGCACGGGTTTCGCGCAGGCCGCAGGCATCCAGTATCAGGATAACGAAGGCCAGCAGCAGTTCTGTCATACAACGAGCTGGGGCGTTTCCACCCGGTTGATCGGCGGCGTAATCATGACTCACGGTGATGATGACGGGCTGCGGGTTCCACCCGCGATCGCGCCACACCAGATCGTGATCCTGCCGATGCTGCGCGACAATGATGAAGATGCTGCACTGCTCACCTATTGCGAGGAACTGCGCGCGGCGCTCGCATCGCAAACTGCACTGGGTGAATCTATCCGAGTTCTGTTGGACAAACGCCCCGGCAAGGCGACGCAAAAACGTTGGGCATGGGTCAAGAAGGGCGTTCCGCTGATCCTTGAAATCGGTGGGCGCGATATGGGCGACGGCAAGGTTTCCGTGATCCGTCGTGACCGGTTGTGGAACACGCAAAACGGCAAGGTCGCCTTCGTCAGCGAATCCCGCGATGCATTCGTGGCCCGCGCCTCCGCAGAGTTGGAAGACATTCAGTCTTCGCTGCATGGCGAAGCGCTCCAGCGCCGGGATGCCAATATCGCACGTGGGATCGACAGCCTTGAGGCGCTCGAAGCGTTTTTTGACGAGAGCAATCGCTATCCGGGTTGGGTGGAACTGAGCTGGTCGCGCCCCACGGGTGAAGAACTGGATCAGGTGATCGAGAGGCTTAAATCCCTCAAACTCACGATCCGCAACACGCCAATGAATGCTGATCCAGCGGAAGGCACCTGCCTTTTCACGGGCAAGCCTGCGGTTGAACGGATTTACGTCGCCAAGGCCTACTAACTTTTTACAAAATCGCTCCGCAGGGCCGTCTTGCCAATCCGGGCTGGGACGGCCACATGAGCCGATGGTTCGAAAATTCCCCTCCGGCAGCGGGCACACCCCCGGTCTGCCAACTAAGCAGCAAATTCTTGATTTCATAAAGGAATCGCCAACGCCCGCGGGCAAGCGAGAGATTGCCCGCGCATTTGGCCTGCAGGGGCAGGAGAAGATCAAGCTCAAGGCTTTGTTGAAGGACATGGCCGACGAAGGGCTGATCGACGGCCGCAAGAGCGCCTTTCACGAAATGGGCGGATTGCCGAAAGTCACTGTCCTGCGCATCGTCGGCATTGACGAGAGCGAACCGATTGCCGTGCCCGACAGCTGGTCGCCCGAAGACGCGGTGCCGCCGCCGCGCGTCCGGATTGTAGAGCGCAAGGGCAAGGGGCCTGCATTGCGCAAGGGAGAGCGAATTCTCGCTCGTACGGAAGAAACCCGCACCGGATGGATTGCCCATCCGATGAAAAAGCTGGCCGTTCACTCCGAACAAATGTTGGGCGTGGTTGAAATCGACGGCGCCGGCAAAGCTTGGCTTGCACCCACAGACCGCCGCATCCGCCATGCCTCGCCCATCGCCGATCTTGCGGGAGCAGAGGCGGGACAGCTCGTATTGGCAGAACAAGTGGGCCGCTCACAGCGGTCAGGCGTGAAGGTGACCGAGGTACTGGGCGATCCGCTCGCTCCGAGGGCCTTCAGCATTATCGCCATTCACAAGCATGGCATTCCGGACGTGTTCAACGACGACACGCAGGACGAAGCGGAGGAGGTGGCGAAGCTGCCGCTCAGTGCGGACAAGCGCGAAGATTTGCGCGCCGTTCCCATCGTTGCCATCGATCCCGCTGATGCGCGTGACCATGACGACGCGATCTGGGCGGAGCCGGATGGACAGGGCGGCTTCCGCGCCATCGTCGCAATTGCCGACGTGTCTTTCTATGTTCGCCCCGGCGGTGCGATCGACAAGGAAGCCCGCAAGCGCGGTAACTCGGTATATTTCCCTGACCGCGTTGTGCCGATGCTGCCGGAAGTACTTTCCGCAAATGTCTGCTCTTTGAAAGAGGGCGAAGATCGTGCCGCGATGGCCTGCCATCTGACCATCGATGCCGAGGGGCGGGTGACAGACCGGCGCTTCACCCGCGCATTGGTGCGTATCGCGGGCAACATTGCTTACGAGGATGCGCAGGCACGCATCGACAGCGGCGAAGCAGACCAGAACCTGCGTAACTTGTGGGATTGCTGGAAAGCTCTGGCCGCGGCGCGACACAAGCGTGATCCGCTGGAACTGGACCTGCCGGAAAGGCGAGTGGTTCTGGATGAGAAGGGTCGCATCACCCAAATCGCGATTCGAGAGCGATTAGATGCCCATCGGGTGGTCGAAGATTTCATGATCGCGGCCAATGTTGCAGCAGCAAAAGCTTTGGAAAGCAAAGTGGCGCCGGTGGTCTATCGCCTTCACGAAGCGCCGGGCCGCGAAAAACTGATTGCTCTCAAGGACTACCTTGCGACTTTCGGGCGCAAGCTCGCGCTTGGACAGGTCATCACACCCGGGCTGTTCAACCGGATGCTGAAAGACATCTCGGATGAGGCGGAGCGCGCCCTAATCATGGAAGCCGTGCTGCGCAGTCAGACGCAGGCTTATTACGGCCCGCGCAATATGGGTCACTTCGGGCTGGCGCTGGGTTCTTATGCTCATTTTACCTCGCCAATCCGCCGCTATTCAGATTTGCTCGTCCACCGGGCGCTCGTTGATGCCTATGGACTGGAGCAGCCTGCGCCCAAGGGCAATGTGCCTGCCCATTCCGGTCTTTCCGACCAAGACCGGGCTGACCTTGGCCGCATCAGCGAAGTAATCAGCGATGCAGAGCGGCGTGCCATGGCGGCTGAACGCGAGACGATCGATCGATATGTTGCTGCTTGGCTGTCAGCTCGCGTGGGTGAAGTGTTTGAGACGCGGATCACGGGTGTGCAGAAGTTCGGATTTTTCGCCACTATCGTCGGCCTGGGAGGCGACGGACTGGTTCCCGTCTCCACCTTGGGGGCAGAGCGATTTTCATATGATGAAAGGGCTCAGGTGCTGGTAGGTGATCAGAGCGGGACGACTTATTCCATGGGCAACCGTTTGCGGCTGCGCCTTGCCGAAGCCAATCCACTGACAGGCGCTCTAAAATTCGAGTTGGAAGAGGGCGCAGGAGCGGCCATCGAACCGCGAGGAAATCCGCTACCTTTGAAGCGAAAGGGCAATCACCTGGCCGGGAAGCGCGGCAGGCCCGCAAACATCCGTCAACAGGGGCGGAAACGGAAATAGCGCACGGGTCAGCTCAACCGCTCGATATCCTCGGTCGTCAATGATCCGGGAATAAGGAATACTGGGCAAGGCAATTGCCCAGCGTGCGCCCCGGTGAAATAGGTCACCAGCGGACCTGGTCCTCCATCCTTCGCACTACCGAGCACGAGCGCGGAAACTTCTGGGTGTTCGGTAAGATATTGGCGAACAACCTTTTCTCCCTCGCCAACGCGAACGGAGATTATCGGCATTTTACCGCCTTCAGAAATCAGGCTGCCGGCAACGCCATGCACCAGTGATTCCGCACGCGCCCTGGCTTCTTCTTCGATGGTGGCCTGGACCGCAGCAAATGCGCTGAATTCTTGCTGCGGAACAAGCGCAAGCAGGTGCAGCCCTCCGCCGGTCTTTGCTGCACGGCGCGATGCGAAACGCAAAGCGATCAGCGCTTCCTCCGTTTCGTCGACAATCACCAGATATACGCGTATGCTTTCACTCATTTGGCCGATATCCGTCACAAATCATGTGTAAGCAACCCTTTTGCGGTTCTGAGCGGCTTGCTCTTTCCGCTGGAAATCGCCAATTACAGGGTGCAATCCAAGCCTCATATAGCAGGAAGCTTCTTCATTCATGCCTACTGAAATCAAGATGCCCGCTCTTTCTCCCACCATGGAAGCGGGCAAGCTTGCCAAATGGCTGGTAAAGGAAGGCGATGCGGTAAGCTCGGGCGATGTCCTTGCCGAAATCGAAACCGATAAGGCTACCATGGAATTCGAGTCGATTGACGAAGGTGTGATAGCCTCCATCATCGTCGCCGAAGGCTCGGACGACGTGAAGGTTGGTACGGTCATCGCTGTACTTGTGGCCGAGGATGAAGATCCCGCCAGCGTGCAGCAAGTCGCAACATCGAAGGCAGAAGCCAAGACGGAGGCGACACCAATGCCAGAAGCGCCCGCAGCATCATCTGCTCTTACACCTGCCCCGGCGTCCGCTGCGGCACAGGCAGCACCGCGATCCAGCGAAGATCGCATTGTCGCATCGCCCTTGGCTCGCCGCATTGCTGCACAAAAAGGTGTCGATCTTTCTGCCCTTTCAGGCAGCGGTCCCAACGGGCGTATCGTACGGGCCGACGTTGAAGCCGCTGAACCGGGTACGGCACAGCCGGAACAGGCGGTGAACGCCGCACCCACCGCTGCTGCTCCCGCAGCAGAAGCAAAGCCCGCTGTGGCGGACATGGCCCCGGCCACGCGCGCCTTGCTGGACGATCGGGTGCCGCACACTGTCGAAAAGCTCTCCGGCATGCGCAAGACCATCGCGCGCCGCCTGAGCCAGTCCATGCAGGATGCGCCGCACATTTACCTGACCGTTGACGTGCGGCTCGATCAGCTGATGGCGCTCCGCAAGGAGCTTAATCAGGCACTGCAAGCGCGTGACATCAAACTCTCGGTGAACGACCTGCTGATCAAGGCGTTGGGCAGGGCGCTGATGGATGTTCCCGAGTGCAATGTGACCTTCGCGGCGGATGAACTGATCAAGTACTCCCGCGCTGACATCTCCATGGCCGTGTCCATTCCCGGCGGCCTGATTACGCCGATCGTTAGCAATGCAGACGCCAAATCCCTCTCCGCAATTGCCACGACCACGAAGGACCTGATCGCCCGCGCGCAGGGCGGCAAGCTCAAGCCGGAGGAATATCAGGGCGGCACCGCCTCGATCTCCAACATGGGCATGCTGGGGATCAAAAACTTCACTGCCGTCATCAATCCTCCGCAGGCTACGATCCTTGCGATCGGCGCAGGTGAAAAACGCCCCTGGGTTATGCCGGGCGACGAGCTGGGCGTTGCCACGGTGATGACGGTGACGGGCAGCTTCGATCACCGCGCTGTGGATGGCGCCGCTGGTGCCCGGTTGATGAGCGCATTCCGGTCCTATGTGGAGGCACCGCTGGGAATGGTGGCTTGAGGTGGACCTGCCTGCACAAGAACCCGTGATCCGGGTGATCGCAATGCCAGCGGATGCCAACGCTGATGGAGATATTTTCGGCGGTTGGCTGCTCAGTCTGATGGACATGGGCGCTGGTTTGATTGCAGCGCGAAAGGCCAGGGGGCGAGTTGCGACGGTCGCCATGGATGGTGTGCAGTTTCATCAGCCGGTGAAGATCGGCGACGAAATTTCCGTCTTTGGCCAGATTGAGAAAGTGGGGCGCACCTCTATCCAGATGTCCATCGGGGCATGGAGGCGAGAGCGCTACTCTGAAGAAAGTTTCAAAGTTACCGAGGCGCGCTTCACTTTCGTGGCGCTTGACGGAAACGGCAAACCGCGCCCGGTTGAACAGGAGTAGAAATTCGGTGTCTGAAACATACGACCTCATCGTCCTCGGTTCCGGTCCGGGCGGATATGTTGCAGCGATCCGTGCCGCGCAGCTTGGGCTCAATACTGCTATCGTTGAGCGGGAACGGCTGGGCGGCATTTGCCTCAACTGGGGCTGCATTCCCACCAAGGCTCTGCTGCGTTCCGCCGAAGTGTTCCACCAGATGAAGAACGCCAAGGCGTTCGGCCTTTCGGCGGACAACGTTGCGGCCGATATCGAAGCTGTGGTGAAGCGGTCACGCGGAGTTGCCGATCAGCTCAACAAAGGCGTGACCGGCCTGATGAAGAAGAACAAAATTGCCGTGCACATGGGGCAGGGTAAGCTCACCGCGCCGGGCAAGCTTTTGGTCACTGCCGAAGACGGCAAGGAACAGACGCTTGAAGCCAAACACATAATTATTGCCGTAGGCGCGCGTGCACGCGAACTACCCAAGGCGAAGAGCGACGGCGAGCGTATCTGGACTTATCGCCATGCCATGACGCCCAAGGAAATGCCGACAAAGTTGCTCGTCATCGGATCGGGCGCAATCGGCATCGAGTTTGCAAGCTTCTACAATGACATGGGAGCTGATGTTACTGTCGTCGAGATGATGGATCGCATTGTCCCTGTAGAGGATGCAGACGTATCCGCATTCCTTGAAAAATCTCTGACGAAGCAGGGCATCAAAATCAAAACCAGCTCCAATGTGGGTGCGATCGAAAAGGGCGCGAATTCCGTCAAGGTCTCGATTAAGGACAAGGCAGGCAAGGAAGAAACTACCGAGTTCAGCCATGTGATCGTGGCAATCGGCATCCAGCCCAATCTTGAGAACATCGGACTTGAAGAGCTCGGCATCGAACCGGATAAGCGCTTTCACATCGAGATCGACGATTATTGCCACACAAATGTCCCTGGCATCTCTGCGATCGGCGATTGCGTTGACGGCCCATGGCTGGCTCACAAGGCAAGCCATGAGGCTGTGATCGCCGTCGAAAGTATCGCCAAGGAACTGGGCAAGGCAGACGTGCATCCCCATGCACTTGATCGGCGCAACATTCCGGGCTGCACCTATTGCCACCCACAGATCGCTTCTGTGGGTATGACCGAGGCGAATGCCAAAGCGGCCGGGTATGAGGTGAAAGCCGGAACATTCCCCTTCATCGGCAATGGCAAGGCCATCGCGCTCGGTGATCCGGAGGGCTTTGTGAAAACCGTGTTCGACGCCAAGACCGGCGAATTGTTGGGTGCACATATGGTTGGCGCAGAAGTAACCGAGATGATCCAGGGCTTCGTGGTAGGTAAAACGCTGGAAACAACGGAAGCTGAACTGATGGCCAGCATTTTCCCGCATCCAACCGTGAGTGAAGCGATGCATGAATCAGTGCTGGCAGCCTATGGGCGTGCTATCCACATTTAATTAAATCTGCGGCGAGCCGGTGGAAACGTCCCGGTTCGTCGCGTTCTGTCCCGCAGAACGTACAAAATGATTTCACGCGTCAGACTTCTTGGCGATGGAGAGATCTAATTGCCGCCATATCAATGCGATCGGGCCGGACCGGTCGAAACCCGGCAGGGGCTCCGGACCATACCATAAAAGATATTGCTCAATCGCGCTTTGCACCGATCAGCAATCAAGCACCGGTCTTTTTGAATAATTACCGCAAATATACTGCAGCGCCCAATTCCGCGCAGTTCTCAGCGGCATCCGGCATGATGCAGATATGCCACACCTGTGATCCGCGCGGTGTTGCATATGGGCAAGTAGTTCGATAGTTGGCGTTCAATTCCAAAACGTTCTCAGGGAGAGGGACATGCCAGCAAATACCATTCGCCTCGCGCTGCTATCTAGCGCGGCGGTTCTAACCAGCGTTAGCGCGCCCACCGCATGGGCACAGGTTAGCTCTCCTGAAATTGAGCAGCGCGATTCGATCGGTGAAATCGTCGTTTCAGCTCGTCGCCGCGTTGAAAGCCTTCAGGACACTCCGATCGCCGTTACGGCGGTGTCGTCCGAGACCCTCGAACAGCGCGGCATTGAAAACTTCGTCGATATCTCGCGCATCACGCCGAACCTCAAGGTGACAGCGACGCCGGGCGGCATGGGTGCCGCGGCAGTTGCGATGCGCGGCATCTCCTATGCCGACAACATCATCGGGAATGACGCACCGTTCGGCTTCTATATCGACGGTGTGCCTTATGGACGCATTTCGACTGCAGCGATGGACATCGTGGAACCTGATTCTGTTCAGGTCTTGCGCGGCCCGCAAGGGACACTGTTTGGACGCAACACCACCGGCGGCGCCATTGTAATCGAAACACATACACCGAGCGATGATTTCGGCGGGGTGGTTCGTGTCGGTTACGGAAGCTTCGATGCCATTCAGTACCGTGCGCGCATTGACACCGGCCTGATCGGTGGTTCCAATATCAAGGCGTCTTTTGCCTATCAGCGCCGTCAGCGTGACGGCATCCAAGATAACGTCGGCATTCCCGACCGTCTCGATCCCGGCTCTGAAGAGTCGGATGCATACTGGGGCAAGATCCAAGGCGAATGGGGGAATTTCCAAGCCACTGTCTCTGCCGACTACACCAAGATGGGCGGCGTCCCCCCCATGATTCAGCTGGTGGCCGGCACTCCTGCTTTCCTCGAGTTCCTTGAGAATTCGCCGAACTATGGTGGTAACACCATTCCGGTCACCGACGAGCCGCTGTTCCGGATCGAAAATTATGCTGACCCCATTCCGCAGCGCATTATTCAAAAGGGCGTTCAGCTGACCCTGGAATATGCACTGAACGACAACCTTACGGCCAAGGGCATTGGCGCGCTGCGCGCTTACAGCCGTGATGACACCAACAACTACGGTGCTTCGGATATTCGCGGTCCGACGGCGGGCGGCATCGTTTCCTGGCCGGGCTGGTACGGCTTCAATGAGCGTTTCCAAAATCAGAAGCAGAAAACCCTGGAAATTCAGCTGCTTGGTAATTACCAGCAGTTCAATTTTGTGCTCGGCGGTTTCTATTTTGATGAAGACGCTCGCGATTTTGGCACCACACGCCTGCCGTTCGTGCTCAACCCGGATTTGGCGCTCGATTCCGTTACTTACCGTGATTACAGCGTTCGCAGCAAATCGAAGGCTGCTTTCGCGCAAGTCGACTGGCGCCCGGAATTTCTTGGCGGCGATGTCGAATTCACCGGCGGTATTCGTTACACTGATGACTCTCGCGATTTCTCGCAGGTCACTCCGATTGTCCGTACCTTGGACCTCAAGGGTGACAACTGGTCCTACATGGTTGGCGCGAACTACAAGTTCTCTGACGACCTGATGGCTTACGTGAAGTATTCCACCGGGTATCGCGCCGGCGGCCTGAACGCACGCACGACAAGCCCTACGATTTCTCCCGTTTTCGCACCGGAAAAGATCAAAGCTTGGGAAGCTGGTTTCAAGCTTGAGGGCTTTGACAACCGCGTTCGTCTGAACGTAGCAGCGTTCTTCAACAAGTATAACAACCTGCAGGTCACCCAGTTTGCGCCTCCGGGCGGCGGTGGCGGCGGTGGCAACATCAATGTCAACGCGAATGCTGAATACAAGGGCTTCGAAATCGAAGCGATCGTCATTCCTGTGAATGGCCTTACGCTGTCGGGTTCGTTCGGCTACGTGGATATGAAGTACAAGCGTTATCCGCGTGCGCTCGGCACAGGCGGCGCGCTGCTTCCGGGCTGCTCGCCAATCAACAATAGCGCTGGCGTGGCTGTTCTGCAGGATTGCGCCAACGTAACGTTGTTCCAGAACGTGCCGGATACGCAGTGGGATATCAACGCGACGTACGAGTTCCCCATGCAAAGCTACGGCCGTCCGTCGCTTACGGTTAACTACTCGTGGACCGGTAGCACCGACGGCGTTTACGTTCGTTCGGCTTCGGCGTTCCCTTACATTCTTGACAACGACTCCTATGGTTTGTTGGGCGCGCGCTTCGCCATTTCGGATATGCCGATCAACGATGACCTGAATGCCACGTTTGCTCTGTTCGGCCGTAACCTGACCGATCGGCGCTACGGTGTTGGCTCGATCGACTTCAGCTATGCGGGGACGAAGAACTTCCCGGATCGTCGCACGATGGGGGTCGAACTTAAGCTCGACTTCTAATCCGTCCATTCGCAATACCATTTTCGGCGGTCGGATTCGTTCGGCCGCCGATCCTGTTTAGGGCAGGGCAGTCAGGCGCATTCATGGACTGCTTCAGGATTTATTCGTATGCGGCGCTTCCGGCAATTGGAGCAACGCAAGGACGGGCTATACAGAGCCCCTCATGGTCCTTGTTGATGTGAGGCGCGGCCAATCGTTTCGGGCGTGGACTGCAAAGCCACCCCCGATCTTCTACTGATCAATCTTGCCGAGGTTTAAGCCCCGCATCCTCGGCCGCCAATTCTTCACGCAGCTCTCTGGCCATACGGTCTGAGTAGGCATCCAGATTTTTATTCCGTTTGCGGTACTGCACCGTTCCATAGATTATTGCAGCCAACAGCAGAATGGGGCCGACAACGATCGCGAAAAACCACATGATTTCGATTGTTCTCTCCTTTCTGTTTCAATGTATTGGGTATTAATTCGTTCCCAAGGAACATCGTCCTGAACGAGTGCGGCCAGGCCTAAGCTAAGTCTCGCAGGCCTGCGCCGCCTGGTTGGCTGGGGAACCATCATGAGTGTCTGCCGGTTGCTGTAATGAAGGAGCAAGCACCATGACCGAACGCAATCCGGCAGACTTCGAGGGCGAGAAGGAACAAACGGACGAGTTGGCGCCCGAAAACCATAACCCCGAGCAAGAAGAAGATGCTCAAAGCCACACGGTGGCTGAGGAAGCTCTCGACCTTTCGACTACTGCATTTGAACTGGAAGACAGTGAAAAGCCAGCTTCCGGCCTGGACGAAACAGACGAGCAAGACTTGGTCGACCATATGAAGCAGATGGAGCGGAGCGGTTCCATCGATATGTCTGCCTATGCTGGCGAGCCGAACCATGATGACAACGTTGACAAGTACGGGCGGCGAGGAAAGCTCGACGACCTGCCCGGCGATGGGTCTTGATGTAAAGCATATGGAAGCTGAGGCCGACAGGCCTCAGCCATTGCTTCGATCAGGGTCTTAGCGACCAGTTAGAACGGCTGCATCGTAATCACGTGGATCGGTGGTTTGTTAGTGGGTTGGGCAGCTAATTTGGCCGGATGGGGCTTTTCGGTCATGTCGCCCGCCCAGCTTTTCCCGGCGGCGACACGAGATGAATGTGTCTGATATCACCGCCATTGCCTCATCACTGCTGTCAGGCCATTCCGGTGAGCAGCCCAACTCCCACTAGCGCCGCCACCGTTCCCGCCGGGCGGACCAGGTTGCCACCCGCCCGCTGGGCAGCAAGGTTCTGGATACGGCCCAATCCAATTCCCATCGCGATCAGAAGAGCAGTGCCGAGCATGAAACCCGCGCCATAGGACATCGCGCTCGCGCTGGCCGGCATTTCCGCGCCATGGGCATAGCCATGGAAGATCGCGAAAAAT
>JAZQRJ010000107.1:0-12532 GCA_045629505.1 Novosphingobium sp.
GGGGCTGGGCGCGCTGGATTCCCCGGTAATGCCCTACGATTCTCTTACACGAAAGGGACGCCCTACAGACGTGGCTAGCATGGAAACTGCCGCAGAATAAGCATCGCAGCGCGGTCGGGCCATCGCCGGATGCTTTGCTGCTCCTAAATTTTAACTGTGCTTGATGGCGCCAATCCGTGTTATACGAGCGTCGGCACGGTAAAAATATAGCCGGCCGAGGAGGGGATATGACTGTCGATCAGTCAACACCTGATGGCGTGCACCAACCTATCATCCCCCACCGCAAAGCGTTTGGCGAGTTGTCATCCTTATGGCGCGGGCTGATTTTCGGAGTTATCGGCAGCGGCCTATTGTGGGCGATCATCGCCACGCTTGCATTAATGCTTTGAAAACCCAGGCTTAGGGACAGCTAGAATGCGTTCCGGTGAATGATCACTCGGAATGTAGAGAATAAAATGCTGATATCTCGCCAGATATCCCAGCCCTGAACATACTCCATATCGGCCTTAAGTCGATGAACCAGGTCAGATGTATCGTGCGTTGCCCCCCGGTGGCCGCGAATTTGGGCAAGGCCGGTGATGCCGGGGGTCAACTGGTGACGGTGCCAATAGGTCTGGTCAATTTCCCAGAATAGTTGTGTTCCCGCCAGCGAACCCAAGGCATGGGGGCGCGGCCCAACCAGGCTCATGTCTCCGATGAGGACATTGAAGAGCTGCGGTAGTTCGTCGATGCTGGTAGATCGAATAAACCGGCCAATACGTGTGATGCGATCATCGTCGCGAGTGGCAGACCTACTTCCGTCCGCGTCACTTTGCTCAACGCGCATACTGCGGAATTTCAGAACTTTGAACAGGCAGTTGCCTCGTCCTACGCGGTCCTGTTTGAACAAGACCGGGCCGCCATCTTCCAGCTTGATGAGGATGGCCACCAGCGCCAACATCGGGGCCAAGAGGATCAGCAACGGCACAGTGATGGCCAGATCCAGGCTGCGTTTCTTTATCCGGTTGGGAAGGCTGAGCGGCTTGCGCGATACCAGCAGCGTATCTCGTCCCTGAAAGTCGCCGATACCGATCGCGCCCAATTCATTGCTTTCTTCCATTAAGATCTCGCCATCGATGTCTGCGCCTTTAAGCAGCAGGGTCCAGGCCTTCCTTCGTTCTGGTACACTGGCAACCAAAATGCGATCATACGATTTGGCGAGCATGCCGAAGCGATGGAGCATCTTAGGATCCTTCAGATCCGGCACCAGCGAGAGCTCGTCAGCATACGCAACGCGAATGCCGTCGGTGCTCAAAGCAGGTTCCATACCATCGATCAGCAGAAGTTCGTCGGTCATGCGGCCATTCGTTTTGCGCCGAACGTATTGACCGAAGACGAGGCGGGACGCCGCGAGCGCGGCAATCGTCGAGATTGCGCCTATGCCTATGGCCAGGCGCGATAGCTCACCTGATTGCTTTAGGAAAAATATGACGACCAACAGCGATATTTGTGCGGTGAGCAGCGCGGATACGCCCACGCGCACGCTTTCGATTGGCCGTTTCAGGACATTTAGCGAGTAGGCACCGCCATTGATTGCGATCACAACGTAAAGCGGAACGATTGGAAGCGTTAGCCTGACGTCATATCTTGCATCGAACCAAATAAACAGAAAGCTGAGCAGCACCGGAACGCCCAAGATGATCAGGATGTCGAGCGCCAGCAGTTTCCAGTAAAAATACAGGCGCAGCGTTCTACCGGATTTAGCCTTGCGCCGCCGGGTGGGAACCTCGACCTCCCCTTCTATTTGGATAGGTAAATTTCCGGTCATTGGTAACCCATAGTGGTCGCCGATCGGCCCCCTGATTGTGAGCATCAACTGATACCATTGGGTGATAAAATTGCTAGTGGGATCAACCCAATGTGTCGTAATGGCGCTTTGCGGGTGTGGTTCTGTCGAATAAGCGCGGGTTCATAATTAACGAATGTGGACTGTTCGCGCGCAGTATTCCGGGGTTTTGATCGATCGGCAGCGAGGCTTGGGTGCCAAGCGGCCGACCGCGCTCGCAACATTCCTGTATGCTCGATGTTCAGACAAATGCGAAACCGAATGGATTTATAATGTTTTTGCTGTTGGCTGCGTGTGTGGGTGGTGGTGTGGGTAAGTTAAAATATGCTATGCTGCACTGCGGTAGCCGCGGGATCATGTGCGATCCTGCGGTGAACTAGATCAGAGGGACGATGATATGATTCGAGACGACATGCCGGGTGTCGTGGTTGTCGGGCTCGGCAAAATGGGGCTTTCTCATCTGGCGATAACTAACGCCAGCCGGCATATCCGCGTTGCCGGAGTTTGCGACAGTTCATCGCTGATCGGGCAGGGTGCTGAACGATATTGCGGCTTCCGCTACATATCCGATTACAATGCCGCGCTGGCCCTGCCGGATGTTGACGCTGTTATCATAGCAACGCCTACACGGGTTCATGACATAATGGTTTCCGCCGCGCTGGACGCCGGCAAGCACGTGTTCTGCGAAAAGCCGATGACCCTTTCTGCTGCCGCCAGCAAGGATCTGGCTGAAAGAGCGGCTGCCGCCGGTCTTGTGGGGCAGGTGGGCTATCACAACCGGTTCGTCGGCACGTTTGGTGAAGCGAAGCGTCTGATTGATTCAGGGGTGATTGGACGCGTGCGGCACGTTCATGCGGAGGCATATGGTCCCGTCGTCCTGCGGCCCACCGCCGCAACCTGGCGGAGCGATCCCAAGGAAGGTGGTGGATGTCTGTATGACTATGCTGCCCATCCTGTGAACTTGATGAACTGGTACATTGGCGCGCCGATAATGTGCGGGGGAGCTGAACTGCCCCAGCAGTATTCGTCCGGGGTGGAGGACGCCGTTTACGCCAATCTGACCTTCCCGAACGGTGTTACCGGGCAGGTTTCCGTGAACTGGTCGGACGAGACCATGCGCAAGATGACAACGCGCATCACGATCTACGCCGATGGCGGCAAAATCATCGTCGATCGGCAGGAATTGATGACCTACGTGGGTGCCAATGGCACTCCCACCGAAGGGTATGGTGAGGGCTGGACGGTGCGCAACATCACCGAGCTTACCGATAACGTCGATTTCTACCTGCGTGGTGAGGAATATTCGGCGCAAATCGACGCTTTTGGCCGCGCCATCACGCTGGGCAACGGCGCGTTGGAGAACGATTTTGCCAGCGCGGCGCAGACTGACCTGACGCTGGAGATGATCCGCGCAACTGCTTTGGCAGAGCGCAGCCAAGCTGATTACGTGCCGGCCGAAGTGGACCGATCGGCGCCGGCGCCGCGACGCCGCGGCCTCTTGGCCAGAGTAATGGGACGCGCATAGTCGATGGCAAAACGTAAAAGGCTGCTGGCGATCGCGTCGGGGGGCGGACATTGGATTCAACTCCTGCGTTTGCGTCCGGCATTCGAGGAATTCGACGTCGTTTTTGTCTCGATGTTGGATAGCTATGCAGAGCAGGTGGGCGATGCACGCTTCTATCTCGTTCCGGATGCGTCGCGTTTCGATGTTAAAGGCTTCGTGCCGGTGTTCCTCAAGGCACTGCGCGTAATCCTGAAGGAACGGCCGTCCGCTGTTGTGACTACCGGCTCCGCGCCGATGCTGGCCTTCATCGTGCTGGGCCGCTTGTTTGGAGCCCGTACGTTGTGGGTGGATTCAATCGCCAATTCAGAGCGAATGTCATCATCAGGGCGACTGGCGCGCAAGCTTGCGCATCAAGTCGTTTCGCAATGGCCCGAAGTGGCAGAGGCTGAAGGCGTGCCACATTGGGGGGCGGTGATATGATCTTCGCTTCCGTGGGATCCATGCTGCCGTTCGACAGGTTTGTGCGTGCTGTGGATGAATGGGCACGAGACAACCCGCAAGAGCCGGTGTTTATCCAGATCGGCGAGGGCGAATATGAGCCGCAACATGCTCCGTGGGAGCGGATCGTTCCTTATGGCGAGTATCGCCAGCGGCTGGAAACCTGTTCACTTTTCGTAGCCCATGTGGGCATGGGCTCCATCCTTCAGGGGCTGGAACTTCGCAAACAGATGCTGCTGCTCCCGCGTCAGGCGGGCCTGCGCGAACACACCACGGACCATCAGCTACATACTGCTGCGCGCTTCGGCCATGTCCGCGGCTTGAAGATCGTCGACGACGTCGATGCGTTGAAGTCGGGCATATCCGATTTGCTCGCGAATCCTCTGCCGGAAGCGGACGGTCTGCCGCCGTTCGCGCCGCAGACGACAACCGCTAATATTGCTCATTTCCTGCGTACCGGCAGGTCTCCGCTTCAGAAGGGGGAAGTAATTTGACTATGGACCGTATTTTGTACGGCGATAACCAGTTCTTCGGCATCAATCACGCGTCCGAAGAAAAGGCTCGGCAGCAGTTGATGAAGTTCCAGGACATTGGCGTCATCGCCGACACGCTGCACGATGCCTATGACGTGGGCGTGCGTGGGTTCGCCTGCACCACGCATGAGCGGATCATGGAGCTAATCAAGATTATCCGGAGCGAACCCGGGCGCTGGGATGGCCTGCGCTTCTATCCCGGCATGCCTTACGCTCACAAGTACGCCAATGCGGTAACGGAACTGGGCTATTTTGGCGCGCTGAAACAGCTCTTGCCTTCGGGTGGCATCGTCGATGCCATGATGCGTGGCGGCAAGGCGCTGATGAGCGGCGATGTCGCGCGGATCGCCACCTTGCTGGTGGATGCCGAGATGAAGGCGTTCAAGGATCTGGATACGCCGGTTATCTTCCTGCAGAATATCGTGACCGACCTGATCCTTGGCCTAGGCTATTACGATGCCTTCGCTATTTTTGAAGAACACGTCCGCACGCGGTACAAGGCGGAAGCCGGCTTCTTCAGCATGAACCTGCCAATGCTGTTGCCCGCATTGGATTCGGTCGGCCTGAAGAATCCCATCGTGTGCGCCAACGTCAACAAATCGGCATTCCGTATGTCGGGCGGGATCGATGCCTATCGCGAAGTAACTGCTCAATATCCGGCGCGGGTTATCGCCATGTCGGTGCTGGCATCTGGCGCGATCTCTCCTGATGAAGCGATCGAGTGGGTGGTGAACGAACCTTACGTTGAATCCATACTGTTCGGGGCATCAAGCCGGCGAAACATCGAGGCTACTGTTGCGTTGATACGCAAGTTTGATGAGCAAAAGCTGGTGGCAGTCTAACTGCAGTACATTTCGGAAGGAATGAGAATTCCTGCTGAATTTGCACTAATATTAAGCCCTTTTCTTAAGTTCGAATTGTGGAGACTGCCTGCTGTAAGAATTTGTGCCCCAAAATGAGATGAACCGAACATAATTAGCCTGCTTAACTGTAAATTATTGGTTATGAAGTGAAAGTCATCACGGAAAGTCATAACGGTCAGGCGGCATATACGGTTTTGACCAGCCGCTAATATGGGCGACTGCAAGATCAACTGTGGGGTTGCATGAAAATTTATCTGCAGGGCGGGCCGTCGGAGGTGGGTGAGGATTTTCGCTTCCTCAATGGCTGGATCGCCGCTCCAGACGCCTTAGCACAATCCAGGCTATTACGGCCCCATACTTATTGCGCTGCTCCACAGCGGCGGAAGATGAGCAATGGCGTTTCGGGCAGGACATATTGGCCAACCATCTCTCTACAGGGCTCGTAAATTGCGGTTCGCTTCGCTAGCTTATGCGGGCCGAAACCTTGCGTCAGTTCACAGTGCGGTGCCCTCTGCGCTACCTGACACTGTGCATACATATCGCGCCGATATCGATGGGTTGCGCGCGCTCGCAGTTCTGCCAGTGGTATTCTACCACGCGGGATTTCGCGGGTTTGGTGGGGGCTATGTTGGCGTTGACGTATTCTTCGTCATTTCCGGGTTCCTCATCACCGGAATAATTACGCGCGAACTGGCGAGCGGTACATATTCGCTCAGCCAGTTTTATCGTCGCCGGATTTTGCGCATTTTCCCTGCTCTGTTTCTGGTGATGGCACTAACCACTGCAGTGGCATCGATCATCTTGATGCCCGACGAACTGATAGATTATGCCAGCTCGCTAGCGGCAACAACACTGTTCGGGTCCAATCTCCTGTTCTTCAATGAGAGCGGGTATTTTGACGCTGCCTCTGAAGCAAAGCCGTTGCTGCACACATGGTCTTTGGCGATAGAGGAGCAGTTCTACATTCTATGGCCGGTCATCCTGGCGATGGCCTTTGCTATAGGCCGGGGATGGGTGCGAATCGTGGTCATTGCGACCTGCGTCGTTAGCTTGATCGCCGCGTCATACATGGTGACACAGAACCACAGCGCCGCATTTTTCCTGCTGCCGAGCAGGGGCTGGGAACTTGCATTGGGCGGCGCGCTGGCGCTGATTCCCAACCGCATTGCCACCCGCAAAATCAATGACGTGCTGGCGCTGGCCGGCGTGTTAGCGATCCTGTGGTGCTGCTGGAAGTACAGCGGCCAGACAACATTTCCTGGTCTGGCGGCATTGCCCGTTTGCATCGGGGCGGCGCTCATCATCTACACCGGGGCAGGGGAGGGCACGCTGGTTTCGCGGTTGCTTTCCATCCGGCCCGCAGTGTTCGTGGGGAAGATTTCCTACCCGCTCTACCTCTGGCATTGGCCAGTGCTGGTTTTCGCGTCGAACTCGCTAGTGGCACCCCCAAGCATCACGCGCGGTCTCATATGCGTCGCGATCGCGTTTTTCCTTTCTGTGCTGACATGGCGTTTCGTAGAAATCCCGATCCGTAATGAGGGGAGGCGCTGGTCAGACAAGTCGGTGTTTGCTGGCGCCGCGATCGTGATGGCGGTTGCGATAGGGTGCGCGGGCGCGCTGATGGCATCTGATGGACTGGCGAAGCGCTATACGGCCGAACAGCGATCTGTCGCCAGTTATGCAGGTGTCAGCCAGGACGATAGCTATCGTAGCGGCACTTGTTTCATTGTTGATTACACGCAGGAGTTTAAGCCCGGGCAGTGCCTGGGTGTGCGGGGTGAGAAGCCGTTCATCTTGCTGATTGGCAATAGCTACGCTGCGCATCTTTGGCCGGGCATGGAGACGCTGCGCGACCGGTATGACATCGCTCAAGCCACAATGGTGGGCTGCACGCCGATGATCTATCCGGGGAATGGCGATAACAAATGCCAGCACTTCTTTAGTGAAATGCTCGGTCAATGGGTGCCCCAGCATAAGCCGGACGTGGTTATTCTCGCCGCACGTTGGTTGCCCCAGAACTATTCGCTTTTGCAGAACACTTTGACCGATCAGCGTCTCGCGGGCACGCAGATTATACTGGTTGGCCCCCCGCCCCAGTACAAAAGCGAATTGCCGAGGCTTCTGGTGGAAGCAGACCGCAGGGGGGAACCCGATTTGGTCCGGCGTTTTCTCGATCCGAGCGTTGGCACAATTGATAAAGGGTTGCGCGATATCGCCTCGAAAACCGGCGTGCCGTATATCTCATTAAACGAGAAATTATGTCCGGAAGGCAGTTGCCAATCCTGGGCCAGTGATAGAGTGCCGCTGCAGTTCGATAGTGGCCATTTCTCGGCAGCAGGTTCTCGGCAGGTCATTGGCTTGATCAAGGACGATCTCGATAGAATCATTGCCGGGACCACTATCAAGACCGAGACCGGGCACGCGCCAGTTAAAGCTGTTTCAAGCGAATAGAGGGTTGCGTGCGAAACCGCTCAGCCGATCAGCGGGCGTTTCGCGTGATCCAGTCACCCCAATCCATGCGTTCTCCAAGCAGGGCAGAGCCCTGGCTGCTGAGATGCGCGCCATCGCGATAGAGCACTGTCCCGTCTAATGACGTGTTACAAATCTGCGGTCCGCAGGTAACGTTGGTCATGTCCAGAACGGGCACGATGCGCTGCTCATGAACGGTCGACAGAAAATCGAGAACGGGTTTGCGTGCGTCGATAAAATCGTCGCGTGTAAAGCGGCAATCCTGGCGCTCTGCAATGACTGGCAAACCCAACTGTTTGCGATCCAGGCATCGCGCCATGTCCAGGCCAACGGATGGCGGAGGTGCGATGAGTATCACTTTTCTGCCAAGCGCCCTTATGGCTGCGACCGTGTCTTGAAGGCCGCGGACTAAAAGCTTCTCATCAGTAGGCTGAAGCTGGGTTCCATTATTGCTGCGAACCTGCGTCTGCCAATGCTCATCACCGTTATCGGGCAGGTATTGATTCACTGAACTCGATAAAACGACGGTGTCCACCGAAGGCGTGTTCTTAAGATATTCCAGCACGGATTCATTGAAGCCGATGCAGCTCTCGCCCCAATCGCTGGTCCGTATCTTTCCATCAACCGGAGCAATGTTCAGAAACGGACCGCAGGTGTGGCGCGTTGCCTGGACAACCGGCTTTTCGCTCGAAGCAAGAATCCCGGGCACTACCTGCATTGCGAAAGAGTCGCCCCAAATCAGGATTTCGGGGTTAGGGCCGGTCTGGCAAGCGGGGTTTGCGGTGAAGGAGTTGTTATAAGCACATTCTGCCGCAATTCCGCGCACTGCGGGACGATCGATCGCAATTTTGCTGATTTTGGCATTCCACACCAGGCACATGCCGAGGATCAGTGCCGGGCTGAGAACAAGAAATCCGATGCTGACAGGCGTTAATGCAAAGCGGCGGAGAGGTTGTTCGATCCACCGATATTGCGCCTCGGCCCACACGAATGCGATCGCCAGCAACAGCATGTTGAGCTTCATCGGCGGCGATTGCAGAAACAGGTTATTGGCAAATGCGAACAGAGGCCAATGCACCAGATAAAGAGAATATGAACGGTCTCCGATCCACGTCATGGGCTTCAACAGGGTGCCCAGTTTTTTGCTATCACCTCCGGGAATGAGTAGAACCGCCGTAGCCAAGCACACTATGAGCGCGGCGCCGCCAGGGTGACCTGCATCGCCAGCCAGCATCGGCGTGACAACAAGGATCGCTGCGCAGATGAGCCGCATCAGCGGATAGCGACCAGCCGCGATCATGTTTCTTCTAACCAGCAAGGCCACGACGCATCCGAAGCCGAGTTCCCACGCCCGAAAAGGCAGCAGATAAAAAGTGGCTGAAGGACTCCGCGGCTGTATTACAAGGCACAGGACCAGACTGATTGCTGTGAGCATCACCGCTGCTGCCAAACGCCGTCTCATCGGCAACAGCATCATCAACACCGGCAGGAACAGATAGAACTGCTCTTCGATCGATAGCGACCACATGTGGAGCAGCGGCTTAAGTTCCGCACCGCTCCCGAAATAGTCTGCCTGCCTCCAGAGGAAGAAATTGGCGGTGAATGTGAACGCGCCGACAAGTTGGGCCACAAAGTTCTTGAATTCCAGCGCGCCCAGCAGGAAAGGCGCGGCCAGCGCAGTGACCGCCAGAGTGGCATAGGCGGCTGGAAAAAGTCGGCGAATTCGCTTGATGTAGAAGGTTTTGAGACTGAAGGAGCGATTTCGCAGCGCCTCGTCAATCATCCCGGTCATCAGGAACCCGGAGATAACGAAAAAGATATCGACCCCAAGGAAGCCGCCGGGAAATCCGGGAAGTGCGGCGTGGTCAATCAGGACCAGCGCAATCGCGAGGCCCCGCAGGGCCTGTATATCGTAGCGTATGCGGTTTTTGGACTGAGGCGTGGGTTTTGAACGCGGGCGAATCTCCTGACCAGCCGTGACGGTGACGGCGGTCATGCCGGATCCCCCTTCGCAAGAATGGCGATTTGGCCGTCGAGAACGGCCCCAGTCTCCTTCTGAGCCGCAGCGCGCCACCGCAGCGATTGCCTAAGAACCACAAGGCTGAATGCGATTTCGCCAGCAATGATGCCGCCGATTGACCAAATCGGCCCAACCAGAAAAAGCAGTGCAAGAACCGATGCGATCGAAAACCCGCACGAAACTGCGCTTGCCCAGGCTAGCGGTCGAAACGCTCCCGCCGCCTGAAGCATCGCGGATTCCGGCACACGGATTACACGCATACTGGATACCATCATCCACAGCGCGGTTCCCGTCGCCAGTTCAACAAGCGGATATTGAGGTGGGAAAATGATACGGGGGACAAGTACGAACATTGCCGTCACCCCTAATGCCACGGCGAGGAGAACCGCTATCAGCATGAGGCGAAACTGCATTACAGAGCGCCGTACTGCTTGAAGTCGGCCTGCTGCAATGTCGACGGCCATGTGCGCGCGTTCAAACTCCTCAAGCGCATTCTGCAGCACACCGACCGGACGGATCATAAGCGCGGTAGCGGCAATGGGAGCATATGCTGCCGGCCCCGCTACCAGCGTGACCAGATAGACGTGGGCATTGACCGTCGCCTCGGTGGTCACGATGCCCATAAACGACCATCCCGAATGGGTGCGCCAGATAGGCAGATAGTCTCTGAATGCGTGCGGATAGAACGATGAGAGCTGGTGCTTGAGATGGGGCCAGCCAAACGTCAGCAGTCCCACCACGACACTGAACAGCATGATCGCGTAGGCCAGTTCGATCGTCACGGTGTGGAACAGGAAAAGCGCGCCGATACCGGCCAGCAACGTGATGGAATAGGTGAGGTCCGAAATCATCGTGCGGACACGGTTGCCAGTGGCATAGGCATAGGCCCGTGCGAGCCAGCGCAGCAGGAAGAACGCCACGTAAAGCGCAAA
Organism: Novosphingobium sp.; assembly: GCA_045629505.1. Lineage (GTDB taxonomy): Bacteria > Pseudomonadota > Alphaproteobacteria > Sphingomonadales > Sphingomonadaceae > Novosphingobium. The sequence goes on from JAZQRJ010000107.1 coordinate 10,645, forward strand.
AAGGAACACTTCCGGCAAGGGTCTGCTCAGCAGCAAGCCAAAGGCGAGGAACAAGAGCAGCGCGGCGCCCGCACCGATAATGCTCACTCCAAAGATACAGCGGAGCAAGGGTGCCCGATCATCTTCTGCCGCGCTGTTGAGCAGAGCGGGAAGGGGGGCGCAGAACAGCGCGCTGTAGATACCAGCGGTAAAAAGCGAGCCGATCAGCAGGAAAGAAAAGCTGCCAAATTCCGACGGGGACAACGCCCGCAGAAGCAGCAGGGAGAGAACGAATTGGGAAACCGCTCCCGAAATTGGTCCCAACCCCGCAACTACGTAACGCTGAAGTTTTGGTGAGGCGTCTAGGAAGGATAGCACCGTGGTCGTCTTATGATGTCACGGTCCGGCGGGTCACTGTGCTATCGTCAGACATCCCCACCTCGGGCTCGGCAAGCACTTTGGCTTGGATCGGTCGCTGGGGGTTCGTCCGGGCTCGCAAGAGGCCTTGTATCAGGCCCAGCGCGCTTACGTTCCAGGCGGTAAGCGAATAGAGCCCAAGCCGGAACGAGCCGCGGCGCCAGCTAAGAAATGCAAGCGGGAGGAGTATCAGGCCCAGCAGGACAGCCCAGTGTTGCGTTGCTATACTGGCGAGCAGCGCCAGCCACCAGCAGATCACCGCGATACCGTTGCGTACGTGTCCAAGCCCTCGCAGGACAACTGGCAGGTGAGCTCGTCCCAGGGCGCCGCGCAGCACTTCGCCAGGCGCGCCCGAATAGCCCGATCGCATTCGGCGCACGAGCAGCTTGTACCCGCTCAACGCATGGCCATAGTGCTCCACCGCCGGATGATTGATGCGGGCGAGTTTCCAGCCTTTCGCCTGCAGGCGCGCGCCAAGCTCGAATTCCTCGAAGGCATGAAGGTTTCGGTCGGCAAACCAGCCCACATCCCGAATGGCATCGGCGCGATAAAGGCCTCCGCAATCGAGCCGGTCAACGATCCCGGGCTGCCAGCCAACGTTCTGTGCAGTAGCTTTGGCGCGGATCTGGAACTCCTCCGCCGTAGTTTCCATTTCCCGGACCTGTCCGCCGACGCCGGCAACATCGGGATTGGCTTCGAGATAGGCGATCCCGGCCGGCAGAAAGTCTGGGTGGAGCACCATGTCTCCATCGAGCAAATAAAAGTATTCGCCTTGCGCGTTTTCGAATGCCAACTGTGCACCCGCTCCACAGCATCGCTCTGCGGGATTGGCAAGCTGGACCACACGAAGGGGATACTGGCTTGTGGGATAGCGGCTGGCGATTTCCAGCGTGCGGTCGGTGGAACCGCTGTCTGCAAGAACTACCTCTCCGCCCAGTTGCTGCGCTGCAGCAAGAGCGCTTTCGAGCGCCTTGCTGATGTGCTTTTCCTCGTTAAGAGCCTTTATGCCGACGGAAACCTTCAAGCCATCGCTCCTGACAATTGCAAACCCTCACGATTTGGCGCCAATCTCACAAGGGTTCCACGCGCCATGCGCCTTTAGGTATAGCGCTCTGCGATGGGTCCACAAGGCGCATCCTTTCGCATATGCACAATTAATTGCCAGAAGTGGTTGTGGCTTTTTCGAAAGACTTAGAACAGAATTTTTGAAAAAAAGCAGAGAGCAAATTGCTATATTAAATATAACTTTGAAATTTGTGATATCTTTACAAATAAGAACAGCTTGATTGAAAAAATGTCGTAATTGTATCGACATTTCTCGGGGACATTTTACATGTGCCTATGAAAAATCACTGATTTATTATTAAGATAATTGAAACCTTAAAAGTGGTTAATTTGGTTTTAATCAAACATCATAAGGGAGAATATACGGCCATCGATTAATCCGATCATCAATATCATCCTGATGAAGCGGAAATTGCGAATGGCCACC
>JAZQRJ010000108.1:0-40077 GCA_045629505.1 Novosphingobium sp.
TCGGATCGCTATGTCCCGCTGCGAAATCCCATACCTGTAGACCCGCTCTTTTGGAGACCCCTGTGGCCGCCCAATACGCCTTTGTCATGAAGGACATGACGAAAACCTTCCCCGGCGCGCCCAAGCCGGTGCTTTCGAACATCAACCTGCAATTCTACCAGGGCGCCAAGATTGGCATCGTCGGTCCGAACGGCGCCGGTAAGTCGACGCTGATGAAAATCATGGCCGGTGTCGACAAGGACTTCACCGGCGAAGCCTGGCCGGGTGAGAACATCACGGTCGGCTACCTGGAGCAGGAGCCCCAGCTCGATCCGACGAAGACGGTCCTGGAGAACGTCAAGGACGGCGCGCGCGAAGTGGCCGACATGGTCGATCGCTTCAACGCCATTAGTGCCGAAATGGGCGATCCAAAGGACGACACCGATTTCGACGCCTTGATGGAAGAGATGGGCACGCTTCAGGAAAAGATCGACGCTGCCGATGGCTGGTCGCTGGACAACCAACTTGAACTGGCGATGGAGGCACTACGCTGCCCGCCGGGTGATTGGTCAGTTGACAGCCTCTCGGGTGGTGAAAAGCGCCGGGTAGCGCTTACTCGCCTGCTGATTCAGAAGCCTTCAATCCTGCTGCTTGACGAACCGACCAACCACCTTGACGCAGAGTCGGTCGAATGGCTTGAGAACCACCTTAAGGAATATGCGGGCGCGGTGCTGATGATCACCCACGATCGCTACTTCCTTGATCACGTAGTTGAATGGATTCTTGAGCTCGATCGCGGAAAATACTTCCCGTACGAGGGCAACTACTCAACTTACCTTGAGAAAAAAGCCAAGCGTCTGGAGCAGGAGGACCGAGAGGAATCGGGTCGTTCCAAAGCGCTCAAGGAAGAGCTTGAGTGGATCCGGCAAACCCCGGCTGCGCGCCAGACAAAGTCAAAGGCACGTATCCGTAAGTTTGAGCAGCTTCAGGAAGCACAAGCCGGACGCAAGCCGGGCAAGGCGCAAATCGTCATTCAAGTCCCTGAACGCCTTGGCAGCAAGGTTATCGAGGCGAAGAATGTTACCAAGGCATTCGGCGACAAGCTGCTGTTCGAGAACTTGTCCTTCACTCTTCCGCCGGGCGGCATCGTGGGCGTGATCGGACCGAACGGTGCGGGTAAATCCACGCTGTTCAAGATGATCACTGGCAAGGAACAGCCGGATTCGGGCGAAATCGATATCGGCAGCACGGTTCACCTCGGTTTCGTGGACCAAAGCCGCGATCATCTCGATCCTACCAAGAACGTATGGGAAGAAATTTCCGACGGGCTCGATTACATGAAGGTCAACGGTCACGACATGTCGACCCGCGCCTATGTGGGTGCGTTTAACTTCAAAGGCGCTGACCAGCAGAAAAACGTCGGTAAGTTGTCCGGCGGTGAGCGCAACCGTGTCCACATGGCAAAGATGTTGAAGGAAGGCGGCAACGTGTTGCTGCTCGACGAACCTACCAACGACCTCGACGTGGAAACGCTTGCCGCGCTTGAAGAAGCGATTGAAAACTTCGCTGGCTGCGCTGTGGTCATCAGCCACGATCGCTTCTTCCTCGATCGTCTGGCAACTCACATTCTTGCGTTCGAAGGCAACAGCCACGTTGAATGGTTTGAAGGTAACTTTGAAGCTTATGAGGAAGATAAGCGTCGTCGTCTTGGCGATGCTGCAGATCGTCCCACACGTCTTGCCTATAAGAAGCTTACGCGCTGATCTGAGCGCGTAGAGACCGCTACGCTGTCTGCCGGGTTGGCAAAACCCGGCAGATGCGGTCACTAATGTTCAGATACCTTTCGATTAAGCTGAACAGAAGGCAACCAACGGGTTCACTGGTCAGACAGGACGAGTATGCGATCTAGTACGTCACTGATCCGCTTACTCTAAAAGCGGCAGGTTGGATGGAGTATCCGACTATGTCCTTAAAGTCTCAAAGAGCAAATCGTTCTACCGTCAGAGCCATGGGTTGGAGTGCGCTGGCCGCCGTCATCGCGCTCACCTCTATGCCAGCCGCCGCTTTCGCGCAGGATCGCGATGGCCGCCGTGGTGGGGCTGAAGCGCAAAGCCAGCAGCGTGAAAATCGTGGCGGTGCTTTTAATAATCGCGCCGCAGCCGTGCGCGCAAATTCGGAACGGCGCAACGAGAGCCGCGCTCCTGCATCACCACAAGCCGCTCCGCCGCAGGTGCAACAGCAGGAACGGCGAGTCCAGGGCCAACAGCCTCAAAACCGCGTAGACGCTAGACGCGATGCCACCGTGCGCGGAAACGACCAGCGCCGGAACGAAAACTTGCGCAGCAACGCTGCTCAACGCCGAGAAGCGGAACGAGCGGCGAACGAGCGGCGTTTGCAAAATAATCAGCGCAACGACGATCGCCGCAATAACAATTGGCGCAATAATGATCGCCGCGACACCAATCTGCGCAATAACGATCGCCGTGACAACAACTGGCGTAACAACGACAACCGCCGGTGGGATCGCGAATGGCGTAATAACAACCGTTACAACTGGCAGCACCATCGTGCGCAGAACCGCAACGCCTATCGGATCGGACGTTATTATGCGCCTCAGCGCAATTACAGCTATCGTCGGATCGGCGTTGGCCTGACACTTGGCTCAGTGTTCTATTCAAACCGCTACTGGATTAATAACCCGTGGCAATATCGTCTGCCGGATGTCTACGGCCCATATCGCTGGGTACGGTACTATGACGACGTGCTGCTGGTTGACACCTACACTGGCCAGGTCGTTGACGTGATCTATGATTTCTTCTGGTAAGCGTCCCGCGTGAACTCCTGACGCACGCTTGACGCGAAACTAATCCACCCGCGCGCGAAAGCGCAGCGGGTGGATCGTTGTATCAGAAGGCCGCATTACGCCTTGGGATTGCCGAACGGCAGCATCCGATAGAGATTGCCGTCCCGATCCAGGAACTGGTGCTTCAACACGCCGAGCACATGTAATCCAAGCAGAATTACCAGGATTTTGCCCAACATGCTGTGAATCTCAAAAAGCGTTCCGGCGAGATCCGGGTTGGCGCCCACTGGAAGCGCGGGCCAGGTAAATAGGCCGAACATGCTGATCCCCCGACCAAAGCTCGACATCGCGACCCATCCCAGAACTGGCAGCACAATTAGAAGGATCAGGAACAATAAGTGCACGACTTTGGCCAGTGCAACTTCCCAGGCCTTCAAGTGGTTTGCGAGCGGAGGAGACCTGTGTGTTACCTTACAGCCGATCATTACCAATGCCAAAATGAATATGATAATGCCGATTGCAAAATGGTTGCCCATCAGCGCTTGCTTATCAGGCTTGGAAGCATGTTCGGCCGCCTCTACCAACCTCCAGTTGACGATCGCAAAAAGGGCGATAAGCCAATGCAGCAGCATCACGATACGCGGATGGCGCGGACTGGGCGAGGTTTGAACGGTCATGCAGCAAAGAATTAGCCAAACTTCAAACTGCTGCAAGTTTGATCACCATTCCGTCAAACTTTCCAATCACATTCCATTGCAATGTTGGAACACTCAGCCATGAGCATCGCTTCGAATCCGGATCGGGAGGTGCTCGCCCAACTCGGTGATCAGATCAGAACTCGGCTTGCGGCCGACCCCTCCGTTTATAGAGTGCCGGTTGAAAAAGCCGAGATCTACGCAATCTCCGATTTTATCAGCCCGGACGAATGCTCTCACCTGATGAAGATGATTGATCGGGTGGCGAAACCATCGGCACTCTTCGACGATGTCTACATCGAATCCTACCGAACCAGTTTTTCCGGCGACGTGGACACGTCCGACAGCTTTGTGAAGATGATTGAGCGCCGGTTTTCAGACTTGCTCGGCATCGACATGGCTTGGGGGGAAACCATTCAAGGGCAGCGTTATCTCCCGGGACAGGAGTTTCGCGAACACTGCGACTGGTTCGATACCAATGCGGCCTATTGGGCGGGAGAGGCCGAGCGCGGCGGACAAAGAAGCTGGACCGCTATGGCTTACCTGAACGACGTGGAAAAGGGCGGCGAAACGGAGTTCCCCAATCTCCAGATCCGCATTCGGCCGCAATCCGGGGTGCTGCTGCTGTGGAACAACGCTACCCTGGAGGGCAAACCGAACATTGATACAATCCACGCCGCGCTCCCGGTGGAAACGGGTGTGAAATACGTCATTACCAAGTGGTTCCGCACGAGAGTCTGGTGTTGATCATCAGGCGCGTTCCAATGCCTCGGCAATCAGCTTGCGAGTAGGCGCAATCCCGTAGAGCGCGATAAAACTTCCCATGCGAGGCCCTTGCGAAGACCCAAGCAGCGTCTCGTACAACGCCTTGAACCAGTCCCGCAGGTTCTCAAACCCGAAGCGCGGGTCCTTACCAATTTCGTAGACCATGGTCTGCAGGTCTTCGGCGCTAGTGTCCTCTGCCGTGGCCGCAAGTTGCTGATCAAGAGCGGCAAGCGCTGCGGCTTCTGCGCTTTCAGGCGCGCGGCGGCTTAATGTGGGCGCGATATAGTCACGGTTATAGGCGAGCGCACAGGCCACCAGCTTTTCGAGCTGCGGATTGCTGGCCGGATCGACATTGCCCACGTAATTTCCGAGGTACGACCAGACCTGCTCAGCGGTCGCGTTCGGCCCCAGCACGCCAACAAGGTTGAGCATCAGCGCAAATGTCACTGGCAGACTTTCCCCGCCATTGCGGCCGTCACCCGTGGCGCGCAACAAGTGCCAGACCGGATTGCCCAACTGCTTGTCGACAGGCTGTGTGGGAAGTGCATCGCGGAACTGCAGGTATTCATCCACTGCGCGAGGAATAACGCCGATGTGCAGTTGCTTGGCACTCTTGGGCTCACGGAACAGATAGAAGCCAAGGCTTTCTTCGGTACCGTATGTCAGCCACTGGTCGATCGTGAGGCCATTACCCTTTGACTTGGAAATCTTCTCGCCGTTTTCATCGAGGAACAGCTCATAAATCAGGCCTTCAGGACGCTGTCCGCCAAGGATGCGCGCGATCTTGCCGGACTGCGTAAGGCTGTCAGTCAGATCCTTGCCGCACATCTCGTAATCGACGCCCAGATCGACCCAGCGCATTGCCCAGTCTACCTTCCATTGCAACTTTGCGTTGCCGCCAAAAATGCATTGTTCAACCGTGGTTCCGCCATCTTCGAAGCGAACAATGCCCGCCTCGGGATCGACGATCTCGATCGGCACCTGAAGAACTTCGCCGGTGGTTGGCGAAACCGGCAGAACCGGCGAGTAGGTCTTGCGCCGTTCCTCCCGCAAAGTCGGCAGCATCACGTCCAGAATGGCTTGGTTGTGGCGTAGAACGCCGCGCAGGGCATCATCAAACGCGCCGGAATTATAGCGTTCGGATGCCGAGACGAACTCATATTCGAACCCGAACCTATCCAGAAACTCACGCAGCATCGCGTTGTTGTGATGTGCAAAGCTCTCAAACTTTTCGAACGGATCGGGAATGCGCGAAAGCGGCTTGCCCAAATGCGCGCGCAGCATATCGGGGTTCGGCACGTTGTCCGGAACCTTGCGCAGCCCGTCCATATCATCACTGAAAGCGATCAGATGCGTCGGGGCGCCGCCCGTCAGGGTTTCGTAAGCTCGTCGCACCAGCGTGGTGCGCAGGACTTCCTGAAACGTGCCAATGTGCGGCAAGCCCGAAGGTCCGTATCCAGTTTCAAACAGCACCGGCGCCCCGCCGGGTTTACCTTCGGGATATCGCTTCAAAAGCTTTTGCGCTTCCTGAAACGGCCATGCCTTGGAAACGCGGGCGGCCTGCAACAGCTCTTCATCGGAAATAGCATCTGTCATGGGCCGCGTCCTATGCCCGTCACGCCTCCTTTCGCAAGTGCAGAAGGCATTCCCACGCCAAAAAGCGGGAACAAGCTACAACCGGGGCTGGACAAGAGCGCGCGCCGCGCGGAACGAGACAGGGTAAAGCCGGTTTGTCCGCGACGTTATGGAAGAGATTAAGCCCTTGAATTACGTGCAAGCGTTGCGAGAAGAATTAGAGGCAATGGCAAGAGGTGCGGTCCTGGCGCTGCCATCGTTGGTCATCGCCACGATTGTGCTGCTGTTCACTTGGATGGTCGCCCGTTTCGCGGTCAACATTGCGAACCGGATTACCCGCCACACCTCGCTTCGGGCAGATCTGAAGCAATTGATCGTCACGCTGGTGCGGATCGCGATCTGGATAGTGGGTGTCGTGCTCGCACTAACCATCGCTATACCGAGCTTTACACCTGGCGGGGCAATCGCTGGGTTGGGCATTGGCGCAGTCGCAATAGGCTTTGCTTTTCAGGACATTTTGGAGAACTTCCTTGCCGGTGTTCTGCTGATGCTGCGCAACAAGATGAACGTCGGCGATACGATTGAGGCGGAAAACATCACGGGCCGGGTTGAAAAAACCACCCTCCGCGAAACCCATATCCGCCAGCCATCCAATGAATTGACGGTTGTCCCCAACTCGATGCTTTTCAAAAAGCCGGTAAAGATTCTCACTGACGAAGCCCTTCGCCGTGATGAAGTTATCGTTCGTGTGGGCCTGGATGCAGACCTTGAACGCGCGCAAGCTGTGATCATGGCAACCGCGCAAGGCATCGACGCGGTGCACAAGGAGAAGCCCGCGGCAGTTTTCGTCCGAGGCTTTGCACCGCATTCGGTGGAAATTCAGGTGCTGTGGTGGACCGACTCAGTGCGTCACGACATGCGCGAAACCAAGAGCAGAGTGATTATAGCAGTGAAAAAGGGTCTTGAAGCGGCGGGAATGGAAATCCCGGCTCAAGGCTGAACACCATACGTTTCACCTTACATGACGATCGATCCGCATAGGGGAAAGCTGCGGAACAATGTTTCCACTTCGTTCCGATGCAGCTAAGCATTTCTGATGGCTTCTCTCCACCTGCCCGCTCTCCACGCCAGCCACGCCGGTTGCTGGCTGTCTGATACAGAGGGGACGACCCGCACTGTCGCAAAGGGAGCGGCGATCACGGCGGCCGCAGATACGCCTCACCTCATTCTCAATGCGCCGTTGCTGGCGACACGGCTTGGCTATCCCGACATATCCGGCCTCGACATTCTGGAGCTATTCGCCTTCGTGCATCCTGCGCAGTTCGTGGTGCCCACTCCCAAAGGGTTGGCTCACAGACTGGGACTGACCGAACCACAAAGCGACGACCAAGTTCCGGAACTTCTGCGCCAGGCAGCGCAGGTTCTTCTATCGCGATGTGAAAGCGCGGACTGGATCGAACGCGAAGGCGCCTGGAGCACACTGCAATCCCTCACCCGCCTGAGGTGGCCCTGGGCAGGCCCGCTCACCCATTATGTGAAGCGGCCGGAACGGGCGGAGAAATGGATCTTCTCCAAGCTTCCTGAGTGGGAGGAAGAACCGGAACAGCCGCAGCCACGACAAGTCTCGCTGTCCGAAGAAGGCGTCGTGGCAAGGCTGGAAGTGCTAACTGGCACAGGTGCGGAACGTCGCCCCGGCCAACGCGATTATGCCGCTGCCGCCCGTAACGTATTCCTTCCCCGACAGGGACCGGGTGAACCCCGCGTCGTTCTTGCCCAAGCTGGAACTGGCATTGGCAAGACGCTGGGTTATCTCGCCCCCGCCTCCCTCTGGACTGAAGAATCAGGCGGTACCGTCTGGGTCTCTACTTACACCAAGGCATTGCAGCGCCAGCTTCGCGCCGAAAGCCGCCGGGCCTGGCCTGACTTGCGGGACGATGACAGCGCGCCGGTAGTGGTGCGCAAAGGTCGTGAAAACTATCTGTGCCTGCTCAACCTTGAAGACGCCTTGCAAGGCGGGTTTGCAGGCCGCGCCGCGATCCTTGCGCAATTGGTGGCGCGATGGGCCGCTTTCTCCCGCGATGGAGACATGATCGGCGGCGATCTACCGGGTTGGCTTGGCACGCTCTATCGCCAACGCGGCATCGCTGCATTGACCGACCGGCGCGGCGAGTGCGTCTATGCGGGCTGTCCTCACTACCGCAAATGCTTCATCGAACGGGCTAGTAGAGCCAGCGTTCGCGCTGATCTCGTGATCGCTAATCATGCTTTGGTCATGGTCAACGCCGCTCGGGGTCGGGATGCCGCCCAGCGCCCGACCCGCGTCGTATTTGACGAAGGCCACCACATCTTCTCGGCCGCGGATTCAACTTTCGCCGTTTCGTTCACCGGCGGTGAGATGATCGAACTGCGCCGCTGGATTATTGGGCCAGAGCGTAAATCGCGCGGGCGCAGGCGCGGTTTGTCGGCAAGACTGGCAGATATCGGCAGCTATGACGAAGCGGGTGGCAAGGCCATAGCCGCAGCCATCGAAGCAGCCGAAGCTCTACCCGTTGATGGTTGGCTTGCGCGCCTTGCGGAGAATGCGCCGTCAGGTCCAATCGAGGCGCTGCTTGGGGCCGTGCGCGCTCTGGTCTATGCCCGTGACGAGAGTGGTGGGATTGAGGCAGGATATGGCCTTGAAACGGAAGCCGCCCAGCTTGACGGCAGCTTTATCGAGCTGACCGTTCAGGCACAGGCTGCGCTGGCGGAAATCCGCCGCCCCCTGCTCCAGCTTGCTTTGCGCCTCGAAGCTATCCTTCCCGACCCGCCGGATTGGCTGGATGGTCAAGGCCGAGCCCGGATCGAAGGGGCGCGCCATTCGTTGGCATGGCGGGCTGACATGATCGCCGCTTGGGAGGCCTTGCTCGTCAGGATCGGGGGCCCCGCAGACCCGGAATTTGTGGACTGGCTATCGCTCGAACGTTCGGAAGCTCGCGAGTACGATATCGGCATCGAACGGCGATGGCTTGATCCGATGAAGCCATTTGCCCGGACGGTGCTGGAACCCGCACATGGGGTGATGATCACGTCAGCAACGCTAAAAGGTGGCCATGCCGGCGAAGACGCATCATGGGACCGCGCCGTGGCGAGAAGCGGTGCCCATCATTTGGATGTGCGCCCGATGCTCTCAGAGCATGAAAGCCCATTCGATTACGCCCAGCAGGCGCGCGTGCTGATCGTAACCGATATTCCGCGCGGCGATATCCCCGCACTGGCGGGTGCTTACGCCCGGTTGATCGAGGCGGCAGGTGGGGGAGTGCTAGGCTTGTTTACTGCGATTCGCAGGCTGCGCGCGGTGCATGGCCGCATCGCCGATCGCCTTGCGCGAGAGGGGCTGCCGCTGTTTGCGCAGCATGTGGACCCCATCGACACTGGCACGCTGGTGGATATCTTTAGGGATGATCCCACCGCCTCCCTGCTCGGCACCGACGCCCTGCGCGATGGGGTGGACGTGCCCGGCCATTCGCTTCGCTTGGTGGTGATGGAGCAAGTTCCCTGGCCTCGCCCGTCCATCCTCCACCGTGCTCGACGCGCGGCAGAGGGCGGTTCAGCTTATGATGACGAGATCATTCGGGCCCGGCTGGCGCAGGCATTCGGCCGATTGATTCGCACCCGTGACGATCATGGCCATTTCGTCGTACTGTCGGCCGCGTTCCCCTCACGCCTGCTCGATGCCTTCCCAGCGGGTACACCTGTGGAAAGACTCACACTCGATGAAGCTTTACAACGGGTGGCAGGCCATGTTTCAGGATCGGTTTCGACCATTCAGGATCAGGTCTGAATTCCCGCATGAAACTTCTTGGGCTGTTTCGCCATGCAAAGTCTGATTGGAACGACGCTCGCCTGCGGGATTTCGATCGCCCGCTGAACGACCGTGGGCGAATGGGTGCAGCTCTTATGGGTGAGCATATCCATGACTACGGCGTGCGATGGAATCGCGTGCTGGCATCTCCAGCGGCGAGAGTTACGCAGACGATAGAAATTGCTGGTGAAGCAGCAAAAAGCTCGCCACCCGTCATCTGGGACAGGCGTATCTACCTCGCAAATTCTGCAACGCTGATGGATCTGCTGCGGGAACAGCCTGACGACGCGAATTCCATCATAATGGTCGGGCATAATCCGGGGCTTGAGGATCTGATCTTCGATCTGGTCCCCGATGACGGCCAAAACCCCTTGCGCGAAATCGTTGAAGTCAAATTCCCGACAGCCGCGTTCGCCGTCTTGGAACTCGATATCGCCAAGTGGAGTGACCTGAAGGACAACTGTGCAAAGCTGATCCACCTGCAAAGACCGCGCGATATCGATCCCGCCTTGGGCCCTGATACTGTTTTGTAATTCGTTCAGGCAGCCCTTAGCGCGCCGGCCAACATCTCTCTAATTGCCAACAAACGCTCAAGATCATTCGATGCCGACACACCAACCGGTTCAACGGATTTTGCAGGCTCGGCTCTTACTTCGGCGCGGGCAATAATTGCCTGCCGTGCGCCCCGCAATGTGTACCCTTCTTCTTGCACCAACTGGTTGATGAAGGAGATGAGTTCCACATCTTCGGGGCGGTAATAGCGCCTTCCGCCACTGCGCTTCACCGGCTTAAGCATCGGGAACTGTTCTTCCCAATAACGTAGCACGTGTTGGCGAATGCCCAGCGCCTTTGCCACCTCGCCAATCGTACGAAGCGCATCTGGTGATTTACCGTCGTCGAAGAGTGTCTGCATAAAGTGGATTATGGCCCCGCTACACGATCCTTGAGCATCTGACTTGCCCGAAAAGTCAGAACGCGACGCGGCGTAATCGGCACTTCAACCCCAGTTTTAGGATTGCGGCCAATCCGTTCATCCTTGTCGCGGAGTAGGAATGTCCCGAAACCGGAAACCTTCACATTCTGCCCTGCAGCAAGAGCATCGCAAATATGATCAATAATCGATTCTACCATTGCGAGCGATTCCGCGCGTGAAATGCCCAAGCGATTGTGGATCGCTTCCGCAATAGCAGCACGCGTCAGTGTTTCCTCGGAGCGCATGGCGCCTCCAATATTTCGGTTAAGCGACCCCTAACACTGTCCCGAATAGAAAGAAAAAACTAAAAACGCAATGAAATGCGCAATAGTTCGCAAAAGTTAATTCAGCGCTCGATTATAGATCACATGCGCAGCAAACTGGCGCCCCAGGTGAAGCCTCCGCCCATCGCTTCCAACATCACCAAGTCCCCCTCTTTGATGCGGCCATCCTTCACTGCAACATCCAACGCCAAAGGCACTGATGCTGCAGAAGTGTTTGCATGTTGATCGACGGTGATCACAACTTTTTCGCGCGGCAATCCAAGCTTTCTGGCGGTTGCGTCCAGAATTCGCGCGTTGGCCTGATGTGGCACCACCCAGTCAAGATCACTTACTTGTAAGCCTGCCTGTTCAAGAACCTCATTCAGCACCTCGGCCAGATTGACCACTGCATGACGGAAGACTTCCCTCCCCTTCATGCGCAGGTGTCCGACTGTTCCGGTCGTTGACGGACCACCATCCACGTAGAGCAGCTGGTTGTGCGCGCCATCGGCGTGCAGCCGAGTCACAAGAATTCCGCGGGGATTGTCTTCGGGTTCCTCACGCGCTTCCAACACCACAGCACCCGCCCCATCTCCGAACAGGACGCACGTTGTGCGATCCTCCCAGTCAAGAATGCGGCTGAAGGTTTCTGCGCCAATCACGAGCGCACGCTTCGCAGCGCCAGTGCGCAGCATGGAATCGGCCACGCCCATAGCGTAGAGAAAACCCGAACACACTGCGGCAACGTCGAAGGCAATACCGCCGTTGCAGCCCAGAGCGTTTTGAACAACCGTGGCTGAAGCAGGGAAAGTCTGATCTGGCGTGGCGGTGGCCAGCACGATCAAGTCAATCGAACTCGGATCAATCCCGGCCGCTTCGACCGCCTTGCGAGCCGCTTCCGTTGCAAGCGTGGTGGTGGTTTCGCCCTCACCTGCAATATAGCGATTGCGGATACCGGTACGCTCAACAATCCATTCGTCGCTGGTGTCGACTTTTTCGACAAGTTCAGCGTTAGAGACTGCGCGCTTCGGAACAGCTGATCCGGTTCCAATCAATACTGACTGCAGCATTACGCACCCCCGACAGTTTTGCGAGAGTGTTTCAGTCGATCCATCCCGATCTGAGATAGATCGGCCTTGATCCGCTCGGTCACATTTTCCTCCAGCAGCCGAGCAGTTACAGCAACAGCATTAGCGACGCCCGCGGCGGTTGCTCCGCCGTGGCTTTTGACCACGATTCCGTTCAAACCCAAAAACACCGCGCCGTTATGGTTATTGGGATCAAGACGATTACGCAAAAGATCGGTGGCAGGCCGTGAAATCAGGAAGCCTATCTTGGAGCGCAGAGAACTGGCGAAGCTACGCTTCAGCACGTCTGCAACGAAGCGCGCAGTGCCTTCAACCGCTTTCAACGCGATATTGCCGGAAAAGCCATCAGTGACGACAACGTCAACATCGCCACTGCCGAGCGAATCCGCTTCCGTAAAGCCGTCGAATGACATGGAAAGGTCGGCTGCAGCATCACGCAGAACAGCTGCAGCATCGCGTAGGCTATCCGTGCCCTTAATTTCTTCAGTGCCGATATTCAGAAGGCGGACCCGCGGCTCCATTCGCCCTGTAACGACTCGCGAATAGGCAGCACCCATGATCGCAAACTCAACAAGGTTGCGCGCGTCACATTCTGTGTTGGCGCCCAGATCCAGCATCACCAGATCATTGTCACCAAGCGTGGGTAGCAATGCCGCGAGCGCAGGCCGATCGATGCCGGGTATTGTCCGCAGCGCGAGCTTGGCAATCGCCATCAGCGCGCCGGTGTTACCGCCACTTACCGCAGCACCCGCGTCTCCGGACTTAACTGCCTGAATCGCCATGCCCATCGACGTCGTTTTCGCGCGACGCAAAGCTTGGCTTGGGCGTTCATCTCCGCCGATTGTGTCGACGGCGTGCAGGATTTCGGAAGCCCCTCGCAGGTTTGGGTGATTTTCCAACGCAGACTTAATCCGCGTTTCATCGCCCACCAGCAGAAACTTGAAGCGGTCATGGCGACGGCGTGCAAGAGCTGCACCCTCCACCATGACGCGCACGCCCTCATCCCCGCCCATCGCATCCACAGCGATACGCGGCAGACTCATGACGTGTTCTCCTCGCAGCTAGAGCTTAAAGCTCGACCGCAACGACTTCGCGGCCGTTGTAGTGACCGCAAGCCTGGCACAGGTTATGTGGGCGCTTCAGTTCACCACAGTTGGAGCATTCGTGGAATGCTTCCGCCTTCAGTGCGTCGTGACTACGGCGCATACCCCTGCGCGAAGGGGATACTTTTCTTTTAGGGACAGCCATGCGGCACCTGTCTAATTAATGTCGTGTTGCGTAAAAATAGCCGCCAGGCACTTCGGGCCGGCGGCACGTAGGCGGGCCTATAGCGAATCTGACGCAGCTTGCAAGTCGTAGGTTCCCGAAGCAATCTGCTGTTCACAATATTGGTTGGAGAAAACATGCTTTTACAGTCCACGCTCAGCCTCTCGGCCGCGGCCGCTCTGATCACGATCTGGCACATGATCCGCATCGGCCGGGTTCGCATGACCGAGAAGATCATGGTGGGCGACGGCGGCAACCAAACCTTGCAACGCCGGATGCGTGCTCAGGCGAATTTCATAGAGAATACGCCCTTTGTACTGATTCTCATAGCCGCGATCGAAATGACGGGAAAAGGCGGCGCATGGCTGGCTATTGTAGGCGCGCTGTTCATGCTCGGCCGCGTACTTCACGCCTTCGGAATGGACATCCCAAAGCCCAACGCGCTCAGGATGATAGGCACGCTGATCGCAATGCTCACGCTCCTCGGCCTGGCCATTGTGGCCGTTCTCATCTCGCTCGGACGATTCTAAAAGATTAGTTTACCGCAGGAGCGCGGCATCTCCCACATAGGGATTGGTTCTGCGCTCCTGTCCAAATGTGCTGATGGGACCATGGCCTGGCACAAAGGTAACTTCATCACCCAGTGGCCAAAGCCTGCCAGTGATGGAGTGAATCAGTTCTTCCAAATTGCCCCGCGGAAAATCGGTCCGTCCGATTGACCCCTGGAACAGCACGTCGCCAACGATCGCAAATTGTGACGGCGCGTGATGGAAAACAACATGGCCGGGTGTATGGCCGGGGCAGTGGTACACGTCCAACTCAAGCTCGCCCACCGTCACCTTGTCACCGTTCTCGAGCCAGCGATCGGGTTCGAAACTGTGGCCCTCCATGCCGAATTGCGCACCCTGCCCGTCAAGCTGATCGATCCAGAATCGGTCCTCCTCATGCGGACCTTCCAACGGCACGCCCATTTCCTTGGCCAATTCACCCGCCATCCCGCAGTGATCAAGGTGCCCGTGCGTAACCAGAACCTTTTCCAGCGTCACTTCCGCCTTCTCCAGCGCCTGCTTCAACCGATCAAGATCGCCACCCGGATCGACCAGGGCAGCCTTCATCGTCTTGGTGCACCAAATGAGGGAGCAATTCTGTTGGAGCGGGGTAACGGGCAGGATCGCGACGCGCATCGGCGGCTGGCTAGTGTCAATCATGCCAAACAAAATGGCGGCCCTGCGTTGCAATTGCAATGGTGGGATTGAGCGGAACAATCCACTGTCAAAGTCGACCGCTTTTCCAAACGACGCGGCCGATAACGTCCACTTCATTGGCCGGCAGATCCAACGGCGGATATATGCTGTTATCGCTGATCAGCCTGACCCGTCCCGCACGACTGGTATCGATCCGTTTCACAAGCGCGTTCGAATCGACCAGCACGACGTGAACGCCATCGCGGACACGGCTGTCGGAGCTCTCCACCAGGATCTCGTCACCATCAGCTAGGGTGGGAACCATCGAATCGCCGCTAACCACCACGAGCGAGAGCCGCGCTGGATCCAATCCTTGCTGTCGCAGCCAACGCCGAGAAAACTGAAACGTACCCAGGGCTGACTCTTCGCCATTTAGGGCTCCCGGCCCCGCCGAAACCCCGACTTGCAGCCGGGGAACATCGGCCCATTCCTCCAACGAAGTATTTCCCCGATTCGTTGAGGAAATTTCCTCCGGGCCACCGAGTTCTGCCGCATCGATTCCAAAGAATTTAGCCAGTGTTCGTCGGTCCATCTCTTCCAACTTGCGGGGACTTCCTTTTCGGATGAACTGCTGCAAATAACTGGAATTACGATCAATAAACCGAGAAAGCTCCGAAAGGCTGACGCCCCGCGCCTTTGCCAGGGCGAGCAAGCGCTCTTGTGGGGTGGGTCCGTCCATTTCCCAATTCTACATGAAGGAAATTTCCTAGACAAGTAGGAATTGGGATGGAACAAAACAGCAACATTACTTCGATTCGCTGATTAGGAGGGGCCAAGTGCTCATACGCAAAATCGAGAAGTTTCTGCGAGAAACGGACATGCCATGGACAAAGTTCGGCAGGCTTGCAGTTCATGATCCGCGCTTGGTGGGAGACATGCGCAATGGCCGTATCCCCCGCCCCGAAACGGCTGCTCGTGTCGAGCAGTTCATGGCCAAGTATCGGGAGGCGGCTCGTGCGCATTGATACTGCCGGCAATCGCGAAATGATGGCAATCGCCGATGCAGGGCGAAATCGCGTGCCTTGGCGCAGACTCGTGCGTGAGACGATGCAGATAGCCGGTCCTTATGCCGAGTTTTTGCAACACACGGAACGATCTTGGGCCAGCGTCACGTTCTCCGGCGCGCGCCACAAAGTACGTCTGTGCTTCACGGGACTTGAAGCGATGGACGCGGCGGACGATTTCATCGCCGCCCTGCCCGATCACGAATTCACGATTCCTGGTTGGTTGGCCGCCGATGCAGCTATCATCTCCGTGGATCAGCAGGCGCTGCCGGAACCGAAGGCGACCGTGGAAGTGGAAGTGCTTCTGCTGGAGGACGCGTAGGCCCGATCAATAACCCAAATCGTAATCCACTGTGCCCAGCAGCGGCTCCCCGCGTTTCCAAAGTTCCAGATTTTGCAGGAATCGCTCAGCCCCACGCCGGAACACGGCCCTTTGCGAACGGCCAGACAGATGCTGAGAGATATGTACGTTGTCACAGGTCCACAGGGGATGATCGGCGGGGAGCGGCTCCGGTTCGGTAACGTCGAGAAAGGCGCCGCCCACCTGACCGCTCCGCGCGGCGACCATCAGAGCGTCTTGATCAATCACGGTGCCGCGAGAAAAGTTCAGGATCGCAGCGCCCGGCTTCATGGCATCGAACTCTGCGGCGCTGAACATGTTTTCTGTTTCGGCCGTCGCGGGCACCGTGATGATGATCCAATCAAACTCGCCCAGGCGCGCTCGCCATTCATCCGGGCCTAGAGCGCCGGGTGCCGGTGTGCGGCGCACCTCCGTCACTTCGACTTGAAATGGAGCAAGCATCGCGCCGATTCGTTTACCGATTGCACCGGCCCCAACGATCAACGCCTTCGTGCCGTGCAACTCAATCTTGCCCGGCGCATCGTTCAGCCATTCGTGCCGGTCTTGTGCGCGAACGACATCGCGATACCCTTTAGCCACCACCAGCATTCCCAGCAGCGCATATTCGGCAACGGCAATGTCATTCACCCCAGTTCCGTTGGTGAAGACCACACCGCGGTCCCGCATCACTGCGAGCGGCCAACTTTCAATCCCGGCCATGAAGGTATTGAGCCATTTCAGATTTGCGGCGCGCATGGGCGCTTCAAGCATCGCATCCAGCCCGACGCCATCGAACCACCCGATTTCCGCCTCCGGCGCGACCTTCATCAATTCTTCGGCATTGGCATACCAGCGAGGTTCAACCCAGGCTGGGAGGTGCGCTTCGACAAACGGGCGGGCGGCAGCGCTCAACACGGTGATTGTCATTTACGGCCCCTCAGCCAAGCTACAACGAAAGTATTGTCTCGCACGGGGAGGCACAGAGGCCGTTGAAATAACATCGAATCATCCCCTCCATTTTCGAGAGACTGGCCGATCACTCGCCGAGTTTCCACTCCCATCCCAGCGGATCGCCGTCCATCACTTCAACACCCTGCGCGGCGAGTTCATCGCGGATAGCATCCGACGTGGCGAAATCCTTCTCGGCACGGGCGGCCTTGCGTCGTTCCAGCGCTGCCTGGATTTCAGCCTCATCGATCGTGGCCGCCTTGGGGCGAATTCGCAAATCGGCGCGGGACAGCTCTAGCAAGCCCAGTCCCAGGACCGCATCCATGCGGGCGACCACGGCTCGCTTGATCCCGGCATCGACTTTTTTGACTGCCAGGGCCTCTTCCAGAGCTGTCAGCGCAATCGGCGTGTTGAGGTCGTCAGATATAGCGGCATCAAACTTTTCCAGCAGCGGTGCGAACTTGGGGTGCGAAATCTCTCCTTCGCCTGCATCCGCAAGCCGTTCGGCCTGCATCACCATGCGCTTCAACCGTGTCAGGGCAGCGCCCAGCCCCTCCCAGCTGAATTCAAGCTCGCTGCGATAATGCGCCTGCAGGCACATCATTCGATAGGCAAGCGGATGATAGCCATTGTCGATCAGGAGTTGCAGCCGCAGGAACTCCCCGCTCGATTTGCTCATCTTGCCAGAGCGTTCGACTAGGAAGTTGTTGTGCATCCATACGCGAGCACCGCTGTTTGCAGGCAGGTCCAGCCCATTGGTGCAGCAGAACGCCTGGTTCTGTGCGATCTCGTTGGGATGATGGATTTCACGGTGGTCGATGCCGCCGGTGTGAATATCGAAGGGGAAGCCCAGAACCTGCCCGCTCATTACCGAGCATTCCAGATGCCAGCCCGGCGCGCCGCGTCCCCAAGGTGAATCCCATTCCATTTGCCGCTTCTCGCCCGGCGGTGTCTTGCGCCAGATTGCGAAGTCAGCGGCGTTGCGCTTGCCTTCAACCGCCTCGATCCGGCCTTCGCCTTCTTCAGTATGGGCGCGCGCAAGGCGGCCATAATCCGCCACCGTGGACACATCGAAATAGAGGCCGCTTTCCAGCTCATAACAATGCTTGTCGGCAATGCTTTTCGCGAAATCTATCATCTGCGGCACGAACTCTGTCGCGATGGTCCACTTCGCGGGCTGGCGAATATTGAGCGCCTTGATATCCGCCCAGTAAGCCTCGGTATAGTGCTTGGCGATATCCCAGATGGATTGGGCGCGCTCTGCCGCCATCTTCTCCATCTTGTCCTCACCTTCATCGCCGTCATCGGTGAGGTGGCCCACATCAGTGATGTTAATCACATGGGTCAGCTTGTAGCCTTTGAAAGAGAGCGTGCGGCCCAGCACATCGGCGAACACGTAGGCCCGCATGTTGCCGATATGCGGATAGTTATAGACCGTCGGCCCGCAGGAATAAACGCGCGCCTCGCCGGGGTGGACGGGCTCAAAAAGTTCAAGCTGGCGGGTGAGGCTGTTGAACAGCGTCAGCGGGGCATCGGTCATGCGCCGTGGATTAGTTAGAGCGCGGGAAAGGTCAAGCGGCGCTCAGGCGTGAGTTGCGAGCAGTAGTGCGACACCTGCCATCACAATCATCATCCCCACCAGTTCGTGCCGGGCGACCTGCTGCCCCGTCAGCCGACCGGATAGCAGAGCCGCGATGGGCAGTTCGACCAGCGCCAGCGTGCGCACGTTGGCCGCGGCCGTCATGGAAAATGCAACAAACCAGCATGCCGATGCGAAAGCGCCAGCAAAGCCCGCGCCCGTGCTACGCCGCCATTCACGGAACGATCCGGTCAATGCCGGGCGATCCCGCCACGCCAGCCATAGACCAAGCATCACCGTCTGGATCGTCAGCGTAAACACTAGTGCGCTTAAACTGCGAATGATTGCCCCACCGCTGGGCAATGCCTCGATCCCGCCACGAAATGCGATGGCCGACAGTCCAAATACGCCGCCCGCCGTGATCCCGGCAAGGATCATGCCTCCATCGGCAAAGAGCTTGTTGTAGTCCGAAGGTTTGACCGACGCGATAAGCACCCCAAGCGTCACCACTACAACCGCCACCCAGCCCAGCACCGGCAACTGGTCATTCAACAACACCGCGCCCATGATCGCCACCAGCACGGGCTCAGTCTTTATGTAAGCGTATCCGGTGCCAAACGCGCGGCGGGCCATAACCATCAGCATCAGGGCCGTGGCGCCGATCTGGCCGATCGATCCAAGAACGAGCCAACCCAACGCCGTAGCATTGAAGCGAGGCATGGGCTCGCCACCGATGGCCAGTGCGGCCAGCAGGAACATTACCGCAAACGGCAGCCCATATAGAAAGCGGACCTGAGTAGCTCCCAGTGTCCCAAGTGACTGAGTCAGGGAAGCCTGAGCCCCGTTGCGGATGACCTGCGCAGTAGCGGCCACCACCGTGATCGGAGCCCAGAGCATGTGATGGTGACTTTTAGAAACCCAGCCAGCGGATGGATTCGTCCAGAGGCACCCGCTCGCGCTCCCAGGTGTTTACTGGTTCGTCCAGATCACGGTAGCCGATGGCGAGACCGGTGAAGAGTATATAGTCCTCATCACTCACGCCGATCTGGTCCTTCAGCTCCTTGGCGTAAAAAGACATCCATTCCTGTGGGCAGGAATCGAGGCCTTCTTCTCGGAGCAGCAACATGATCGTCTGCAGCCACATGCCCACGTCAGACCACTGCGGCGCACCAAACGATCGGCGGATATAGTTCAACAGCAGAACCGGCGCACCGAAAGACACGATGTTCTGACGGGAAAAATCCCCACGGGCTTTCGTGTCCTCACGAGCGATCTGCAAAGTTCCGTACATCTTTGCCCCAAGCGACTGCAGCCGCGCCTTGTGCTCGGGAGAATTTTCCGGCTCGGAAAAGCTGTATTCAATGGGCTTCTGCGTTTCGCTACCAAGCATCTGTTCCTGCAACTTCCGAAGCGGCTCGCCGGTCACGATCGTCGCTTCCCACGGCTGAAAGTTGCAGCCAGAGGGTGCCCAACGCGCCTTATCCAGCACACGGCGGAGAGTTTCGAGGTCGACAGGCTGATCGGTGAACGCTCGGATCGAGCGCCGGGTCATCACGGCATCGGTTACGTTCACTTATTCCTCCTCAAACAGTCCGGCGAGTTGTTCTATCATTGTGCCGCCAAGTTGTTCTGCATCCATGATCGTCACGGCGCGGCGATAATATCGCGTCACATCGTGGCCAATGCCAATGGCGACGAGTTGCACTGGGGATTGCCGTTCAATCCATTCGATGACGCGGCGCAGATGCGCCTCCAGATAGCCCGCGCTGTTCACGCTGAGCGTCGAATCGTCGACCGGTGCGCCATCGGAAATCACCATAAGAATGCGGCGATCCTCTGGCCGGGCCAGCAATCGACTGTGCGCCCAGAGCAGCGCCTCACCGTCGATATTTTCCTTCAACAGCCCTTCGCGCATCATCAGGCCAAGGTTCTTGCGTGCCCGCCGCCAAGGCTCGTCTGCTTTCTTGTAGATAATGTGCCGCAAATCATTGAGGCGACCGGGATGCGCAGGCTTGCCATTTGCCAGCCACGTCTCGCGGCTTTGCCCACCCTTCCAAGCGCGGGTGGTGAACCCCAGGATTTCCACTTTCACGCCGCAGCGTTCCAGCGTGCGGGCCATCACGTCTGCACTTATGGCAGCGATGGAGATCGGACGCCCGCGCATCGACCCAGAATTGTCGATCAGCAGCGTGACGACGGTGTCCTTGAACTCGACGTCGCGTTCCACCTTGTAGGATAGAGACTGGCCCGGCGAGACGACAACTCGCGCAAGGCGGGCGGCATCCAGCAGCCCTTCTTCCTGATCGAAGTCCCAACTGCGGTTCTGCTGCGCCATCAGGCGACGCTGCAACCGGTTCGCCAGTTTGGTGACGATCCCCTGCAACCCCTTTAGCTGAGCATCGAGATAGGCGCGCAGGCGAATCAGTTCGTCCTCATCGCAGAGATCATCTGCTCCGATGATTTCATCGAACTGTTCGGTATAGACCTTGTAATCGAAGGTTTCCGGAATGTCCGTCCAAGGCCGGTTTGGGCGGACGGGCAACATACCTTCGTCATCTTCGCCCGATTCAGCCTCGTCCAGCTCGTCACCCATTTCGCGCTGGGCGTCGCTCTCGCCTTCCTGGTCGCCTTCGGTCGCCTCGCTGGCAACTTCCGACGGCATCTGCTCATCGCCTGAATCGTCGCCGGATTCGTCTTCTTCGGTCTCTTCCTCGCCGTCCTCGTCTATGTCGTCGGTCGGCTGCTCCGGCTCGTCAGGCGGAGACAGTTCGAGGTGGCGTAACATGCTTAGAGAAGTGGCCTGAAACGCCTTCTGATCGTCCAGTTGCCCCGCGAGCAATTCGAAATCAGCACTCGCCTTCTCGCCGATGAATTCGCGCAGCATATCAACGCCGCTTTGCGCTGCTTGCGGGACAGGCTGCCCCGTCAGGCGTTCCCGCAGCATAAGCGCAAGCGCCGTCTGCATCGGCACGTCGCCCGGCGCGCTGGCGCGGGTGATCGGATCGCTCTGAATTCGCGTTTGCGTAGCGGCATCAAGGTTTTCGCGAATACCTGCGTAAGTATTGGCGCCCAGCGCCTCATAGCGAACCCGCTCCACGGCGTCGAAGCAGGCCCGCGCCACGGGATCTACTGGCGCAGTCCGCGCGTGAAGCGCTTCGTTATGGTGACGCAGCTTCAGCGCAAAGCTGTCTGCCACACCACGCGCCTGCATTGCCGCTTCGCTCGAAAGCGTGCGGCCCGGCATAGGCACCCGAAAGGTATTGCCCGAAGCGCTGGGCGCATCAGCAGTCCAATTGACCTCGACCTCTGGATCGTGCGCAATCGCCCGACTCGCACCCGCGAGCAGGCTCTTGAAGCTATCGACTGCAGATTCCTCGGCCATTGTTTCAGCTACGCTCCGTCCGTGTGGACTAATCGGACGACAGTGCGCCTCAAATGCTCTGCCCGGTCTTTGCCCAGTCGGCCAGAAACGCCTCAATCCCCTTATCGGTCAGCACGTGTTTGAACAGGTTGCGAATAACTGACGGCGGCATGGTGGCAACGTCAGCGCCGATACGCGCACTTTCCAGCACGTGGACAGGGTGGCGAATGGACGCAGCAAGGATCTGGGTGGCGAAATCGTAGTTGTCGTAAATCAGACGGATATCTTCGATAAGCTCCATGCCATCGAAACCGTTATCATCGTGACGACCAATGAAAGGCGAAATGAACGTGGCGCCGGCCTTCGCGGCAAGAAGTGCCTGATTGGCAGAGAAGCAAAGCGTGACGTTCACCATCGTGCCGTCGCTGGTCAGCTTGTTGCAGGTCTTCAGCCCGTCCATCGTCAACGGCACCTTGATGCACACGTTGTCGGCGATCTTGCGCAGGATTTCCGCCTCTCGCATCATGCCTTCATGATCAAGAGCGACGACTTCGGCGCTGACAGGCCCGTCGACCAAGCCGCAGATTTCCTTGGTAACTTCGATGAAGTCGCGGCCTGATTTTTGGATCAGCGATGGGTTGGTGGTGACGCCGTCCAGTAGTCCGGTATCCGCCAATTCGGCGATTTCACTGGTGTCGGCGGTGTCGACAAAGAATTTCATGGCACTTCCTGATGGATGAATCGTAACCGCTATAAGCATGCTCACGCCACTGTTCTAGGCCGCAAGCACGAAAAGTCTTGTCCACCGACTTGCGCGCAGGCGCGGGCCGTCTAACCTGCCAGAAAAGCGCCGCAGGGAGCGGCCATAGATGGAGAGGCGATATTATGAGAGATATCCGTGAACTGACCGACGATCCCGAAGCATACGCAGCAGAACTTGAGCGGCGCTGGAATGGACTGCTGAGCTATCGCTATATCGGCAGGCACTATTCATCGATGAATACTGGCGATATCGACGCCACGGTGGCGCTTCGCCATGATATGCGCAATTCCACGGGCGGCCTGCTGGTGGCGCCGATTGCGATCAGCGCGCCCGAATCAGGCAATTACACGGATATGGAAGCTGTCCCCAATCCGGTGATCTATTCCTGCCAGATTCTCGATCCCGGCGTTGGCGTTAAGAAGATCGAGGTTATCGCATCGGAGAGCCTCAAGCGCGGGGCGCGCATGGGTTACAGCCGCTCGCGAATCGTGGATGCTGATAATCATGATCGCGTTATCGCTCTTGTAGAAGGGCAAGGCGCTGTGATTGGCCAGCCTCCCGAAGGGCTGGGCAAGATGCCCGAAAGCAAGCTTGAGGTCATCGATTCGCCTGATCTGCCGCCGTTGTGGGAAGTATTCGGAGCACAGCGCCGCTCGGATGGCGTCTGGGCACTAGGCGAACTTTCCACCGATCTCGCTTCTCCCGATGCGGCCTTGCACATCGGCCCGCAGCACGTTGCGCTGGAACGCGCCGCGATGGATCTGGCGGAAAACCTGGCCGGGACGGACAAGCTGCAAATCGAAAGCTGGCACGTAATGTTTCTTGCGCGCGGCAAATCCGGCCCCTTCCCCATTCATGGCGAGGCCTTTGAGGGTGTCGATGGCAAGATCGGCGTGCGGCTGCTGATGGTGGATGAGGGAGAGGCTGACCGGCACGTCACCTCTGCATCGGCAGTGTTCGGCAAGGTCAGCTAAACCTCTGGGTAGACCGTGCCGCGTGTAATGCGCGGCACACCCCTTTATCGCCCCCCCCATTGCGCTTATGTGCTCGCGATGCAGCGCGTCCGAACATTAGTCCTGAACGCGGCGCTGGGCGCGCTTGATTACCGAGTGCCGGAAGGCATGACGGTATCGCCGGGTTCGGTCGTCGTTGCGCCACTTGGCCCGCGGCAGATCCTCGGCGTCGTCTGGGAAGCCGATCGTCTGGATTCGGGAGACGTGCCCGACAGCAAGCTTCGCCCCTTGCTGGAAGTTCTGCCTGTACCGCCGCTTGCAGCCCCCCTGCGCCGCCTTATCGAATGGACGGCGGACTATTACTGCGCGTCACTGGCACCGGTCCTGCGCATGGCCTTGTCCAGCAGTGCCGCATTGAAGGGAGGCGGCACCGTCACCGAATACCGGCTGACCGACAAACTGCCACCTCGCCTTACCCCGCAACGCGCCGCCGCAATTGACGCTTTGCATGGAGAGCAGGGCACGATCCGCGAACTTGCCGAGATTGCAGGCGTTTCCGACGGTGTGCTTCGCGGATTAGTCGGTGCGGGCGTCATCGAACCGATCACGGTGGACATTGACCGCCCCTATCCCCAAGCCGATCAAGGCTTCGCCGTACCGCAGCTTAACGATGAGCAGCAGGATGCCGCCGATATTTTGGTGAGCGCTTTACGAGAAGGCGGCTTCCATCCTTTCCTGCTCGACGGAGTCACGGGATCGGGCAAGACCGAGTGCTATTTCGAAGCCGTGGCCGAAGCGCTGCGCGAAGGGCGCCAGACCCTCGTGCTGTTGCCCGAAATCGCGCTCACCCAGAACTTCCTGCGCCGTTTTGAGCAACGCTTCGGCGTTCCCCCCGTGCTTTGGCATTCCTCGCTGAAATCTACTGAACGCCGCCGCGCGTGGCGGGCGATCGCCAGTGGGCAAGCGCAGGTAGTGGTAGGCGCGCGCTCTGCCCTGTTCCTGCCTTATGCGAAACTGGGCCTGATCGTGGTGGATGAAGCGCACGAAGTCTCCTTCAAGCAGGACGACGGCGTGCGATACAACGCTCGTGACGTAGCGGTAATCCGCGCGCGATTCGAACGCATCCCGGTCGTGCTCGCCAGCGCGACCCCTGCTCTCGAATCGATGCAGCTTGCCGAGGCAGGCGTCTATCAGCGAATCGAACTGGCGGGGCGCTTTGGGGGGGCATCCCTCCCCGACATTTCCATCGTCGATCTGCGAGAGGAAGCGCCGGAACGGGGGCGCTGGCTGGCACCGCGGCTCGTCAAGGAAATGGAGGAGAGACTGGAGCGCGGGGAACAATCGCTGCTGTTCCTCAATCGTCGCGGCTATGCGCCGCTCACTCTGTGCCGAAACTGCGGGCATCGCTTTCAGTGTCCCAATTGCACCGCCTGGCTGGTGGAACATCGCTTCTCCCGGCGGCTCGCCTGCCATCACTGCGGCCATGAAGTGCCGGTGCCCGATGCGTGCCCTGAATGCGGAACTGCCGATTGCCTTGTCGCTTGCGGACCCGGAGTAGAGCGGATCGCAGATGAAGTGGCCGAAGTGCTACCCGGCGCGCGTGTCGTGCAGGCAACGTCGGACACACTCAACACCCCAGAACGGATCGCGGAATTCGTCGCCGCTGCGGAGGAAGGCGGGATCGACGTGATCGTGGGAACCCAGCTCGTCACCAAAGGGTATCACTTCCCCGATTTGACGCTGGTAGGCGTGGTTGATGCCGACCTCGGCCTGGAAGGTGGGGACTTGCGCGCCGGAGAGCGGACATATCAGCAGATCGCGCAAGTCGCAGGCCGAGCCGGTCGGGGCGAAAAGCCCGGCGAAGTGCTTATTCAGACGCGTCATCCAGAGGCACCGGTGATCGCCGCACTTGCTGCCGGCGACCGCGACGCTTTTTACGAAGCAGAAACCCAAGGCCGGCGCGAAGCTGGTGCACCGCCGTTCGGCCGCTGGGCTGCGATCATCGTCTCATCGGAAGAGGAAGCCGAAGCACGGGCAGCGGCACGTGAAATCGGTGGAACCAAGCCCGATCATCCTGACATCGCCATCCTTGGCCCCGCCCCTGCACCACTATCCCTGTTACGCGGACGCTATCGCTATCGCCTGCTCATAAACGCGCGCCGTTCCGCCGAATTGCAGCGTGTGCTGCGCGAATGGCTGGGGCCGCTTCAACTACCACGCGGCGTGCGCGTCAGCATCGATATAGACCCTTACAGCTTCGTGTGATCATTGCGGGGCGTGCCACAGAGGTGGTTTCGCACACTTTCAATCCGAATCAGTGTTCTTCACGACTTTCTCGCGGCGCAGCAGCTCTCGCTTGATCGTCTCGCCATAAGCATAGCCGCCCATGCTACCATCAGACCGTACGACCCGATGACACGGAATGAGTACCGCCACATGATTGGCGCCGTTCGCCGATCCCGCAGCCCGCACCGCCCCAGGTTTGCCAATCGCAGCAGCGATCTGCCCATAACTTCGCGTCTCACCCGGCGGTATCTTACGAAGTTGAGTCCATACGGCCTCCTGAAAGGCAGTTCCCTGGACGTCGAGCGGGATGTTGCGTGCATCGCCAGGCCGTTCAATCGCTTCGATCACCTGGGCGATGAGCGTTCCGAATTCCTCACCACCTTCAATAAGCACGGCCTTTGGAAAGCGCGCGGCCAGTTCACTTGTCCCTTCATTGAAGGATAGGCGGCACACACCCTTTTCCGTTGCCGCTACCAACATCGGACCCAGGGTTGTTGTCACCTGGGCCCAGCGGATGGTCACCCCCTTGCCACCCTCCCGCCATGCCGAGGGCGCCATGCCAAGCCTTCCCACGTTATTTTCATAGAACCGCGAAGGTGCGCTGTAGCCGGCCTGATGAATTGCTTCAGTCACACTGACACCGCCGCTTAAGGCATCGCCGGCGCGATCTGCCCGGATCGCTCGCGCATATGCAGCAGGAGAAAGACCAACCGCCTTCTTGAACACGCGCTGGAAGTGTTGAGGCGAATATCCGGTAATGACAGCCAACTCGCCAAGCGATACCGATTCATCAGCCGCAGATAAAATATCCAGAGCGTGCCGCACGGCCTTCTCGTCCCGGGATGCTCCTTCGGGCCGACATCGCAGGCAGGCCCGCAACCCCGCGCGCTCGGCTTCCTCAGGGCCCGAAAAAAATATAACATTCTCGCGGCGGGGATGACGGGCCGGGCAAGAAGGCCGACAATAAATACCCGTAGTGAGCACGCCGGTGACAAACTGCCCATCAAAGGCCCGGTCGCGGCGCAGAACCGCATTCCACCGTATTTCATCGTTTATTGGCGGCTTGTTCATGATGATAGTGATTGCCACGATATTCAGCTCCGCGCATCCCGCAGCTTGCTTTCAAAGTCCCTGACTCATCGTAACCGGTTACCCCCACCACATTCGCCCACCTTGCATCGCGGCACTATCGCCGCTATGCGCGCCCCGTCTGCGGGCCTCCCAAGCGTTTTTCGCGCGGGTATTTTTGTGCCTCAGCCCACCCGATGCGAAGGACATGACACGCGTGGAGAATTCCGGCGGAATCAGTGCTAGTTTGCAAGGCCGTTATGCTTCGGCCCTGTTTGATCTGGCGAGCGAGACTGGCAAAGTTTCGGCAGTCGAATCTGACCTTGAACGGCTTGGTGCGGCTCTGAAGGTGAGCCCCGAGTTGGGTAACCTGATTCGCAATCCTGAAATTAGCCGCGCCGATACGGGTAAAGCAATGAACGCCGTTGGCGACGTTCTTGGTCTGTCGGATCTCAGCCGCAATTTTGTTGGCGTGCTGGCGGGCAATCGCCGTCTCGGCAAATTGCCAGAAATTATTCGTGCCTTCTTCAGCATCGCCGCCGCCCAACGTGGTGAAGCAACTGCCGAAGTTACAAGCGCCCATGAACTGAGCGTTGAACAGGTGGAAGCGCTTCGCCAGAAGCTGGAAGCGCGCGAGGGTCGCACTGTGAAGATCAAGGCGAGCGTCGATCCGGAACTACTTGGCGGCCTCGTTGTCACAATCGGTTCCAAGCGCATCGACAGCTCGATCCGCACCCGTCTTAACTCTCTTGCCCAAGCCATGAAGGGCTGAGGCCCAAAGGAAGAAGAACCAATGGAAATCCGCGCTGCAGAAATATCGAAGGTCATTAAAGACCAGATCGCAAGCTTCGGCACCACGACAACCGTTTCGGAAGTCGGTTCGGTCCTCTCCGTGGGTGACGGCATCGCGCGCATTCACGGCCTCGACAAAGTTCAGGCCGGCGAAATGGTCGAATTCGCCAACGGCATTCAGGGCATGGCCCTCAACCTCGAAGCCGATAACGTCGGCGTCGTGATCTTCGGTTCCGACCAAGAGATCAAAGAAGGTGATGTCGTCAAGCGCACCAACACCATCGTGGACGTGCCGGTCGGCAAGGGCCTGCTCGGCCGCGTGGTCGACGCTCTTGGCAACCCGATTGACGGCAAGGGTCCGATCGTAGCAGCTGAACGCCGCCGCGTCGAAACCAAGGCGCCTGGCATTATCCCTCGTAAGTCGGTGCACGAACCCGTGCAGACCGGCCTCAAGGCAATTGACGCGCTCGTTCCAGTTGGCCGCGGCCAGCGCGAACTGATCATTGGTGACCGTCAGACCGGCAAGACCGCTGTCGCCATCGACACGTTCATCAACCAGCGTGAAATCAACCAGGGCAGCGACGAATCCAAGAAGCTGTACTGCATCTACGTTGCCGTCGGCCAAAAGCGTTCGACTGTTGCGCAGATCGTCCGTCAGCTGGAAGAAAACGGCGCAATGGAATATTCCATCGTCGTAGCTGCTACGGCTTCCGAGCCTGCACCGCTTCAGTACCTTGCACCTTACACCGGCGCTGCGATGGGTGAATTCTTCCGCGACAACGGCATGCATGCCGTGATCGTGTTTGACGACCTTTCCAAGCAAGCTGTTGCTTATCGTCAGATGTCGCTGCTTCTTCGTCGTCCTCCGGGCCGTGAAGCTTATCCCGGTGACGTCTTCTATCTCCACAGCCGTCTGCTGGAACGTGCAGCAAAGCTGAACGAAGAAAACGGCTCTGGTTCGTTGACCGCTCTGCCGATCATTGAAACGCAGGCTGGCGACGTTTCCGCCTACATCCCGACCAACGTGATTTCCATCACCGACGGTCAGATCTTCCTTGAAACCGGCTTGTTCTATCAGGGTGTCCGTCCTGCTATTAACGTCGGTCTTTCGGTTAGCCGCGTCGGTGGTGCAGCTCAGACCAAGGCGATGAAGAAGGTTGCTGGTTCGATTAAGCTCGAACTCGCTCAGTATCGTGAAATGGCTGCGTTCGCGCAGTTCGGTTCTGATCTTGACGCTTCGACGCAGCGTCTGCTCAACCGCGGTGCGCGCTTGACTGAGCTGCTCAAGCAGCGCCAGTTCTCGCCGATGCCTTTCGAAGAACAGACCATTTCGATCTATGCAGGCACCAACGGATACCTCGATTCGGTTCCGGTTAATCGCGTGACTGAATACGAAGCCGAAATGCTAAGCTTCTTCCGCAAGGAGCACGCTGGTATCCTTGAAGACATCCGCAACACGCAGAAGTTCGAAGGTGAGATCGCTGACAAGACCAAGGCTGCGCTCGACGCTTTCGGTAAGCAATTCGCCTAATCCCGGACCGATTCTAAGGAGCCGAGAGTGGCAAGCCTCAAGGAACTCAAAGGCCGGATCAACTCGGTCAAGTCGACCCAGAAGATCACCAAGGCCAAGCAGATGGTCGCGGCGGCAAAACTGCGTAAAGCGCAGGCCGCCGCCGAGGCCGCACGTCCATATGCAGAGCGTCTCGCCAAAGTCATGGCTTCGCTTGCGGCAAACGTAAGCGGCAATAACGCACCCAGGCTTCTTGCCGGAACGGGCAGCGACCAGCGTCATCTGCTGGTCGTCGTCAATACCGACAAGGGTCTGTGCGGTGGCTTGAACTCCAATATCGTCAAGCAGGCGAAAGCCAGGGCTCGCGAACTTATCGCGGCAGGCAAGACGGTGGAATTCTACCTCGTTGGCCGGAAGGGCCGTGCCCCTATTCGCCGTGATTTTGCTGATCGGATTGGGCACCAGTTCGACACCAGCGAAGTTCGCACTCCCGGCTTTGTAGAAGCGTCCTCAATTGCGGACGAACTGATCGAGCTGTACAACGCCGGCAAATTTGACGTGGCGCACCTGATCTATCCGGTGTTCCAGTCTGCGCTGGCGCAAGAGGCTGTTTCGCAGCAGCTCATTCCTGTCCCAACGCCAGAAGGCGCTACAGGTGGGGATGGCGTGGTTGAATACGAGCCGAGCGAAGAGGAAATCCTCGAAACTCTGTTGCCGCGCTATGTCAAAACGCAGCTGTTCGGTGCTCTCCTTGAACGGGAAGCGTCCGAACAAGGCGCTTCAATGACTGCGATGGACAACGCCACTCGTAACGCTGGTGAACTGATCGACAAGTTGACGATCGTTTACAACCGCAGCCGTCAGGCCGCGATTACCACCGAACTGATCGAGATCATCGCAGGGGCCGAAGCTCTGTGAAGAAGCTACTTATCCTCTGCGCGGTTGGACTTTTGGCAGCTTGCCAATCCGAGACTGCGCCCAGCGGTGATGCTGCTGCCACGCAAGTGGTTGATGCTTCGCCGGACGCCCTGGAAACGGACATCGCAGCCAAACAAGCTGACGCAGTCCCCGCCAGTGGCAAAAAAGCTGATCTTGCCGCCGTGCAGGCAGCTTTCGATGCCCAATGTCCTGGCACTGCAGTTCAGACAGCAAGCTGC
Source organism: Novosphingobium sp. (assembly GCA_045629505.1). Classification (GTDB taxonomy): domain Bacteria; phylum Pseudomonadota; class Alphaproteobacteria; order Sphingomonadales; family Sphingomonadaceae; genus Novosphingobium. The sequence continues at coordinate 30,254 of JAZQRJ010000108.1, forward strand.
AAGGCCGGTGCCAATCCGGGCGAATTCGCTTGTGATTACGCGCTAAAGGGCGACAATGTTTTCAGCATGAAGCACACCACCGTCGCCGAGGATGGCGATAACTGGAAGCTGATCTCCATTCCCAACCACTGCACGAAACAGTGACAGAACAGGAAAGACTTATGGCCACCGCACCCGTGCTAAACCAGACCACTAACGGCACCATCAGCCAGGTCATCGGCGCCGTCGTCGACGTGCAGTTCAAAGGTGAACTGCCTGCGATTCTCAACGCTTTGGAAACTGACAACAACGGCCAGAAGCTGGTTCTCGAAGTTGCACAGCACCTTGGCGAAAACACCGTTCGTTGCATCGCAATGGACGGGACTGACGGACTTACCCGCGGTCAACCCGTGTCGGACACCGGCAAGCAGATCACTGTGCCCGTTGGTCCCAAGACCCTCGGCCGCATTCTCAACGTTGTTGGCGACCCAATTGACGAACGTGGCCCTGTTGGTTCGGATATGTTCGCTCCGATCCACGCTGAAGCGCCTCCGTTCATTGAACAGTCGACGGAAGCAGCAATCCTCGTCACCGGCATTAAGGTCATCGACCTTCTGGCCCCGTACGCAAAGGGCGGCAAGATCGGCCTGTTCGGCGGCGCTGGCGTGGGCAAGACCGTGCTCATTCAGGAACTCATCAACAACATCGCCAAGGGCCACGGCGGCGTGTCCGTGTTCGCAGGTGTTGGTGAGCGTACTCGTGAAGGTAACGACCTTTATCACGAATTCCTCGACGCTGGTGTTATCGCCAAGGATGCTGACGGTAACGCTACATCGGAAGGTTCCAAGGTTGCACTCGTATTCGGCCAGATGAACGAGCCCCCGGGCGCACGTGCTCGCGTTGCTCTTTCCGGTCTGACAATGGCTGAATACTTCCGCGACGTAGAAGGCCAGGACGTGCTGTTCTTCGTGGACAACATCTTCCGCTTCACGCAGGCTGGCGCCGAAGTGTCCGCTCTTCTCGGCCGTATTCCGTCTGCCGTGGGCTATCAGCCGACGCTGTCGACCGACATGGGCCAGCTGCAGGAACGTATTACCTCCACCACCAAGGGTTCGATTACCTCGGTGCAGGCCATTTACGTTCCCGCCGACGATTTGACCGACCCTGCTCCAGCTACGTCGTTCGCCCACTTGGACGCAACCACCACGCTGAACCGCGCAATTTCCGAGCTCGGTATTTACCCGGCAGTGGATCCGCTCGATTCAACGAGCCGCGTTCTGGAACCGCGCGTTGTTGGCACTGAGCATTATGAAACGGCTCGCCGCGTTCAGGAAACGCTGCAGAAGTACAAGTCGCTTCAGGACATCATTGCCATTCTGGGTATGGATGAGCTTTCTGAAGAAGATAAGCTGACTGTTGCCCGTGCACGCAAGATCCAGAAGTTCCTTTCGCAGCCGTTCCACGTAGCTGAAGTCTTCACCAACATCCCCGGCAAGTTCGTTCAGCTTGAGGATACCGTTGCTTCCTTCAAGGCAGTGGTCGAAGGCGAATACGATCACCTGCCCGAAGACGCCTTCTACATGGTTGGCGGAATTGATGAAGCGGTCGCCAAGGCGAAGAAGCTAGCCGAGGAAGCGTAAGAGCGATGGCATTGCATTTCGAACTCGTCACGCCGGCCAAGCTCGTGCGCTCGGAGGACGTCCACATGGTCGTCGTTCCGGGCTCCGAAGGCGAGTTCGGCGTGCTTGAAGGCCATGCGCCTTTTATGTCGACCATCCGTGATGGCGCTTTGAAGGTTTATCGGACTGAAAGCGCCCAACCGGAAGAGATCCAGATCCAGGGCGGCTTCGCTGAAGTGGGACCGAATGGGCTGACCGTTATCGCGGAACAAGTCGAAGGCTGACATTTTTGGGGGCTTGCCCCGCCACAATCTGAAGCAATGACAACGGGGCGACTTTCGCCCCGTTGTTCGTTTGGGAGCCCGCCGTTGGTTACTGCGATAACCATCAACGCTTACGCTTGGCCGTCGGAGAATGGAAATCAGGTGGCTTATTCGCGATCCAAGCGCGAAAACGCGCAATCGCTTCGTTATCACCCAGACTGGTCGCATTCCCCCCAATCCGAGCAAGCTGCGCGTTAGTAAATGTAGAGTGGATGGACGGTGACAGATCGGATGCACCGCGACGGTCATGCGCCCTCCCCGGCTTTTAGGCACAAGGTGGGGCCACTCAACACGCTTTCAGATCGCCCGCCCGCATAGCCCGCATTTTGATGGATCGGCACCAGCATCCGAGGCTGAATTTGCGCGTTCTCTCATGGTTATTGACCCTTTAGCAATGATTGCTGCGCATTAGGAAGTTATCAAAGTTTCAACCCTAATAATGGCTTTAACCTCAGGCGCTCGCCTGATCGCAAAGTCCGTAGAAACGGGGCAAAGAGATAATGACGGCATTTGGGCGGCGCAACGGAATGGGGCCAGGACCGGGTAACCGACCTGCATTTGGCGTCGCGCGTCCGATGGGGCGTAGTGGTGGGGACAAGAATATTCCCGGGCCAAACGAGGCTGGGTCACAGCCCTTACCGTCGAACGCACCGGTGCCGGGCGGTGATCAATTCCCGCCAATCCCCTCGCTCAATGGCGGCGACGGTGGATCGAGCTATGGGATACCCCGCGATGACGCAATGTCTCGCTTGGCGGACCGTGCCAATGCTGTGCACGAGAAGCAGGAGCAAGACGGCTTTGAAGCTTCGATCCACAAGATCAAGGAACAGGTGCTGCCGCGCCTGCTTGAACGCGTTGATCCCGAGGCTGCCGCCACGCTGACGAAGGACGAACTTTCCGAAGAGTTTAGACCGATCATCATCGAGGTTCTTGCGGAGCTGAAGATCACCTTCAACCGGCGTGAGCAGTTCGCGCTGGAAAAAGTGCTGATCGATGAACTGCTCGGCTTCGGTCCGCTCGAAGAGCTGCTGAACGACCCTGACATTTCCGATATCATGGTCAACGGACCAGACCAGACCTACATTGAACGCAAGGGTAAGCTGCAGCTGGCGGGCATCAGGTTCCGTGACGAGCAGCACCTGTTCCAGATCGCTCAGCGCATCGTCAATCAGGTCGGCCGCCGTGTTGACCAAACCACGCCGCTAGCCGACGCCCGCCTGAAGGACGGCAGCCGTGTTAACGTCATCGTTCCGCCGCTCTCGCTGCGCGGCACTGCAATTTCGATTCGTAAGTTTTCCGAAAAGCCGATCACCATCGACATGCTCCGCGACTTCGGATCGATGAGCGACAAGATGGCAACCGCGCTGAAGATCGCCGGGGCGTGCCGTATGAACGTTGTCATCTCTGGGGGCACAGGCTCCGGTAAGACGACAATGCTCAACGCGCTGTCCAAGATGATCGATCCGGGCGAGCGCGTGCTGACCATTGAAGACGCCGCCGAACTTCGCCTGCAGCAGCCGCACTGGCTGCCGTTGGAAACCCGCCCGCCGAACCTTGAAGGTCAAGGTGCGATCACCATCGGCGACCTCGTGAAGAACGCTCTGCGTATGCGTCCTGATCGCATCATCCTTGGCGAAATTCGTGGAGCGGAGTGTTTCGACCTGCTCGCCGCCATGAACACCGGGCACGATGGATCGATGTGTACGCTGCACGCCAACAGCCCACGAGAATGTTTGGGCCGTATGGAAAACATGATCCTGATGGGCGACATCAAGATTCCCAAGGAAGCCATCAGCCGTCAGATTGCGGAGTCTGTAGATCTGATCGTTCAGGTCAAGCGTCTGCGCGACGGTTCACGCCGCACAACCAACATTACCGAGGTGATCGGGATGGAGGGCGATGTGATCGTCACGCAGGAACTGTTCAAATTTGAATATCTGGACGAAACCGATGACGGCAAGATCCTGGGCGAATTCCGCTCATCCGGCTTGCGGCCTTACACGCTGGAAAAGGCACGTCAGTTCGGTTTTGATCAGGCTTACCTCGAAGCCTGCCTCTGACACACTGGCCTAACCTGAGAACCACTGTTTTGCCGCCAGTGCGATCAGCACCACGGCGGCAAGCACAGCGAGCAGGAAAATGCCCGTCCACGGCATGAACCCCACTCGGTCGAGGTTCTTGCGGTGCACACGCCTTATATCCTGCACCCACGCGATTGCGGCAATGATTACGGCGCTTACTCCGGCCGTGGTGAGAATTTGTGCTAACTGCATGATGGCTATCCATTGCCTTTGCGAAAACGCCGCGTAAAGCAGTTTGGTGCCAACTGCAGAACGCCCCCTACTCGCCATTACTCTCCGGATTATGGCGGCGGTGGCTTTGGGCACGCTGATGATGCTGGTCAAGCTGGCCAGCAACTCAGGCATTGCCATGCCGGAAATCATCTTCTGGCGGCAAATCATGACGGTGCCGGCACTATTGCTCGGTCTCGGACTGGCTGGACAGCTCTACCGACTAAGGACCCAAAGACTGCGCAGCCACGCCCTCCGGGCGACGCTTAGCACTGCCGGCATGGCGTCACTTTTCGGCGCGACAATCCTCCTCAGTCTTCCGCAGGCGAGCGTTCTTACATTCACCAGTCCCTTCTTCGCCGTTCTGATTTCGGCATTCATTCTGCGTGAGAAAATCGGAATCTGGCGTTGGTCAGCTGTCGCCTTGGGTTTCTGCGGGGTGCTCATTCTCGCTCAACCCGGCACGGACGTTATAAACCCGTTGGGCGCGTTGGTGGGTCTCACCGCTGCCATGGTAGTCGTCGTCGTCAGCTACCAGTTGAAGGATCTGGCTCGCACGGACGAGCCGATTGCCTGTGTCTTTTATCTGGCGGTATTCTCGTCGATTTACATCGCGGTGCTGCTGCCGTTCTACGCAGAGAGCCACACTCGCGATCAATGGCTGCTGCTGGTTGCGATTGGAGCGGCGGGCCTTGCGAGCCAGTATTTGCTAACGATGTCGCTGAAGTATGGAGCAGTGGCGACCGTCCTCATCATGGATTACTCCTTGCTGCTGTGGTCCACGTTGTATAGTTGGCTGCTCTGGGATGATCTCCCCCCCGCTGCCACTTGGGTTGGCGCTCCGCTAATCATCGTGGCCGGCGTCATCATTACGGTCAGAGCGCATCAAAAATCACGCAGGCCGCCGCCTATTACTGCCACTGAACTTGAATAGCCCTTGTGGAACAAGTGCGTGCGGTCCACGTTCTTACAGTGCGTTCGCAATCCGGACGACATTGGAAGGAATTTGACATGATCAAAAAAATGCTGCTCGCCATGGCATTGGGGAGCGTGGCCCTGACCGCAACAGCATGTAACACCGTCCGTGGCGCTGGTAACGATTTGGAATCCGCAGCCAACACTGTAGACAAGGAAATGTGATCGAGCGATCTCCACAAGCAGCGTACCTGGCGCTAGGCATGGGTGCGCATGCTGGTGGAGTATCGCATTGCTTTGGCTGCGATTAAGACCAATTTTTTTGGAGAACGAATTTGAATCGGATTCTTACTGTTGTCGCTGTTGCCTTGGGATTGGTGTCTCTCACCGCCTGCAACACAGTACGCGGCGTAGGCAAGGATCTTGAATCGACTGCAAATGCGGTAGATCGGTCAATCTAGCACCAGGCCAAGCCAAGCCTAAGACTTGTTCTTCCGCTCCGCTTCAATTTCGTTAAGGGCTGCCTCCATCACGGTGGCTTTGGGAAATCCCTGATACATCGCGAAATGCAGTACGAACTCGCGTAATTCCTCGAGGGTCACCAACCCGCTTTCGATCGCAGCGCGCGCATAAACGGCTACAGGCGTCGGTGCACCCGTAGCCACGACACAAGCCAAGGTGATCCAGAGGCGGGAACGCTTGTCTAATCCCGGGCGATCCCAGACTTCACCGAAAACGAAATCACGCGCGGCATCAGCCATCGGAGTTGTGTTGACTTCAGGCAGGTATACTCCGGCAATCTCTCTGGCCAACTTACGCCCGCGTTCTGTGCGCCCCTCTTGCATTATCCTCTCCCATTTATGTTTTGGTAGTTCCCATTTTCCGGGTTTCTATGCGGCCTCATCGCCTTTCCAGGTGAGCGTCGGTTTCCGCGCGGCAAGTGTCTCATCCAAACGGCGCCGCGGAGCAAATATTGGCGCCGCGTGAAGCGTTTCGTCTTGTTTCACGGCTCTTTGTGCGATGCTTCTCAAAGACGAGATAAAGCGATCCAGTCCGCTCCGGCTTTCGGTCTCGGTCGGCTCCACCAACATCGCCCCCTTTACCACCAAGGGGAAATAGACCGTCATGGGATGAAAACCCTCGTCGATAAGAGCTTTAGCAACATCGAGCGTGGAAAAGCCCTCGGGCAGTTTAGAATCGCTGAAAAGAGCCTCGTGCATGCATGGCCCACTAGCTCCGAATGGGGCATGGAGCACGTCCTCGCACCGCCGCAGCACGTAGTTAGCATTGAGCACGGCATCTTCCGCAACCTGCTTCAATCCATCGGCACCGTGGCTGAGGATGTAAGTCAGCGCGCGCGTGAACATGCCCATCTGACCGTGGAAAGCGCTCATCCTACCAAAGCTCTGAGCTGCGTGGTCGGTAGCCTCGCCCTCCTCCACCAGACGCAGTACGCCGTCTTGCTCGCGCCGCACGAATGGCAGAGGAGCAAAGGGCGCGAGCGCCTCTGACAGTACAACCGGTCCCGAACCCGGACCACCGCCGCCGTGAGGCGTTGAAAAGGTTTTGTGCAGGTTAATATGCATCGCATCGATGCCGAGGTCCCCGGGGCGCACCTTGCCAACGATCGCGTTGAAGTTGGCACCATCGCAATAGACATAGCCGCCCGCTTCATGGACGGCATCAGCGACGGCCTTCATGTCTCGCTCGAACAGGCCGCAAGTGTTCGGGTTGGTTATCATCACGCCTGCAACATTGGGCCCAAGCCGCTGTTTCAAAGCAGAAAGATCGACGCGGCCATCTGCAGTCGCAGGAATGGCTTCAACCTTATACCCTGCGAAGGCGGCGGTCGCCGGGTTCGTGCCATGCGCGCTTTCCGGCACCAGCACCACGTCACGAGACTGCCCGGCAGCGTCGTGGGCAGCGCGGATGCAGAGCAGTCCGCACAGTTCGCCATGCGCGCCGGCCTTGGGAGACATTGCCACGGCGGCCATCCCGGTTAGCGCCATAAGCCATTCAGAAAGTTGTGTGATTACTCCAAGCGCGCCTTGGACTGTCTCTTGCGGTTGCAGCGGGTGCACATCGGCAAAGCCCGGCAGCCGAGCCATCTTTTCGTTGAGCCGCGGGTTGTGCTTCATCGTGCATGAACCCAGCGGGAATGGGCCGAGATCGATGCCGTAATTCATCCGGGAAAGGCGCGAATAATGGCGCACAGTTTCCGGCTCGGTCAGCCCGGGCAGGTCGGGCGCAGACTTGCGCAGGAACTGTGAGAGACCAGCGACGGGAGGGACGCCGGGTTCCTCCATATCGACCCCGCACTTGTCGGCCCTGCCAATTTCGAAGCTGAGCGGCTCTTCCAGCATGAGGCCGCGATCGCCGCTATCTGTCACCGGCCAGGCGCCTTCGACGCCCGCTTCACCCATGGAAGGCTGCCATCCGGCCGGGTTTAGCCCGCTCATGCCAGCACTCCTTCCAGTTCCGTGGCGAAAGTCTCGATATCCTCAGCGCTTGTCGTTTCCGTCGCAGTGACGAGGATCGCATTTTGAAGAGCTGCTTCGCCCGGATAGATTCGGCCCAGCGAAACGCCGCCCAAAACACCGCGTTCGGCAAGAGAATGAATCACTTCGCGCCCGTTCTTAGGAAGGATCAACGTCACCTCATTGAAATAGGCAGTGTTGAGGCAGGAGACGCCCGGCACCGCGCTCAACCGCGAAACCATTTCCTGCGTCCGCGCATGATTGATCCGGGCCAGACGAGCAAATCCCTCGCCGCCAAGCAATGTCATATGGATACTGAATGCCAAGGCACAAAGCCCTGAATTCGTGCAGATATTGCTCGTCGCTTTTTCACGGCGAATATGCTGTTCGCGCGTGGACAGCGTCAGCACGAAGCCCCGTTTTCCCGCCGCATCCACAGTTTGTCCACAGAGTCTTCCCGGCATCTGGCGAACGAATTTCTCTCGGCATCCGAACAGTCCAAGATAAGGTCCTCCGAACTGGAGGCCCACGCCGAGCGACTGTCCTTCACCAACGACGATATCTGCGCCCAGATTCCCCGGCGCTTCGATCAGCCCCAGCGCGACTGGCTCCGTCACAACGGCGATCAGCAAGGCGCCCTTTTCGTGTGCAGCATCTGCCAGTTTGGCCAGATCCGGTATGCGCCCCAGCACATCGGGATATTGCACGACGACGCAGGACGTTTCCGAACAAAGAGAGCCGGTTACCAGTGCAACATCAGGCTCGCTCTTAAGTTTGGGAGCGATTGCCTCAACCGTGTCACCGGTGAAGCGCGCCATCGTCTGCGCCACAGAAACGTAATGCGGGTGCAGCCCATCAGCCAGCACGACTTTGCTACGTTTAGTGATACGCCCCGCCATCTGGATTGCTTCCCAGCAAGCGGTCGAACCGTCATACATGGAGGCATTGGCAATGTCGGTGCCGAACAGGCGCGCCACTTGCGTCTGAAACTCGAAGAGCACCTGCAAAGTACCCTGCGCAATTTCCGGCTGATAAGGCGTGTAGGCCGTTAGAAATTCACCCCTTTGGATCAGGTGATCAACCGTTGCGGGAATGTGGTGGCGATATGCCCCTGCCCCCAAGAAGAAAGGCGCATTTCCCGCAGAAAGGTTCTGCGCCGCCAAGCGAGTCATATGCCGTTCGACCGCCATTTCGCTGGCGTGCGACGGCAAGCCCTCTATCGGTCCGGGCAAACGCGCTTCGGCAGGAACGTCGCAGAACAGATCGTCGACAGAACTGACGCCAATCGTGGCGAGCATGTCCACGCGGTCCGCATTGGTGAGGGGCAGATAGCGCATCGCGATTATAGCTCCGCGATGTAGGCCTTGTAGGCCGTATCATCCATGAGTGATTCCAGCTCAGTCGCGTCGGCAATCGCAATGCGGAACAACCAACCATCGCCCTCTGCGTCCGAATTGACGAGCTCCGGCTGGTCACCCAGCGCTTCATTAACCGCTTCGATCGTCCCCGAAACCGGCGTATATACGTCCGATGCGGCCTTGACGGAATCTACGATAGAGACTGAATCACCCTTGCTAAATGGCTGATCAGGTTGAGGAAGTTCGACATAAGTGATGTCACCGAGCTGCCCCTGCGCATAATCGGATATGCCCACAGTCCCGACATTGTCGGACACCTCGATCCATTCATGATCCTTGCTGAAATAACGCGACATTGGTGAACTCCTCAACGGCGATAGCGGTGGGGGACAAAGGGCATAGGGACGATACTTGCAGCCAGTTTCCTGCCGCGCATGTCGATCTGTAGCGGAGCGGCTCCATCAGCGAACTTCGCATCAACATAGGCCATGGCGATGGGATGCTGGAGCGTGGGTGAAAACCCGCCCGAGGTAACAATGCCGATCGGCGTGTCGCCTGCAAAAACTTCCGCACCTTCACGAGCGGCCATGCGGCCTTCCAGGGCAAGCCCAACGCGAACGCGGTTTGGCCCCTGCGAGAGCAAGTCCAGCAAGCGGTCCGCACCAAGGAAGCCCCCTTCGGTGCGACGGCGATTGGCGATGGCAAAGGTCAGCCCCGCGCTGACAGGATCGATTTCCGGCGTCAGGTCATGGTCATAGAGCGGCAGGCCAGCCTCAAGCCTGAGCGAATCCCGCGCGCCAAGGCCGATGGGCATCACTTCGGGCTGAGCCACAAGTGCGTCAGCCTGCGACTCCACATCGTC
>JAZQRJ010000109.1:0-5864 GCA_045629505.1 Novosphingobium sp.
TCGATGGTGGCGAAATGCGCAAATCAATCCTTATCGATCAGCGTTGAATGCTTCCTAATTGGGGGCGGTGTTGCAATATCGGCAGCGATCCCACCCCCGGCGGCCGCGCACCCTGAACACAGACGCCTGTCGCAGACGAGAATATTCCGCTGATCCTGCGCGTCAGCAGCTTCAACCGAAGAGCGTTGCCACCGTTGTATCGCTTCGCTTGCGCTTTTATCGAACAGAGAAGGGACAACCAGCGCCTCAAACTTGCTCGGCTTGGGGGTGGATCTGTAGAGAGCTTACAAAAGCACAAAAAAGTGCGGCTCTTAGGATTTCCCCGCTTTGGGGGATGCCAAAATGGTAGCGGAGGAGGGACTCGAACCCCCGACACGCGGATTATGATTCCGCTGCTCTAACCGGCTGAGCTACTCCGCCACATGGCTGTTCACGAGGCCGTTTTCCCCGTGCAGGCCGCGCTCTTAAAGCTGGGTATTGCAGCGGTCAACCGTTCAATCGCTGCAAATCACCACAAAAGATGATTGTTCCCCCAGGCACTCAACCGCGAAAGGGGAACGCGCGGATAGCCTGCCAGATTCCATCGTTGAATGCGAAGAGTTCGAATCCCCTAAAATGGAAATCCCGCGGCTGAAGAGTGCCTTCAAGCTGCGTCTGCAAAGCTCTCGCTTCTTGCGGAGCAACCTTGTTCTGAATGGTGATGTGAAGCCGCAGCGGGCGCGAATCCTTTTGAACGGTAAGTCCGCTCATCCGATCCTGAATCAAAGCACGAAGCTCAACCATCCTGGGGCTTTCCACAGCCAGCGCTGTGCCGCCGTCCAGCTTCATCAATCCGGTGATCCGCGCGGCAGGTGGTGCCTCCCCCGCCAGCCTGCCCAACAGTTCACGCAGTTCCTGTTCGACCGAAGGGGGCAAAGCATGAAACAGCGTCACATGAGCTTTAAGCTTGTTGCGTTCTGGCGGAAAGTGCGTTCGCCGAAGTCCGTCTGCCCACTTAAAGATGTGCGGCGGCAAGTCCGCAGTAACCAGCAGGGGCGCTCCTCTTGTTACGCCCTGCTCCATTGTCACATCTCGCCGCGTTGGCGCCGAATCGCGAACCATTCCGCAACGGCGCGGTTATGTTGTTCCAGCGTATCGGAGAACACGTGACCTCCCGTTCCGTCGGCTACCATGTAAAGCGAAGTGGTCTTTTCCGGATTCACTACGGCTTCCAGCGATGCGCGTCCCGGATTAGTGATCGGCCCCTGTGGCAATCCAACCATGGTATATGTGTTGTAGCCGTTAAGTGCCTGAATTTCCGACTGCCTGATTCGCCGACCCAGCGGTTTGCCTTTCGTGATCGGATAGATAATCGTCGGATCTGCCTGCAGCATCATCCCGACCTTCAGCCGGTTGCTATAGAGCGCAGCAACCTTACGCCGTTCGGAAGGCTTGCCGGTTTCCTTCTCCACAATGGCCGCCAGAATCAGCGCCTCTTTCGGACTCTTCACGGCGATGCCCGGCCCGCGCTTCGCCCAGACTTCTGCCAGAGTTTTGCTCATCGCAGCCTGCATGCGCCGCAGCACCGCTTCGCGCGATTCGCCACGTTCGAAATCATAGCTGTCGGGAAGGATAGAACCTTCCTCCGGAACAGGGATATCGCCCGTTAGCTGGGGCTGCGCCATCAGCCGCTCATAGACCATGATCGAAGGCATACCCTCCGGGATGGTGATGAGCCTGCGGATCACATCATCACTCTGGATAATGGAAAGGATCTTCGACGCGCTGGCCCCGGCGGGAATCATGAATTCACCCGCCTTTATCGGAGCACCACCGCCAAAGACACGCGCCCGCAGCGTAAAGCCACGGGCGGAGCCAATCATCTTTTCCGCTTCCAGCTTGGTGGCAACCTTGTTCAGGCTGTCTCCTGAAGAGACGACAAAAGTGCGGTCTTTCTCAAGCGGGCCGGGGCCGAACCACCCGTACAACGCGACGAAAGCCGCCACGAGCACAGCGATGCCGACAAGCGTGGCCGCAATGGCCCCGCGCTTCGCCCTCATTCGTCAAGCTTGCGGACAACCAGGCTAGCATTGGTGCCGCCAAAGCCGAAGCTGTTGTTCAATACCGCATTAACCTTACGCTTCTTGGCCGTCTTTGGCACAAGATCGACGCCTTCACAGCTTTCGCTGGGGTTATCGAGGTTGAGCGTTGGAGGCACGATCTGATCGCGAATCGCCAGAATACAGAAGATCGTTTCCACAGCACCGGCGCCGCCAAGCAGGTGGCCGATGGCAGACTTCGTCGAGCTCATGGAAACGGTGCCGATCGCATCACCGAACAGCCGACGCACGGCGCCCAGTTCCAGTTCATCCCCCATCGGCGTCGAGGTGCCGTGGGCGTTGATGTAGTCGATATCTTTCGGTTCAAGGCCCGCCTTGCGCAGTGCCATCGCCATCGAACGATAAGCGCCCGAACCTTCGGGATGCGGCGCAGTAACGTGATATGCGTCGCCCGAAAGGCCGTAGCCGATCACTTCGGCATAGATCTTCGCGCCGCGCGCCTTGGCATGCTCATACTCTTCCAGAACGACGACACCTGCGCCCTCGCCCATCACGAAACCATCGCGATCGACATCATAGGGGCGGCTCGCGCGTTCCGGCTCGTCATTGAAATTGGTCGACAAGGCACGCGCCTGTGCGAACCCGGCGATACCGATCGGACAGATCGTGGCTTCCGCCCCGCCCGCCAACATCACATCAGCGTCGCCATCACGGATCATCCGTGCTGCGTCCCCGATCGAATGCGCGCCAGTGGAACAGGCCGTAACCACCGCATGGTTGGGGCCCATCAGGCCGTACTTGATCGAAACCTGACCGGAAATAAGGTTGATCAGCCGCCCATGAACAAAATGCGGGCTAACCCGACTTGGTCCTTTGGTGTGCAGCACGATCGATTCGGATTCGATACCCGGAAGGCCACCGATGCCCGCGCCAATGGAACAGCCGGCCATCAACCGCTCTTCCTCACTCATTTCGGTAAGGCCAGCGTCTTCCAAAGCCTGGCCGGCTGCATCGATGCCGAACACGATGAACGGATCAACCTGCCGCTGGATCTTGTGATCGACGCGCTTTGAGGGATCGAATCCCCATTCGTGATCTGCCGGCTTCACCTCACAGGCGATGCGACATTTCTGATCCGAAGCGTCGAAGTGGGTAATCGGGCCAGCGCCGGACTTGCCCGCGAGCAGGTTGGCCCATGTCGTTTCCACATCACTGCCCAAGGGGGTGACGAGGCCAAGGCCAGTTACGACTACACGACGCATCTAACTCTCCAGAAGCAAACAGGCCCGTCCTCAACAGAAGGCGGGCCTGCCGAATTGTTTGCATCAGCCCGCCAGATCAAGCCTGGCGGCTGAATGCTCTGACACCCAGCAGGCCGGGATCAGCCCTTGTTTTCGTCGATATACTTGATCGCGTCGGAAACGGTGCTGATCTTTTCAGCCGCGTCGTCCGGAATCTCGACACCAAATTCTTCTTCAAAGGCCATGACGAGTTCGACGATGTCGAGGCTGTCTGCGCCCAGGTCGTCGATAAAACTTGCGTCTTCGGTCACCTTGTCGGCTTCAACGCCAAGATGTTCTACGACGATCTTCTTAACCCGCTCTGCGGTATCGCTCATCTCATTGCCCCTTTTAGCACGGAGGATGGAAATTGTTGGTTGCCCTAATGTCCCACGCGGGCGCTGGCAAGCGTCCCGAGCCGAAAACCTTACTGTTTTTGCGGTTCGACAATACGTAAATTCAATTCACGAAGCTGACGCGGTGTCACTTCTGATGGCGCACTCATCATAAGGTCTTCAGCCTTTTGATTCATCGGGAATACGACGACTTCGCGAATGTTCGGCTCATCGGCAAGTAGCATGACGATACGGTCCACACCCGGAGCGGACCCACCGTGCGGCGGCGCCCCGAATTTGAACGCGTTGATCATGCCCGAAAAGTTCTTGTCCACGTCTTCCTTGCTATACCCGGCGATTTCGAACGCCTTGTACATAATGTCAGGCCGGTGATTCCGGATCGCGCCCGAGCTGAGCTCAACGCCGTTACAGACGATGTCGTACTGCCAGGCCTTGATTTCCAACGGGTCCATCGTTTCCAGCGCTTCCATCTCGCCCTGCGGCATCGAGAATGGATTGTGGCTGAAATCGATCTTCTTCGCGTCCTCGTCGTACTCGTACATCGGAAAATCGACGATCCAGCAAAACTTGAAACAATCCTGCTCGATCAAGCGCAGTTCCTCGCCCACGCGGGTACGTGCAGCGCCGGCCAGTTTAGCGGCCTGGAGCTCCTTGCCCGCAGCGAAGAACAAGCCGTCATCCGGGCCAAGGCCCAGTTCGGCATAGATTTTTTCCATGTTTTCCGGGCCGTGATTTTTAGCGATCGGGCCGCCAAACTCACCACCCTTGCGCGTGACATAGCCAAGACCTGCATGGCCTTCCGACCGTGCCCAGTCATTCATGTCATCGAAGAACTTGCGGCTCTTGTCAGCCGTTGCGGGAGCAGGAATGGCCCGAACCTTGCCGCCGGAGCCGACAATCTTTTCGAAAAGGCCAAAGCCGGACTTTTCGAAATGCGCGGTTACGTCTGAAATGATCAGCGGGTTACGCAGGTCAGGCTTGTCCGAACCATACTTCAGCATCGATTCAGCATAGGGAATGCGGGGGAATTCACCGGCGGGCGTCACTGCGCGGCCGTTCGAGAACTCGTGAAACACCCCGGCCAGAACCGGCTCGATCGCATTGAACACGTCATCCTGCGTGACAAAGCTCATCTCGAAATCGAGCTGATAGAATTCGCCCGGCGAACGATCCGCACGCGCGTCTTCATCGCGGAAGCACGGGGCAATCTGGAAATAGCGATCAAACCCGGCAACCATCAGCAGCTGCTTGAACATCTGCGGCGCCTGCGGAAGCGCGTAGAACTTGCCCGGATGAACGCGGCTGGGCACCAGATAGTCACGCGCGCCTTCAGGCGAGCTGGCCGTCAGGATCGGAGTCTGAATTTCGTTAAAACCCTGCGCGTTCATCCGCTGGCGAAGCGAGGCAATCACCTTGCTACGCAGCATCATGTTCGCGTGAACCTTCTCACGACGCAAGTCGAGGTAACGGTACTTCAGACGAATATCTTCGGGATATTCCTGTTCCCCGGCAACTGGCATCGGCAATTCGTCGGCCTTGGACTGAACCGTGGCAGCGCGTGCGAATACCTCGATCTCTCCGGTCGAAAGGTTGGCGTTCACGGTTCCGGCGGTGCGAGCCTTCACTTCGCCATCGATGGTGACGACGCTTTCAACGCGCAGCGAATCCAGCAAAGCCAGTGCCGGGCTATCCTCGTCGGCAACGATCTGGGTGATGCCATAATGATCGCGCAAATCCACGAAGAGAACGCCGCCATGATCGCGCTTGCGATGGATCCATCCGGACAGGCGAACAGACTGGCCAACGTCGCTTGCCGTCAGGGCGCCGCAATTGTGGGTGCGATAGGGATGGTTCATGATCGGTCCACTAAATTCCGAAGGGTCGCTTGCATCGCGTGCCCCTAGGCGCTGCGCCGTTTGAGCACAAGCCCGCGCCGGGTGATTGCTCGAAACCTCCATCTTGATTCGGACCGCTTCATCGGCCGGTCCGTAACTCCTGGTAAACCATTAGACGGTAGGTTGAAGGCCATAGTGGAGATTGCAGTGGCTGATGAAATCATCATCGACGGACTGGAGGAAAATGCCTTCCGCCGGTCAATCGAATCCATGCTCAGGCACGGTCGCGCCGATGAGGCGGCAGACCGGCTGAAGGCGCTTTTGCCCGAAGTTGCGGGCTCCATCCTGCCTGCG
>JAZQRJ010000110.1:0-2275 GCA_045629505.1 Novosphingobium sp.
GGGGAAACGCGGTTATTCTGCCAGCGCCGCCTCACAGTCGGCGATTTCAGAGCGCAGCCACATCGTCTCGCTCAGGTTCTGCCCGCCGGACTGCTCCAGCAACAATTTGCTGGCATCGCGCTTCACTTCAAGTGCGCTCCGCTCCCCCGGATCGGCGCCCAGTGCGATATCAACAAGGTGAAGCGCTTCCAGCGGCTGCCCGGCATCAAGCTTCTCGCGCGCTCGCGCGGCCAGCTTCCCTGCCCCACCTGCCAGTTCCGCAATGTCACCATACACGCTGCGCCGCGGCACGCCGTAAAGCTCTGTGGTGCCATCCTCATAGTGGAACCAGCCGGAATATTCTCGCCAGATGGATTTAATCGCCCAGCTCGCTTTGCCGTGGAATTCGCCGATACGCAGGTCTTCGGGCAGCACCAGATCACGCATCAAGGTGTGCACGTCCTTCCCCGCCTTCATCCCGTCCAGGGTGTAATCACGCACATAACGTACGGCACCGATCATTCTCGTCAGATCAGCGCGGATGCGCTCTGCACCCACAATCGGCTGGCCATGCCCGGTGATGAGAATTTCCGCCCCGAGATCGCGGATACGCTCCATCGCCCTCAGATAATTGCGCACCAGTCGAGGCTTGTCGCCGCGCAGCGTGTTGAGGAACGGGAAAGAGAGCCACACCGGCCCGTGGACATTGCCGATGAACGCCACTTTTTCCTTCGGCATCCAAACGGTGAGATTGTCCACGGTCTCACCTTCGGGCGTGCTGATGATCTCAAACCGCCGTTCTCCAACGTCCAGCGTCATCTCGCGGTCCACGAACTGGTCCGGCTCAATCGGGCCAGGATCGGGCGGTCGACTGTTGGTGCCCAGAACGGCGCCCCACAGCTTCTTCACGCGCGGGCCGAAGAAGGCCTGCATCCCGGTCATGTCCTCATGCGCATCAATGAAGCCAGGGCCAGCGATGACAACTGTTTCCGGCTCCCGCATCACGTTGAGGCCGCCATAATGATCGCCATGACTTTGCGTCAGGACGATATAGCGCAGCGGGCCGGATCGATGCGGCGCAAAAAGATTGCGGTTCTTCTGCGCATTGGGCGAAAAACCGGTGTTGATCAGAACATCCCCGCCATCTGTATTCACAAGATAGGCATTGGAAGAATCATGCACCATCCAGATGAAATCGGTGATCCGTTCCGCCTCGGTCTGGTCTCGGTTCGCCAGGACGAGATCCGCAAGTGCAGGCTGCTTTGTTGCCGTGTCCGCCATTTTTCATCAATCCCCGAATTCGATCATGACTTTCGCTGATTGCGGTGTGCCCGCGATCTTCAGGCCATCCAGAACGCTCTCAAACGGCAATCGGTGGCTGATCATCGAGGCGATCCGGTCCTTGAGGCGCGGCATCGCGGCAACCACATCCGGCATTTCGGTGGGATAGCCCAGAGCGGCGGTCAATTCGATTTCACTGGTCAGCATCGCCGTCAGCGGCAGCGGCACCGGCTCGTGATAAACGGCGGTGACGACGACGCGGGCGTGAGTCTTGGCCATCTCGAACACGCTGGAGAGCAGCCCCGGCGCGCCCGCCGCATCCAGGAAAGCGTCGCTGTCGACGCAGGGCATCCCGATGGCGTTGGCGGTTTCGCCGTGAAACTCGGCGATCTTTGCCCGCACATCCTCGGAGCCCGCGTTGATCACATATTTCGCGCCCAGCGCTTTCGCCCGATCCAACCGCTCGTCTGCAAGATCGACAGCGATCAGTTCCTCCACACCGCGATCGGCCAGCCACAAGACCATGCCAAGGCCGATGGGCCCACAACCGAAGACCACGACTTTCTCACCCGCGTTGGCCCTCGCCCGGTTTACGCCATGCATCGCCACGGCAAGCGGCTCACACATTGCAGCAACATCGAAAGGCACCCCTTCGGGCACCGGCAGCAGGTTGGTGCCCCGCTCTGCGTCACGGACCAGCAGTTCGTCGACGAAAGCGCCTTCCGGTCCGCCGTTGCCCACATTGCTGGGCGTCGCCATCGGATTGACGATCACGGCATCGCCCACCGAAAGCCCCGTCACCTCACTGCCCACGTGCAGAACTTCGCCCGCCCCTTCATGGCCCAGTGCCGTCACATTATCCGGACCATTGAAGCCGCCCCACTTGATGTAGCTGAGATCGCTGCCGCAGATCCCGCAAGCTTTCATCTTCACCACAACGTCTCGCGGCCCTGCTTCGGGCAACTGATAATCGTCGAGCCGGACATCACCCGGCGCATGAATGTTCAGGACTTTC
>JAZQRJ010000111.1:0-22889 GCA_045629505.1 Novosphingobium sp.
AGCAGCCCAGAGTTCCACATACTCCTTGGCCGTCTCGGCAAAGGTGGCCTCCAGCTCCTGCCGCTGTGCAACTGGTTGCCCACGGAGCTCTTGCGCGGCGTCACTAAGGGCGGCCAGCCGGATTTCCTCAGTTGGTGTCAAGTCGCGGCCTTCCGTGGCGTCCTCAATCTTGTCGATCTCGTAGGAGATACCGAGGGCCGCGCTATCGTTTACACGAAACCCGCCCTTGCCAGCTTCTGCCCGCAGGGCTTCGTAGAGCGACCGAAGGACGCCTATCGTCGGCTTCTCCGCGTCAACCCTCGCCGCCCACTCGGCCCGAAGCATAACCTCCCATGCGTCCGCTTCCAATTGAGCCTCCCGCCGGTCAGTTCCGGTCATAGTCCGATATACTACGGCAGGACTGCCTGGAGCCCGATGAGCAGCGGGAACGCGGATCATGGCCCTCCACTTATTGTGTCGCCTTTGAAGGCCAGCCATATCAGTGTCTCCGGTGCGCTGTATGCCAGCTTTGTATGCCAGCTTTGTATGCCCTAAACCCTCGGATATGCAAGGAATAGCGGAGTTCTGCGGCTTAGAGTGCATGCCAACTTCGGCTCCTGCCACCCCAGCCACCGGCCGATGGCGCTATCTGCGCGGCAATGTGGCGGCGAAACCATCCCTCTATCACTGGACACCCAGCCTTCATCGTATAGCTTGGGTGCCGAGGGGATTGAGCCATGGCAACCGCAATAATAAACACCGATCCGAAGGCACTGGAAACCGAGCGCGCGCTGCGGCGCGATCTGGCGGCATGCTTCCGCCTCTGCGCTCTGTTTGGCTGGGACGATCACATCGCTACGCACATGTCCGCGCGGCTGCCGGACGGCACCTTCCTGCTCAATCCGTTTGGAACCTTGTTCGAGGAAGTCACCGCAAGCAGCCTCGTCCGCCTGGATATGGACGGGAACGTCATCTCACCGCCCGGCCACCGGCTGAACAAGGCTGCCTTCACGATACACAGTGCTGTTCTGGGCGGCAGACCCGACGTGCAATGCGCTATCCACCTGCACACCCGCGATGGCGCCGCGGTTTCATCAATCGAGGATGGGTTGCTGCCGCTCACGCAGTCGGCGCTCAATATCTATCACGACGTCGGCTATCACGACTACGAGGGCACCGCGAACGACCTTGAGGAGCGGGAGCGCCTGCAAGCAGATCTGGGACAAAAAAACATTCTGATCCTGCGCAATCACGGCACTCTGGCGGCCGGCGCATCAGTGGGCGCGGCATTCTATCGGATCTATAACCTTGAGTTCGCCTGCGCGGCGCAAGTGCGCGCTTTAAGCATGGGCCGCCCCTTGCGCATGCCTGACAAGGATGTGCAGCAATGGATGGAGCGGGAAACGCGGCGCGTCGGCGATAGCTTCATGGATACGCTGTTCTGGCCGGCCATGCTTCGCAAGGCGCAGCGCGACTGCCCCGGCTTTGAAGCCTGACCGCCGGAACTCTTGCACGCACACCATATCCGTTCCAAGGGATTGGAAAGGATATGGGAGAAGATCGATGGCTTTGGAAGTGTGCACATTCGAAGCGAAAGACGGCAACGCGCAGGCTTTCGTCGATGCGATGAACGCAGGCGGTGCCGCTGCACTGGCTGCAGCGGAAGGATGCCGCAAGGTTACAGCGCTGGCGGGCGTGGAAAATCCGGGATCGGCTTTGCTTTTGGTGGAGTGGGATTCGGTTGAAGCTCATGAAGCAGCCAAGTCATCGGACACCTTCAAGCAGTTCGCAGGCATCATCGGGCAGTTCATCGGCGGGGCGCCTTCGGTTCTGCACTATCGCTGAGCCTGCAAAACGCCCGGGCGATGATGCGCGTGCGGCCACAATCCAGACTTACGTCTTTTCGACAGTCTTGCGGGCTTGGGTTAACCGCTGAGACTTGATTGATTCGGAACTTACGGGAGCAGAAAAACAATGAAGATCACCGATTCACTTGCAGCCGTCGTCACCGGCGGCAGTTCCGGCCTCGGCCGTGCGAGCGCACAGGCGCTGGCCGATGCAGGCATCAAGGTTGCCATCTTCGACATTGATGAAGAAGCCGGCGAAGCATTTGCCAAAGAAATCGGTGGCCTCTTCTGCAACGTCAACATTCTAGATGAAGAGAGCGTCGAGGCCGGTTTCGCAAAGGCACGCGAAGCGCACGGGCAAGAACGGATCGTGGTACACTGCGCCATGGTTGCCGGCGGCGGCAAGACGGTAGCTTTTGACAAGGCGACTGGCGGATATAAGCGGACTCCCACAGCCAACATCGCGAAAAGCGCCGAGGGTATCTTTACCGCCAGCTACCGCGTTGCTTCCATCGGCGCGCTCGGAATGGCGAATGCTGACGTAATTAACGATGACGGTGAGCGCGGCGTTATCATCCTCACATCGTCTGCCGCATCGCAGGATGGGCAGATTGGCCAGGTCGCCTACGGCGGCGGCAAGGGCGCGGTAAATTCCATGGTTCTGCCGATGGCGCGCGATCTTATGGACCTTGGCATTCGCGTCAACGCGATCCTGCCGGGCATTTTCGCAACGCCGCCGATGCTGGGCGTCAAGGATTCGCACCCGGCCGTTTATGAAGGTCTCAGCCGTTCAGTCCCCTTCCCCAAGCGCCTTGGCAATCCGGAAGAGTTCGGCTCGCTGGTACTGGAACTGGTGCGCAACACGTACATGAACGGCCAGCTGTGGCGGATCGACGGCGCGATCCGCATGCCGCCGAAGTAATGCACAAAAAGGCGGATATTCCTGTGTGGTCGCAAGGCCTCCATGGCAGTGCAGATCGCTTTGCGATTGGCCGCTCCGCCCATTTTGCAAACGCTCCTATCACAGGCCGGGAAGACACCACGTTTCCCCGGCTTGTGTGAACAGTTTCATGCCTGCCACGCCGCTCAATGAACCCGCGCCGCACGCTACCGGCTTGCTCGCGGGACTTGGCGCCTATGTGCTGTGGGGGGTTCTGCCCCTTTACTTCGCGCTGCTGCCGGGCATTTCTCCGGTGGAAGTAGTTGCTAACCGCGTCGTCTGGTCCTTGGCATTTCTGGCAGTTCTGCTGGCCGGATATCGGCTTTTTCCCGCGCTTCTGGATGCATTGCGACAGCCCCGCATCGTCGGCGCGCTCTTGATCAGCGCCGTGCTGATAGCCGCGAACTGGCTGATCTATGTGTGGGCCGTGGCGCAACATCATGTCTTGGCGGCCAGCCTTGGCTATTTCTTGAACCCGCTGGTTAACGTGATGATCGGCATGCTTCTGCTGAAGGAGAAGCTGCGCCGGGGTCAGGCCATCGCCGTTGGGATCGCAGCCATCGGGGTGGCAGTGTTGGCCCTTGGCGAGTTGCAGACGCTGTGGATCAGCCTGTCGCTTGCCCTGACTTTCGCGGCTTATGGCTTGGTGCGCAAATTGACCCCGGTGCCCAGTGCAGTCGGCCTGACGGTGGAAACGCTTCTTCTGACAATTCCCTCGCTGCTCGCGCTGGGCTGGATCGCGCAACATGGCGGGCTGGGAATTGGTCGTGACGCTTCGACGACGATGCTGCTGATTGGTTTGGGCGCGGTCACCTCGGTGCCACTGCTATTCTTTGCTGTGGCGGCGCGAGCCCTGCCAATGGTGACGCTGGGTCTGATGCAATACATCGCGCCTACCCTGCAGTTTCTATCCGGCGTGGTCATTCTGGGCGAGCACCTTTCGCCAGAACGCTGGGCCAGCTTCGCGTTGATCTGGGCAGCACTGGCGCTGTTTGCGGGCGATAGCCTTCGCGGAGCGCGCAGCCGCGCACCGGCTTGAGCAGTTTAGAAATCGACTGACACCACCGCTAGCACCCCGCGACGATACTTGGGCAAGAGAACATCAGGCGCGGGTACATGCCAGCCCCCCGTGTCAAATATGTTCTGCATCAGCACCCGCAGTGAAACGGCCGTCTTGCCGATATTGAACGCCTGCCTGGCTCCCAAATCGATACTGAGGAAGTCAGGGACCATCAGTTGGCGCCCACCAAGGTGATCGATAGTCGCCGCCGTCGCAGGGTTGCTGCCCTTGTATTCAGCCGACGCAGTGAACGTAACATTGCCGGGGAGATCGGTGCGATAGCTGGTGTCAGCCCGCACGAATACCTTCGGCACGCCCGTGGGACGGGGGCCGATCAAACCAGCCTCCCTTCCGGTGCCGGTAACCTCCGGGTCCATCACCATCGCCCCAAGCAGTACCTTGAGCCTGCTGAGCAACCGAACAGAAAGCGATAATTCAGCCCCTCGATGCCGTTGCTGCCCCAGCACCACGAAACTGCGCCGCCCGTCATAGGCGAAATAAGGCTTGGTGATCTGAAAGGCGGCGAGAACGACCTGCCCTTGGTCAAAATTCCAGCGCAGCCCGCCTTCATATTGCGTGGATTTTGTTGCCGGCAACTGTTCGTTCCGGTTCGTCGCATGTTCCGAAGCGGTGCCGTTATCTTCCAGACCGCGCTGGGTGGCAAAGTAGGTGGAGAATGCTGGCCCGACGTCGATCAGCAGTCCAGCATTGTAGAGCCAGGGATCGGCTTTCGACCTATCAACTAACTGCGTATCACCATGGCGCTGGCTGGCCCGATAACGTGCCTTCTGAACGCCAAGGTTAATGCGGCCAAACCCGTCGATATTGCCAACATATCCGAACATCATCGATGACTGGCGCACCAGCCCGCGGTTGGCAGGCCCGAACTCAAATTGCGGTTCAGGCACCTGGTCAATTTGCCTGTGAACGATTTGGCCAAGGTTGAAGAAGTCGGAGCCTCCCGTTTCGGTCAGCCGCTTACGCCCTCGGTACCCTGCAAATATTCGGTGAGAATTGCCCAGCCCACCGATGCGCCAAACCAACAGTGCCTCCCCGCTGGTGGAATGGATATCATGGGCCGGGTCGGCATAGATGTAATGGTTTGAAAGGCCGTTCGCTTCCTTGATGTCAAATATTTCAGTGAAGTTGCTGTCCCTGTCGCCTGACGAACGGAAAAGGCCTCCTCGGATGGACAGATTATCGGTGATCGTGCCCTTTAGCGTGACCCCGATGTTTTCGTGGATTTTCTTGCCGCGAACCCACGGTTGACCAAGATACTTCCTTCTTGGCGGAACCTTGGGCAAATACCCGCTCGTAACTGCGGCAATCGGTTTTGCGTCCACGCGCGAATACTGGCCGCCCGAAAAGAACGGCGATATCTCGAAGCCGCCAACCCGGCCGATGGCACGCATGGTTACGCCCCAGCTCTTGGTATCCGCCCCGTCGGCTTGCCCCATGTGTGAAACGCCAATGCCGCCAGTAAAGGCCAGCCGATCATCCACTACTGGAAGCCGGTATTCCCACTCCCCAAAATAACCGCCATAGTAATAGCTGTTGTAAGTAAGGGTATTGCCAGCCTCTATTGGGAAGGGCTTGAGCTGGTGATCAACGATCCCGGTTGGCGCAACAAATGGGGTATCTACCGCGCTGAACCCAACTCGCATCGCAGTTCGTTCCCGCAATTTCGAAGCAGGCACGGCAACCTGATCGAAATAGATGCCATCCAAGCGCACGTTGCCAGCATCGAGAGGGCTGAAACCACGAGTTTCATATTCGGTATAGATGCCGGTACTTTCCAATCCGACATTGGTACCAAAAGCATCATCCGCCTGAGCTAAGGCGTTGTCCTTCCCCACCTGCGCATAAGCAGGCCCGGAAATTGCTGCGCCGCATGCCAGACAAATCCCGGCCAGCAGTTTATTTTTCTTGAATGCCATCCCCTGCCCTCTCGCGTATAAGCAAGAGCAGGCAGTAACTTACAGTGCAAGAGGAAAAGCTTAGCTTTGTAAGTAAAGTGTAGTCGTTGCGGTGTTTTGACCAAGACGTTCAATTCAACCGATAGAAAATCCGCCGTCCACTGCAAGAATTTGGTTCCTTCCAACAACAACTCGCGGTCCTGCAGCCCGGCATTGTTCACGAGCACCCACGGCGTACCATACTGCGCAACGATTGCAGCGCAGGCGGCGACCAGGGACACCTCATCCGTAAGGTCAAGGGCCGCGTCCCCAGCCTCAAATCCATGCGCGCGCAGATTGTCGGCCTTGGCCCTTGCTGCAGCTTCGGCGATGTCCGCCACGATTGCTTTCGCTCCGGCATCGGCGAGAACATCACATATGCCCGCACCGATGCCGCCAGCCCCGCCGGCGAAGACCGCCACCCGCCCATTCAGGCCAAACAGGTCATTGAGAGACATAACGTCTCCCGATAATTATCAGGACTTACCAGTCGCTTCCCGAGGGGGTGCGGAATACTTTTTCACTACCTCACCACGATCATCGAACTGCGCTGACGCACGCGCGCTATCGATCGTGCCCTTCGTGGGCATCACCCAAACCGGGCCATTGGCGATGTTTGCCAACCCCTGTCGTGCAACCTCCTCCGGCGTTTCGGCAAATTCGATGGGGAGGCCCAGACGCTCCATCGCGGGCGTAGCAGTAAAGCCGATGTTGAGGTGGCACACGTCGACGCCGAACTTGCCGCACTCCTGCCACAGCGATTCCGAAAGCACGCGGCTGAATGCCTTGGATGCGCAATAGGCAGCAATGTCCGGCGAACCAACATAGCCTCCGGTGGAGCCGCACAGGATGATACCACCCTTGCCCCGTTCACACATCAGCTTACCATAATGGCGTGAGAAATCCGCCTGGCCGATCACGTTCACAGCAATCACCTGCTGCGTGATTTCGCGCGGCAGATCGACAAAGTTGCCACGGACCGAATTAGCCCCGGCGTTGAACATCATCAGGCCAACTTCGATGTCATCAGTAACGCTTCTGACCTGATCGAGCGCGTCCGGCTTGGCAAGGTCCACCGACTTGATCCGTACTTCAGCGCCCTTGGCTTCCAGCTCCGCTTTCAAGGCTTCCAACGGCTCAGGCTTGCGAGCCACCAGCACCAGCTTGAAACCGTCATCGGCGAGCTGACGCGCAGCAGCAGCACCGACGCCTTCGGAGCCACCCGTGATAAGCGCCCACGGACCATATTTATTCACATCGGTTGCCATCTTCACCCTCGCCTCGTTGAACGATTCCACGATCGTCTTGGTCGAAGCGTAGGACGCGGTAAACAATCAGGTCAAGCAGTTAGGTCATCCGACATCGACCGGGCGAGCACTACCATGAAGAGATCGTCCTTATCTACATAATGCGCTACTGGCTCCCAGCCACCGGCAAGCAGCAGCAAGTTTCCGCTATCTATCGAATATTTATGACTATTTTCGGTGTGAATTGTCTCGCCCGCAGCAAGGCCGAACTGGTGACCAGACACTTCAAAGGCAAGCTCTCTCTGCGCCTCAAGATGCATTTCGATCCGAGCCATCGGTTCATTCCAGACGGCTTTGTGTGCTAACGCGTCGAGGGGGATGGTGCCGCCCAGTTCACGGTTGATCCGCGCAGCGACGTTGATGTTGAAAGCAGCCGTCACGCCTGCAGCATCGTCATAGGCGGCAATCAAGACATCGCGATCCTTGATCAGGTCCATCCCAATAAGCAGGTAGGAACCGCAATTCAGCGACGCGCGCATCGAACGGAGCAGATCTACCGCCTCTGCAGGCCGCATGTTTCCTATCGTGGAACCCGGAAAGAATCCCAATAGCGGTTCGCCCTCCGCTGCCGGCGGCAGTTCCACCGGAAAGGTGAAGTCCGCCACAATTGGAACGATTGGCAGGTCGGGATACCGGGTCTGAAGGGAATCGCAGGAATCGCGCAGGAAATCGCCGGAAATATCAACGGGTATGTAAGCTGCCGGACTGATCCAATCTAGCAGGAGCGGCGTCTTGGCCGCACTGCCTGCACCAAATTCTACCACCGCGCGGCCTGCACCGACTACGCCCGCGACATCAACGCAGCAGTCCTGCAGAATGCCGATCTCCGTCCGAGTGGGATAATATTCCGGGAGAGCCGTGATCGCCTCAAACAGTTCGCTGCCGCGGCGATCATAGAACCAGCGCGCGGGAATGACCTTCCGGGCTTGCGACAGCCCCGTCAGCACGTCGTGACGAAACTGCTCGTGCAGCGGGTCCACCGCAGCACGAGCAGGTGTGGTCGATTGATCCTGTTCCCCCATCGCTATAGGTCCCGCGCAAGCCGCAGGCCGGTAAACTGCCAACGCTTTTCCGGAGGAAAGAAGTTGCGATAACTCGCCCGAGAATGGCCGCGAGGTGTTGCGCAGCTTGCGCCTTTGAGCACCGCCTGCCCGCTCATGAACTTGCCATTGTATTCTCCAACTGCTCCGCTCGCAGGAGTAAAACGCGGATACGGTAGATAGGCGGACCGGGTCCATTGCCAGCAATCGCCAAACAGGCCTGTCGATCCGCGAGGATTCACTGCCGCTGGTTCATCCAGCTGATGGCCTGCGGTGGGATCGTCTGAGACTGCCAATGCCTCCCACTCAAACTCCGTGGGCAATCGTGCGCCGGCCCAAGCCGCGTAGGCGTCCGCTTCATACTGTGAGATATGAGACACCGGAGCATCAGGATCGCGCGCCTGCCAACCATTCAGGGTGAAGTGCTGGTGCTCCCGCCAATAGAGCGGCGCGGCGATGGCATTTTCCTGCACCCATGCCCAGCCATCCGACAACCAGAGCGAGGGGGTACGATAACCGCCCTCGGCGATAAACACGTCCCACTCCCGATTGGTGACCAGTTGATCCGCCAGCTCGAAAGGCTGCAAAAGAACTTCGTGGCGTGGGCCTTCATTGTCGAAGGCAAAGCCTGAACCATCGCAGCCGATCGTAACGATGCCACCCGGATGAGACAGCCAGCCGAAAGTGGCGTTCGTGTTGCCCACAGGCTTTAACGATGCGTCCGCATAGGCCGGGCCGATCGGGTTGCAC
Organism: Novosphingobium sp.; assembly: GCA_045629505.1. Lineage (GTDB taxonomy): Bacteria > Pseudomonadota > Alphaproteobacteria > Sphingomonadales > Sphingomonadaceae > Novosphingobium. Next base: position 8,879 of record JAZQRJ010000111.1, read on the forward strand.
CAAAGCGCGTGCTTGATGTCGGTGAGCAGCAATTCCTGATGCTGCTGTTCGTGGTTGAGGCCGAGTTCGACCAGCGGCCAAAGCTCATCACGGGCCAAGAGCGCCTGCATGGCTTGGTCAACATGGTGCCGATAATCAAGCACTTCAGCCAGTGAGGGGCGCGACAGCATTCCTCTACGCGGGCGAGCATGGCGCGGTCCCTCAGCCTCGTAATAGGAATTGAACAGGAAGGGCCATTCGCTGCGGTAAACCTGATAGCCTGCAAGATGATCGCGCAGCAGGAACGTTTCAAAAAACCAGGTCGTGTGCGCCAGATGCCATTTAGCAGGCGAAGCATCGTCCATGGATTGGATCGTTGCATCGGCATCGGAAAGGGGTTTCACCAGCCGTTCGCTGAATGACCGGACCGCTGCAAAACGGTTCTCAATATGCATCGGCTCTCCCAAACCGGTATTGATCTTATAGGCTGCTGCCGATCGGGTCATTGATACCTAACGCCGGAAAGCCCGATGAGGCTCCCGGCGCAGGTATTCGAAAGCAATCTCAGGCGGCCTGCTTTTCCCGCTCAGACGTTTCAAGATTGATCATGTCTGCCATCAGGAACGCCAATTCGATGGACTGCGCGGCATTCAAACGCGGATCGCAATGCGTGTGATAGCGATCGGCCAGTACCTCATCAGTAATGGCGATTGCGCCGCCTGTGCATTCGGTCACGTCCTGCCCGGTCATCTCGATGTGGACGCCGCCCGCGTGCGTGCCTTCCGCCCGGTGGACTTCAAAGAAGCCGCGAACTTCGTCAAGAATACGATCGAACGGGCGGGTCTTGTAGCCGGAATCGCTCTTGATGACGTTGCCGTGCATCGGATCACAAGACCAGACCACCGGATGGCCTTCGCGCCTAACCGCACGAACAAGCTTCGGCAGACCTTCGCGCACCTTATCATTGCCGAAGCGACTGATCAGCGTCATGCGTCCCGCCTCACGCGCGGGATTGAGCGTATCGAGCATGCGAAGCAGCGCGTCCGGCTCAAGGCTTGGGCCGCACTTCATGCCGATCGGGTTGCCGACACCGCGCAGGAATTCGACATGGGCTGATCCGTCAAACCGGGTCCGATCACCGATCCACAGCATGTGCGCGGAACAATCATACCAATCCCCGGTAAGGGAATCGCGCCGGGTCAGTGCCTGCTCGTAAGGCAGCAGCAGTGCCTCATGGCTGGTGTAGAAGCTGGTGCCCTGAAGCTGCGGAACCGTTTCCGGTTTCACACCGCACGCCGCCATGAAGTCCAATGCTTCGCTGATCCGATCCGCCGTCTGCGCGAACCGTTCACCCCAAGCGTTGTTACCGATGTGGTCCAGTGTCCAGCGATGGACCTGGCGCAAGTTGGCATAACCACCATTGGCGAATGCACGAATCAGGTTGAGCGTTGCGGCAGCCTGACCATATGCCTGCAGCATACGTTGCGGATCGTTGCGCCGCGCAGCAGCATCGCCTTCAATGCCATTGATGATATCACCGAAATAGCTCGGCATTTCCACGCCGCTGATAGTCTCAGTCGGCGAAGAACGCGGCTTGGCGAACTGGCCGGCGATGCGGCCAACCTTCACCACCGGCTGCTTGCTGGCAAACGTGAGGACGACCGCCATCTGCAACAGTACGCGGAACGTATCGCGGATGTTATCAGGATGAAATTCCGCGAAACTTTCCGCGCAATCACCGCCCTGCAACAGAAAACCACGTCCTTCCGATACGTCGGCAAGATCCGACTTCAGCGCGCGTGCCTCGCCCGCGAAGACCAGCGGCGGAAACTTTGCCAGCGTCGCTTCGACGCCTTGCAGTTCGCCTAAGTCTTCATAGACCGGCAAGTGCTTCGCTTCGTGCGATTTCCAGCCGTCCGGTTGCCAATTACTAGCCACGTCTCTCTCCTTGAGGGCCGGCACTTATCCACAGCCCGAAGCAAGGAGCGCCCATACCGCCCCCCGGCCCCAAATGCAAAACGACGATTGCGATTACTGAAACCGCTTTGTCCCCAACAGGTATTTAGTGCGCCGTGCGCTCCCCGCCAGCCTGATCCTGCGGCAACACTGCCAGCTGCCAGCTTTTGCCCTTGGCAAGATAGCGCGCCGCCAGCGCCTGCAATTCTTGCGGTGTCACCAGCGTATAATCACGCAGAATGCTGCCAATGGTATTAAAACGCGAAGGATCCCCAGTTGCCCCTTCCAGTTCAAGCATGAAATAGCCCGAACTGGACGCCGCGCGCGTGACCTGCTGACGCATGGGTTCAATCACGCGGGCCAGTTCGTCGGCTTGCGCGGGTTGGGCTACCAGGTCCGCGGCAATGTCTTCCACCAGCTTGAAGAACAAAGGTACATCTTCCGGCCGAAGTTGGGCGACAGCAGTGATCGCCCCGCCCGCTGTCAAATCAACTGGCCACATGGAATAGACATAGGGCGAATAGGAAACGCCCAGTTTCTCACGCATGTCATCTATCAGGCGATTGTTAAACAGCTGAGACAGCACCTCTATCTTGCGCGATTCGCTTATCCCAACGCTGCCGCCGCCGGTTGGCCATGAAACAACTGCAGCCGCCTGACCGTCATCGCCGCGATGGGATAGCACGATCGGCTTGGTCGTGGGCACACCGCCGCTAACGCCCGCAGGTGCAGACGCCGCCGTCGCCGCAGCACGCGGCTTGATGGCGCCGAACGTGCGCTGCAAAGCTGAAACGGCATCCGTCATTTGGAAATCGCCGAAGATCTGCACTTCAACAGGGCCTTCAGCCAGCACCCGCGACCATACTTCGCGGAACTTTTCCGGGTTTGTCTGATCGATCTGCGCAGGAGTCGGCATCAGGAAACGCGGATCGCGGCCCCGCTGAAAGTACTGGAGATCGCGATTGAGCACTCCTTGAGGCGAAGTTGCGTAAGTTTCGTACTGCAACTTTGATGCCGCTTTCGCACGCAACACCGGGTTCTTGTCCCAGCGCGGCATGGCCAGCTTTGCCGCGAAGAGATAAAGTTGGTCAGCCAGGTCCGCCGGGCGAGTTTCTGCTGAAAACTGGAAAGCGCCATCCTTGATTTCGAATTCAAACCCAAGTTTCCGGCCGGTGGCGATCCGATCAAGCTCTTCCTGCCCCAGCGTCCCGACACCTGAACCGACGAGCGCCATTTGCCCCAGCGCGATGTAGGGCGCGTCCTCTGGCCGGAAGCTGCGATAACCGCCACCGAAACGAACTTTGACCGTCACCCGCCCAGGCTCTTCCGCAACAGGCCAAAGCAGTGCCTTGACGCCGTTGCCAAACTGGATCTGGTTAATGCTCAGCACACCAGTCGGCTGGTTGGACACAACCTTGCCGGGCTTGCCGATTGGCGCGAGCTGATCGAAGCGGATCGGCGCGGATTCGCTACGTGCCGCCAGTTGAGGCTGCGGTTTTGCCAGCATAGCGTTCCGCAACGCGCTTTCGCTCGCTTCCTCCGCCTTTGGTGTCATGTACAAGGCGCGAATAACATTGCCTGAGAACAGAGAGCGCGTGTGCTCCTGCACCTTTTCAGGCGTAAACAGCGGAACTGAACTCCGGAATATCTGCAACACGTCATCAGGCGCCGCGACTGTTTCGCGAATGTCTATCGCATTTACTAGATCGTCTGCCAGCTTGGAACCGGGTAGCAGGCGGCGCTGTTCCACCGGCACCTGAAAGGCGACATCCAGTTCTGCGACTTCGCGTGTGATTTCCTCCTTCGAGGGAGGATGGGCCAGCGCATCGGCAATTACTGCCCGAACATCGCGCAGGGCCGCCTGCCAGTCTTCCGTCAGAGGAGTGATGGTCACAAATGTCGCATCGACCGAGCGGCTGACATCCTGTTGCATTACTTGCGCAGCAAGGTAGCTGCCGCCCGCCCTCGCCTGTGTTTCCAATCGTCGATTGAGAATAGCCTGGGCCAGTGCATCAACCATGAGCCCTTGATTATAGACGATCGTATCGTTGACCTGACGCCACGGACGCATCACTCCATACGTGATGCCGCGCGGAAGATCAGGCTCAACCAGCACTTTCACGCTACCTACCGGATTAGCGGGATCGCCCCCCGACGGCGCTTCAGGATCACCGAATGACGGAGCTGGAACTGGTTTGCCCGCAACCCGCCAGTCCGAGAACCACTTGACGATCAGCTTTTCCAGTTCCGCGGGATTGGTTCCGCCGGCAGCAACAATCACAACGTTTTCTGGGCGATACCAACGCTTGTAGAAATCGCGAACGCTGGCGGGCGTGGCTGCCTGCAATGTTTCGACCGTGCCGATCGGAGAACGCTCTGCAAGAAGTTGCCCCTGATAAAGCACTTGGCGCATGGCTTCCTGCACGCGTTTGCCCGCCCCGCCCCGTTCGCGCATCTCCGCCAATACGATGGGGACGTCGGCTTTAAGATTGCTTTCACTCAGCGTGGGGGCAGTGACCATGCCCGACAAGAGCTTGAAACTCTCGTCAAGCGATGCTGCTGTCGCGTCAGGCAGGTCGAGTTTGTAAACCGTGTGCGTGGGCGATGTTTCGGCATTCGTATCGCTGCCAAATGATGCACCCAGCCGCTGCCACGTCGCAATTGCGGCACCATCGGCCAGATACTTCGATTGGCGGAAAAGCAGGTGTTCCAACAAGTGCGCATAGCCCTGTTCGCTATCGCGCTCATAAAGCGAACCGGCATCCACCCGGATGCGGATCGAAACCTGACCTGGCGGCACGCCATTGGGCCGGACCGCATATCGCACGCCATTGGGCAATTCCCCGAAATGCCAATCCCGATCGGGCGGCACATCGCTATTCTTGTACAGCCATGGCACTTCCTGCTCGGCCACGGCCGGAGTTGCGATCGATCCCAGCGAAATGAATGCTGCAAGGACTACGGCGACGGGCTTGTTCAGGTGCATGACAGATTTATAGGTACGCTCTAGCTTAAGGACCAGTGAATACCTTCGTCACCATGGCCTCGTTTCCCTTGACCACGGCCACCACAACCCTACATCAGCGGCATCATGTATATTGAAACCGAAACTACGCCCAATCCGGCGACTCTCAAGTTCCTGCCCGGACGGCAGGTGATGATTTCCGGAACTCGGGATCTTGCCTCGCCTGAAGACGCCGCCACTTCTCCATTGGGTGAAGCGCTATTTAGTCTGGGCGATGTAACCGGCGTTTTTTACGGACAAGATTTCATCTCGGTTTCGGCCGCACCGGGAACAGACTGGTCGCAGCTGAAGCCGCAGGTTGTCTCCATCCTTCTCGATCACTTCGTTTCAGGTGCACCGCTATTTACTGGCGGCGATGCCGCTGGCTTCGCAGTGCCGGCTGAAGAAAATGATAGTGTTGGCGATGATCCCGCCGATGCGGATATCGTTGATCAGATCAAGGACCTGATCGAAACGCGGGTGCGTCCTGCCGTTGCCAACGATGGCGGCGACATCGTTTATCGCGGCTTTCGTGAAGGTGTCGTCTATCTGACAATGCAAGGCGCCTGCTCAGGCTGCCCATCATCGACGGCGACGCTCAAACAAGGGATCGAAAGCTTGCTTAAGCACTACGTTCCCGAGATAAACGAAGTACGCGCAATTTAGGGCAGCGATGCGCACGCTCGTTATCGATTGCTCGACGGAAGCCTGCTCAGGGGCTCTGTTCGATGAAACAGACCTGATCGCAGGTTTTCACGAAATGCTTGGACGGGGCCATGCCGAGAGGCTGGTGCCCATGATCGCCAGCTTGCCGAACAAGGGGCAGGCTGAGCGCATCGTTGTGGCCCTTGGCCCGGGCAGTTTCACCGGCGTGCGCGTTGGCATCGCCACAGCACGGGCGCTGGCATTTGCTTGGCAGGCACGGCTTGCCGGCTATTCGACTTCGGCACTTATTGCAGCCATGGCACGGGCTGAAGTGGGCGAGCAGGACGTTGCCGTAGCTATGGCTGGCGGACATGGTGAATGGTTTGTTGAGGGATTTGCCCCCGATGGCCTGGTTCGCCGCCCCCTCACATCCTTGTTGCCGGAGGTTGCGGCCACCCAAAGCAATGAGCATGTCGTTGCGGGGACCAGGGCGCAGGAACTGGTTACCATGCGTGGTTCCGGGCACGCCTTGACGCTGTGGCCAGACGCACGCGCTTTCTCTCAACTGCCCGACGTTGCGCTTAGAGATAATGTTGAGCCGATTTACGGGCGCGGACCAGATGCAAAGCTGCCCGCGGCACCAGCATGCCCCAAATGACGGATGATCTTGATCGCCTGATGGCGGTCATGGATGCAGCATTTGATCCGCTTTATCAGGAAGCGTGGAAACGGCGTCAGGTGGAGGAGGCATTGCTGACCGGCTATTGCCGCTATTTTCTGGCATCGAACTTAAGTAACTCAATAAAACCAGATGCCAACAATAATAATAATGAGACAGCGTGTGCCTTTTATCTTTCTCGACAGATAGTTAACGAAACAGAACTATTATTATTCGCAGTATCTCCCGATTTTCGCGGGAAAGGGCTTGGATTGCAGATGCTTGAGCACCTGGCAGAGACCGCTAAAGCGAACGGATCGGACCGGATTTTTCTGGAAATGCGGCGCGGTAATCCGGCGGAAAACCTATATCGTCGCTTTGGCTTTACCCCCGTCGGCCTACGGCCCAACTATTACAGGTATTTGGACGGCACGCGCGTAGATGCGATTACTTTAGCAATGGCAATCTGAACGAATATTCACATATTTTCCCTTGTGATTGACCGTACAAATATGTATTCGGCCGCCCAACGCCGCGATTGTGGCACCCGCATCACCCTGTGAGGAAACTATGGACCAGACCACCACCGAGTTGATGGAAACACTCATCACTCTCACTTCAGACATCGTTGCAGCACACGTGAGCAACAATAATGTCGATGTGAATGATCTACCGTCACTCATTACTAATGTTTACGGTGCTCTGTCAGGTCTTGGTCAACAAACTCCGGTAGTTGAAGTGCGTCCGGAACCTGCGGTTTCAGTTCGTGCTTCTGTAAAGCCCGACTATATTGTTTGTCTTGAAGACGGCAAAAAGCTGAAAATGCTCAAGCGCCACCTCATGACGCACTATAACATGACGCCCGAACAGTATCGCGCGCGCTGGAACCTGCCCGCCGACTACCCGATGGTTGCTCCCAACTATGCGGAGAAGCGTCGCGAGCTCGCGAAGAAGATCGGCCTCGGCCGCAAGCCCGGCGCACGCCGCGGCCGCAAACCCAAGGCCTGATCTCTCTGGCGTCAACCTTGTTATGCGGGCGGTATCTGGCTAAGATGCTGCCCGCCGCACACGAACTTTACGGGGCTGACTTGCATCAAAAGATCGACATTGAAGCGCTCTGCGCAGAGCGGGGCTTGCGGATTACCGAACAAAGGCGGGTAATCGCCCGGGTTCTGTCCGAAAGTGAGGACCACCCTGATGTCGAGGAATTGCACCAGCGTGCCAATGCGCTCGATCCCGGCATTTCGATAGCCACCGTTTATCGCACCGTCCGCCTTTTCGAAGAAGCCGGCATTCTTGACCGTCACGATTTCGGAGACGGTCGCTCGCGCTATGAAGCTGCGCCCGAAGCACACCACGACCACATGATCGATGTGGAAAGCGGCAAAGTTCTGGAATTCGTTGACCCTGAACTGGAAGCCCTGCAGCGCGAGATCGCGGAACGTTTGGGATTCCGCCTCGTCGATCACCGCATGGAACTATACGGCGTAAGGCTTGAACGGGATAACGGCGATAACCAGAAGTAGTCCGGCAAAGTGACTGGGCGAAAGTGACGCGATATTCTCGGGACGCAGCCGGATCAAAGTTTTCGGCCGCAGGACGATTGCGTATCGTTCTTCGCGTCGCAGCCCTCACACTTTGGCTATCTGTTTGCCTTCCGTTCGCCTTGATCATCAGGCCAATTGCGCCGCATAACCCGGTGCCGCGGCTGTTCCTTGCAGGAGCAGCGCGCGTTCTGGGCATAGTGATTGAAGTACAAGGCCGCCCCATTCGAGGGCGAGCGGTCCTGCTGGCCAATCACGTCAGCTGGCTGGACATTCCCGCCCTTGCCGCGATCAGCGGGACAGCATTTGTCGCACATAGCGGCCTGGCGCAGAACATCGTGCTACGCACGCTCTGCCGCCTCAACAATACTGTGTTCGTTGCGCGGGAAGATCGCCGCAGTGTTACTCGCCAGATTGCAGAGGTGCGCGAGGCGATCGAAGAGTCAGGACTGCTGACCATCTTCCCCGAAGGTGGAACTGGAGCTGGCGATTCGATTTTGCCGTTCAAATCCTCGCTACTTTCCGCGCTGGAACCCATGCCCCCTGGGGTCGAAGTAAGACCAGTTTGGCTGGATTATGGGCGAGATACCAGTCAGATAGCATGGATCGGTGACGAAAGCGGTCTGGACAACTTCCTGAACATCGCCGCCCGGAAAGCTCCGCTAAGGCTTTCTATCCATCCTCTTCCCCCGTTAGGGCAAACGGATCTGGTCGATCGCAAAACCATCGCCGCCGCCGCACGCGCAACAATCATGCTGCGTATGGAAGCAGTGCGGCGGGATGAAGTGCGCAATCAGCGCGTGGCGTTGTAGGCGATCTGGTCCTGATTGAGCTGGAAGCCTACAAGCAGTTCGAAATTCGCGCTGGAAAGCGCGGCGCGCACTTCCGGATCGGCCATGGGGTCAAGTGCAGCGTCCTCGTCGCCGGCCTTGCGCTTGCGAGTGATCCGTTCGCGAATCTCCTGCGGAAGCGTAGCCGCTGCGGCGTCAAGATTTGCAGACCCGTGGCCCTGCACCGTGGCGCGTTCCTCACCATCGGCAAAATTAATCGTAACGTTCCCCACCCGCTTTGACACGACGGCGGAACCGCCGCGCAGCACCGATACGAAATAGGGCAGCGTTACTTGCTGAGCACCGCGCGGGTCGGAGCGGCGTGCGACAACATCAAACGTTACCGTCGAAGAGACTTTGTCGGGATTTTCCGTGCACTGGCTGCGCACATTCGTCATCGCCGCAACGACATCCACATTATCGGCAGTCCGAACGCCTGGCGTACGGAACAAAGTGATGTCTCCGGTATAGTCCGGAATACCAACCGCCGGGCAGCTCGAACGCACGGCAGTAACGCCGACGCTTTCGTCAACCACGATATCGCCGGCAGACTTACACCCCGCAAGTCCTCCCAAAGCGGTAACAGAAAGTAGTGTAGTCATGGTCAGGCGGTTGCGAATTGTCATCGTGACATCCCCGATTGGCTTGCGCATGCCCTAGCGAGCCGAACAGCAAAGCGCTAGAGGCGGCGACATGAACGCTTCATTATCCGAGCAGGCCGATCCGATCCGACTGCTGATCGCCGCCCCCAGGGGTTTTTGCGCAGGCGTGCATCGCGCAATCGAAATCGTCGAACGGGCGCTCGATCGATTTGGGGCGCCTGTCTATGTCCGCCATGAAATTGTGCACAACCGTTTTGTGGTTGATGGCCTTAAAGCCAAGGGCGCAATCTTCGTCGAACATCTGGATGAAGTACCCGATGGCGCATCGGTGATATTCAGCGCCCACGGCGTGCCAAAGGCTGTGCCCCAGCATGCGACAAAGCGTGGACTCAACTGGCTTGATGCCACCTGCCCACTGGTCAGCAAAGTTCACCGAGAAGCGGAACGGCAAGTCACCCTTGGGAACCATATCCTGTTCGTCGGCCATGCCGGGCACCCGGAAGTAATCGGCACTTTCGGCCAGGTTCCCAAAGGAAATATGACGCTGGTAGAAACACTTGCGGACGTAGAGCAGCTGGAATTTCCGCCCGATGTACCACTTGCCTATTTGACCCAGACCACGCTCTCGGTGGACGACACAGCCGAGATCATTGCAGCGCTGGTGAAGAAGTTCCCACATATCATCGCGCCTAAGGCAGAGGACATTTGCTATGCCACCTCCAACCGGCAGGAGGCGGTAAAGTCCATCGCATCACGGTGTGAACTTGTGCTGGTGATTGGCGCCCCCAACAGCTCTAATTCTATGCGTTTGGTGGAAGCTGCTGAACGGGCTGGCACCGCCTCCCACTTGATCCAGCGCGCGACGGACATTGAGCCAGCATGGCTCGATGGTGTGCAAACGCTGGGCATCACCGCCGGGGCCTCTGCGCCTGAAACACTGGTGCGTGAAGTGGTGGAGCGAATCGGTATGCTACGCGCAGTTATCGAAGAAGAATCGGTCGTCACCGAAGAGAACATCGTATTCAAACTGCCCCGGCAACTGACGAACTGATCCCGGGTATGGCAGTTTATACGCATCTTGGCACCGAAGTGATGGCAAGCATCATCGAATCATTCGATGTGGGGACGCTCATTTCAGCCAAAGGCATCGCGGAAGGCGTTTCCAACAGCAACTGGCTGATCGAAACCGAAACCGCTGGTGGAGAACTGAAGCGCTTTATCCTCACAGTCTATGAAAGCCGGCTCGATACTGAAGACCTGCCCTTCTTCCTGGGTCTGCTTGATCATCTGGCGGCAGAGGGCTGCCCGGTTCCGCGCACGATCCACGATCGGGATAACCAGCCGTTCCGCATACACGAGGGTAAGGCTCTCGCACTGATCGAGTTTCTGTCCGGCGTTTCAGTATCCGATCCTACTGCAGACCAGGCTCGTTCAGTGGGTGCGGCTCTTGCCCAAATCCACCTCGCCAGCGCCGGGTTTACGCAGACCCGCACCAACACGATGGGGCTTGAGGCATGGAAATCCCTGATCGGCGCATGCAGCCGCGAAGGCCTTGCCCAAATCGACCCCAAGCTGGGCCAGATTGTTGAGAGCGAACTTGGCGAATTACAGCGGCTGTGGCCTGACAACCTCCCACACTCCGTAATCCATGCCGATTTATTTCCAGACAACGTACTGATGCGCGGTGCGGAAGTTACTGGTCTGATAGACTTTTACTTCGCTTGCACGGACATAACCGCTTACGATGTTGCGGTGACACATGCGGCTTGGTGTTTCAGCAATGATGGAACACGTTTTCACGCAAACTTGTCGCGCGCGCTGCTGGAAGGCTATCAATCAGTCCGACCGCTTCTGGCGGAAGAGGTTTCTGCGCTTCCCATTCTGGCGCGCGGTGCTTCAATGCGTTTTCTTGCAACGCGCAGTTATGATTGGCTTAATCGGCAAAACGGGGCGCTGGTAATGCCCAAGGATCCCATGGCATTTGCAAGGCGTTTGGCTTTCTATTCAGATCCAGCGAATGCTCGTGTCTTTGAAACGGCTTGAATTGATGGTGCGGGCAAGTTGAAAAAAGTAGAAATTTTTACTGACGGCGCATGCAAAGGGAACCCCGGCCCAGGCGGTTGGGGCGCGTTGTTGCGCATGGGCAAGCATGAAAAGGAAATGTCGGGGTCCGAACCGGCCACCACCAACAATCGCATGGAAATGACTGCTGTCATCAAGGCTCTGAAAGCTCTGATCGAGCCGTGCGAAGTGACGCTCTATACCGATAGCCGCTATGTGATCGATGGGATGACGAAGTGGATCTCCGGCTGGCAGCGCAAGGGTTGGATCAATGCCAGCAAGCAACCCGTCCGCAATGCAGACCTTTGGCACGACATGATCGACGCGGCCAATCCTCACAAGATCCACTGGGAATGGGTGCGTGGCCATAATGGACACGTTGAAAACGAGCGAGTCGATAAATTGGCTAGCGACGCAGCGTTAAAGGTCAGGTAACCGGCTGGCACTCACCGCTATTTCCGGGTAAACCGACCGGGCCGGAATGGTTGGGGATCGACTGGGCTGTCCCCTTCTTTCAGAATCAGCGCGGCACCGACTCGGGCCGCAGCAGGTGCCGTCTGAATGCCGAAACCGCCCTGCCCGGCAAACCAGAACAAGCCGGGCACGACCGGATCGAATCCGTAAACCGGCAGACGATCAGGCGCAAAGCTGCGCAGGCCCGCCCAGCGATGGACAACGCGCTTTACCCGCCAGTCCACCACCGTTTCAAAGCGGTCGATGGCCAAGGCGACATCCAGTTCATCGGGCGCCGCATCGCACGGCGGGACAGGCGTTTCATCATGCGGGCTAAGCCAGACGTCCCCGCTTTCCGGCTTGAAATAGAACTGCTCGGCCACATCCAGCACTAGTGGCAGATCTTTCTCCGCCAAGGGATCGACAGATAGTTGGGCAATCGTGCGCCGCAACGGCTGGATACCAAGCGCCTGTGCGCCGCATATCTCCGCTACGGTATCGGCCCAGGCTCCCGCTGCGTTGACGAGAATATCGCATCGAACCTGATCACCCGCCTCTGTTTCGAGCAGCCAGCCATCACCATCCCGCCGCGCCGCAGCAAGCCTGCTGCGCACACGAAGCTCCGCACCATTGCGCCGTGCCTGAGCAAGGTAATGCTGGTGCAGAGCTGCAACATCAATATCGCTGCAGCTGGGTTCCAGCGCACCGCTGACCCAATCGGGACGCAGGCCCGGTATGCGAGCCTCCAATTCGCTGCGCGACAGCAGCGCAACTTCAACCCCAAGCGCGGAAAACTGCGCGGCAAAACTCTCTACTTGTACTTCCTGCCCTATCTTGCCGATGGTCAGGGCACTCCGCGGGGTAAGGAACCCACCGTCGCGCAGTTCCGGTCCTGCCGCAGCCGTCAGCGGCTGGATGGCCGCGCCGCCATAGCTTTCGGTCCAGAATGCGGCAGAGCGCCCGGTGCTGTGGTAGCCAGGCCGGTCCTCACCTTCGAGCATAACCACGCGTGACTTGCCGGCCAGCTGCGCAGCAAGCGAAGCGCCCGCCATGCCCGCCCCCACGATTGCGATGTCATAGCGCGGACTCACAACCGGGGACCTTCTGCCGGCGCTGAGACATCCAGAAAACCGTCAATCGCGGCAATCACGCGGTCGCGGATATAGTCAGCTTCGCGCAAGAGTTCGTGCCGCGCGTCCTCGCCTAACGATACCAGATGGCAACAAGGCAGCCGTGCTGCCGTTTCACGGATCGCTTTCCAGGAAACTAGCTTATCTCTTGGCGCAGCCAGAATGAGAGTTGGCACATCCATCCCTTCAAGAACGCCGGGACGCTCCAATTCGCCCATCGATGCCAGCGCCTGTTCGATCCACGGCCATGTTGGCGGAGAAAAGCCATGTTGCGGTCGCTCCTGCCGCCACCACGCCTCATCTGCATAGCGATCAGCATCATGGGTCAAACGATCAAACCGATTGATCCCCGCACCAAGCAAACTCGCCTGGCCCTTTGGGATAGACTGGTTCAGCTGGCGCAGCCGAGCCACCCGCCGCGCCACGCCATAAAGCACGCCGCGCGGAATATATTGCGGCTGAAGACCCAGCATCGGGGCGCAAAGCACCGCAGCATCGGGCTTCACCAGCCCTGCCGCCATCGCCCGCAAGGCAATATGCCCACCCATCGAGTGAGCAACGATCACGTGAGGCGCTGCGTTCTGGGCGCTCCACGTGCGCCAGAAATGGGCTAGATCATCGATCCAGACAGCAAACGCGTCTTCCGGTTCAGCTTCACCGTTATTGCCAAATAGCCCGGAACTACCCTGCCCCCGCCAATCCAGGGCCGTGACGCGCCAACCGAGAGAATGCCAATAATGCAGCGTTTCCAGATACTTTTCGTAGAAGTCTCCCCGCCCCGGCAGAAACAGAAGCGATCCTCTCGCTCCATCAGCGACGCCGCCCCAATCGATCCGGCGGATGGCATGACCATCGGCGGCAGTCCACAATTCCTCACGCGCTTCAGCAGGGATCGCGCGCCGATCAAATCCGATCCCGGCAACCGATTCCTGCTCCATCACTTGGCTAATTCCAGGCTCACTAGGTTGGTTACTGTTTGGTAAGCCATCAAAGGTAAACATCCCTCACATCAGGGGGATCATCTATCTTGCAGGGCGGTATTTTCTCGTACGCATTGCTTGCCGCCTTGGCAACCGGGCTGCTCGTCGCCGCAATCACCGATCTTCAGCGTCGCCAGATCGATAACTGGTTGACGGCTGCCATCGCAGC
>JAZQRJ010000112.1:0-23450 GCA_045629505.1 Novosphingobium sp.
AGCAGTTCACGCCCAGACGGTAAAACACAAAGTGCTTACGCAGAATGCGATAGCTTCAGCTCGCCGGATATCCGCTGAAGTGCTGGCATCGGGACTTTTCGATCTCGAGTGGTACCGCGCTCGGTATCCGGATCTCGCGGCCGTCCCGGACCTGCTTGCACACTTTTCTCAGATTGGAATGCACGAAGGCCGCGATCCGGGCCCGGGCTTTTCCAGTACGCTCTATCGTGTCTTCTACGCCAATCACCTTGAGCAGGAGGAGGCGGCGTTTTCCCACTATTTGTCCCAAGGACGTAGTCTTGGTCTGAAACCGATCGGCTCTTCGAACGCCTACTCCGCATGGTTGGAGCAGTTCGAGGCGTTGAACGACGAGGATCGGGAAGCGATCCGGCGCCATGCCCATGAAGCGCAATTTTCGCCCATGTGGATTTGGCAGGTTTTCGATGAAGATGCTTGCGCCCATGCGGAAAGTATCGTTGCCAGTTGGCGGGAACAAGTGCTGACCAATTGGCGTGCGCAGGTCTTGTTTACGCGGAGCGTAGGAACAGCCAACCGGGAAGCAGTGCGCAAATTGGCAAATTGCGATGCGCGGATTTTTGTTGTTGAAGCCGATAGCCTGCCTTTGCAGGACCCGTCGCATGATGTGATGTGCGTATATGGTGCTACGCGCCTTGCTGAACACGCAACCTATTTGGCGCAAGCAGCCTTTGCGACTCAGGATGCCGATATCGTTTATGGCGACCATGATGAATGGCAGAAGGCGCAACGGCGTTCGCCCTGCTTCAAGCCAGTATTCTCCCCTACTCTCCTGGATAGCGACTTTTACATTGGCCGTGTCATGGCCTTTCGGGCCGGTGGGCTGGATAAACCCTTTACCGCCATTCTGCTGGATGCGCTGAAGCAAGGGGCGGTCGATCCGTGGGTTGGAATTTTGCGAGAGACCCCGCGCGAAAAGGTGGCCCACGTGCCGTTCGTGCTGGCCAGCCATGCTCCCAATTCAACTCAGCCGAAATTCACAACACGAAAGCATGCTCAGCCGGAGCAGTGGCCTAAAGTCAGCATTCTAATCCCTACGCGGGACAGCATCGATCTGATCGACGCTTGCGTGGAATCGATCTTTAAACGTTCAACCTATTCACGAGATCAGATCGAGATCGTGGTAGTAGATAACGGCTCCGTCACTCACGACGCGATCCGATGGTTTGAGAAGGTCAGGGGGTGTGCCGGCTTCCAGGTGCTTCAGGCGCCTGTCGATTTCAATTTTGCCTATCTCAACAACATCGCTGCAAAGGCCGCAACCGGCGATATCCTCATTCTGTTAAACAACGATACGGAAGTATTAGCTCCTGATTGGCTGGAGCGGATCGTCGAGCACTGTGTTGTGCCTGACGTTGCGGCTGTCGGCGCGAAACTGCTCTATGCCGATGGAAAGATTCAGCATGCCGGCTGCAATGTCGGAGTTTCTGGACTTGCCGCACATCGCCACAAGGACAAGACCCACGCCGAAGTGGCTCATGTTGATTTCACCCGTGAACTTGGCGCGGTCACCGGTGCATGCATCGGCGTTCGCCGGGAAGTATTCGAAAAGCTAGGCGGCCTGGACGAAACGTTGAAGGTGGCCTTCAACGATATCAAGTTCTGCCTGGATGCCGTCTCGGCCGGATATCGTAACATCTACGTCACCGAACCGCTGCTGTACCATCTGGAGTCAAAGTCTCGCGGGTATGACATTACGCGGGTGCAACAGCATGCGAATCTTCGGGAAGCCATCTACACGCGCACGGCTTGCCGATCCTTCTTTCATAGTGATCCCTGGTACAGTCCCAACCTCTCGCTGATTCAAACGGACGATCTTGCTTTTCCGCCGCGGCGGACCATTCCGTGGCAAGGCTTTCTGCCTCGTGCGCGGCGTGTGATGCTCGTGTCAGTCACCCACGCGATCGGCTCTGGAGTTGCCGTCGTATTGAACGAACAGGCGAAACGCCTCGTAGCTGCGGGCTATGATGTCTATGTGGCCGGCCCGGTTTCGCCGAATGACTGGGAGTACGAAGGATGCAAACGGATCGTCGTTTCCGATGCGCTGACAGCCGCCAACACCGCAGTCCTTGAGAAGATCGACCTGGTGATAATTCACACCCAGCCCTTTTATTCGATGGTGCGGTATCTTGGTGAAACACCGCAGGTCTATTTCATCGACCACGGGGAGCCCAACCCCGAATTCTTCCCGGATGCGTTGGCACGGGAAGACATCAATTGGGAAAAACGGTTCTGCATGCCCCTGGCGAAACGGGTCTTTGCCATTTCAGAGGCGATCCGGGATAAATCCCTGCACCCTGGAGTCGTGGTTGCACGAAACGGCAATTCGCATCTCGCGCGCTGGGATGACACACTGGCCACCCGTGGCTCCGCCGTTCGCAAGGCGAAGGGGTGGGGCGACAAGCTGGTGATCCTGAACGTGTGTCGGTTCGGCATTGGCGAACGGTACTATAAGGGCATCGACAAGTACCTTGAGGTAATGAAGGAGCTGTGGTTCCGGTACCCGGACACCAATGGCAAAGTCGTGTTTGTGCTGGCAGGCAGGGGAAACCCTGCGGATGTCGAAGAACTGAGCCGCGCGGGTCTGATCGTTGAAGCGAACCCGACGGATGAAGAAATTGTCGATCTTCAGGCCGCAGCGGACCTCTACATGAACTTCTCTAAATGGGAGGGCTATAATCTGGGTATTGGCCAGGCACTCGCCATGGGCCTACCAGTCATTGCCTCGGATATTGAGGCGCACCGCGAGTTTCCGATCCGCACGACCAATGAAATCCGGGTTGCGCTTGATGCCATTTGGTCGCAGTTCTGTGCCATCCGCGATGGCACCAATGGGCCTAGGCAGGCTTTCGTCGAGGATTGGGACGAGCCTGTTGACCTCCTGCTCAATGCAGTCGCGAGCGATTTGCAGGGCTCGCAGGCGATCGTTCAACCGCGATCCAGGGACAATGATGTCCAGCCGGATAGTGCCTCGGCAGCTTCTTCAATAGAGTCGATAGCGTCAACCGAGGCGTAAGGTCGCCAACACCCGTCAACGCTTAAACTCCCCCGGAGTACGCTCGTTGATTAGCGGGCATGCAATCTGCACATGGCAGATCTGGAAGCGTACATTCAGCTCTTGGGGCCAGGATCCTCGGCTGCGAAACGCGCGAGATGGCCCCGCATCTGCATTACGAAAAGTACGAAGAGCGCGGCAGACAGGCTTAACAGCATCACATCAGTCCACGTCATGCCACCGAGTGCGGCGATTTCCTGCGGGCGGCCGACGTACATCAGGACGCAGTTGAGCCCGACTATAGAAATGCGCATTTCGGTCGGCCCAAGCCGCCCCACCGCCATGTGGAATTCGCGGTCTACGATTGCCCGGACATACACCTGGATAGACAGCATGTGATAGAGTGCCAAGACCAGCAGGACCAAGTCCATACGCATCCAGAGCGAGAGGCCAACGCCCAAGGCAATTAGCGTATTCCCAACGGTGTCGATCACCTGATCCAGATAGAACCCATAGCGAGGTCGCTCAATTTTTCGGAACCGCGCAACTGTCCCGTCGAGTGAGTCTCCCAGCCAGTGCACAACAAGGCCGAGATTAGCCAGCCACATCCAGTGAATGTTTGAGCGGCTGAGCGCGTACCCGCCAATGACTATGAGCGCGCCGAAGACTCCTAACGCGGTCAGGAAGTCAGGCGTGATCGTGGTAGGCAGCCGGCGGGCGATGCATTGAAGAGCCAGCCGTTCGTACGGCGCGATTAGCGTTTCGTTGTATCGAACGGGCGCCGATTGGTCCTGTGAGGCGGAATCCGAATTGGGGTTGGAACTATTCAAGTCACTGACTTCTTGCGGGAGTCTTGTTCGCCGATGCGAGCATACAGCGACGCAAGGCTGGAGCGATATGTTTCGCTGTCGAACCGTTGCGCCTGCTTCAACGCCGCGGTGCTTAGCTTTTGGCGAAGTGCATCGTCGAGGTCCAGCGCCCGGATAGCGCCTGCGATCGCGCCGGTGTCATAAGGATCAACCAGCAGCCCACCATCGCCGATAACTTCCGGAAGCGAGGCGACGTTTGATCCGATGACGGGCGTACCGAGTTGCATGGCTTCCAGCGCGGGAAGTCCGAAGCCTTCGTATAGGGAAGGGAACAACACGGCGCGGGCTCCACGAATAAGGCGAAACAGAAGCGAGCGCGGCTGGTAATCCAGTTGCAGGATGCGCGGGTTGTCGCGCAGCGCCCGCAAAGGACTTTCCTTGCTTTCAGCCTTGCGTTTTGACGACGCAAGGCGATTGTCGGTGTTCATGCCCCAGTCGCGAGCACCCACTACGACAAGGCGCCGGCCTGTCTGAGCGGTCAGGAAGGCATCCAGAATCCGGCTGAGGTTCTTCTTGGGATCGAGCGCGCCGAAGAAGAGGAAGTAGCTGCCCGGCTCCAGATCAAATATGCCGCGCACCATTGCTGCATCTTCAGCCGGGTCTTCCGCCAGGTTTGCCGGCGGAGGGCTGGATTGATAGGTGTTGGTGACCTTTTCGGGGTCTGCGCCGAATATCTCCAGAATATCGTTCCGGCTGGCTTCGGACACTGTGCAGATATGGTCAGCGCTGCGGATGCATTCGCCCACCATCCGGTAATAGTATTTCTTATCGTCCAGCGTGGTGTGCGGCAGCTTGAGCGGCACAAGATCGTGAAGGGTATAGATGTTTTGGCAACCGGCCATGCGAACGGGCACGGGATACGTCCAGTGCATGATATCGGGGGGATTGGGCAGCTGGATAGTCAGGAAGCTTGAAGTCGCATAGAACCGTGCGCGGCCGACCTCGAACATGTGCGGCAGCGTCCACATCCCCGCAAGCTGCGGAATCTGACCGGCAAAGGCGCGCCGGTCGACCATGCCGGTGTCCGGAATGCGATGCGGCGTCTTGGCGCCAAAGCTCAGAGCTGTACCCTGACCGATCCCGAGCACGTCACTCGCCTTTGGGGGTTGCGGCCCCATGCCCAGTTTTTCGAAAAACAGGACTTCGCGCGTTTCCGGCTTTCCCCCTGCAGCGATGCCGAAAACCGCTTCAACCTCATGCCCGAGAGAACGAAGCATATCGGCCAGCACATAGCCGTAAGTGGCGACACCTGTGCCGTAAGGAAGTGCCAGATTGTAACCGTCGATCGCTATGCGCATTGAATCATTTCCTGCAATCGGTTTGGCCGCGTCTCACGGGGTCAGTGTCGGGGGTGAAAGGGTAGTTTTATTGCTGGGCGGCAAAGCACCCGGTGATACACGGGCGTGCTTGGCCTGCTGGCAATTCCGTACGAATTGCAGAATGTCCTCGCAATAGGATGCCTCGCGGAGCGACGAATCTATCAGGCGGGGAGCTCTTTGCCCTGCTTCAGGTACGGCGTCGATTGCGGCGAGCCACCCCATTGTATCAGAAGTGCCGACCAGACAAGTTCCGTCGTCCGCCCGTTCGCGATGGACAGCAATATCTGAAGCGATGACAGGCACATCAAGCGCCCGCGCTTCCAGCAACGGTAGGTTGAATCCTTCCGCGAAAGAGGGCGCGAGAAGTGCGCGAGACCCTGCGATGATTTGCGCCAGGGCCGGAGTAGACACCCCGGATGCGTGATGGACGTGGCTGCGTAGCAATGGGCGACCACTGAGCGTAGTGAAGAGTTTTTCCGCGCTCCAGCCGGGTGTTCCCACCATCACAAGATGTGGAGCCGAGTTGCCGTCGCGTTCGATGAGCTTTTGCCAAACATCAATCAGCAACGCATGGTTTTTGCGTGGCTCGACCGTGCCGCAAACTACAAAATAGTCGTGGCCGATGAGATCCTGATGGGCGACCGTGCCATACGTGAAGCCATTGCTTAGCGGCAACCAGCGGGCGAGTGTAGGAAAATCACGGTCGCTGTGCTGTCGAAGCTCGTCGGAAATGCTGGCGGCAGCGTCCTTTGTGGTCACCACCAGGGCGTCCGCAAAACGAGCCGCGGTTTTGACCATCCGCGCATGGTCGCGAACTGAAGCATTCGCCACCATGTGCGGGTGCTGGATCGGAATCACATCATGCAGCATGAATATTGCGGCAATGTCAGGCCGATCACTCAACCAATGGAAAAAGGCAGGGGCTGCAAGCCCGATCTGGCCAACGTTCAAATATGGCGTGCCGTGCGGCAGCGATCGAACCGGCCTGCCGAACCCCACACCGGTTTCGTTGAGAACCTGCCAGATTCGCGCCAGCTTTTGCCCAAGCGATAAATGGCTGCGTCCTTTTGCCAGACTGGGCGAGGCTTCGGTGGAGCCGCTCGCCAGCATGCGTTGGCGCAAGTTTGTCCACACCGGATCGTCTTCAGCTGTGATTTTTTCGGCCCATAGATCTTCGAGCTTGTGAAGGCCGCGACGCACGCGATCTGCAGAAAAAGCACGAATACCCCAAGGCGTCGGGAGAATTCCCACAGCATCATAGCAAGTGCCGGGAGAGAAGAGATGGCGGGCCACCGCAATATCCACGCGGTCAATGCCCCGGGGCATAGCGCTTAAGGGACCGAGGAAGAGGCGGGTGATGTCGAAGGCAAACAATGTAGACAAATCATCCGCTTCCAGGCGTTTTAACCGCGCTCAGGGCAGCTCCCCCCATCGGTTGCTCACTTGCATGATCCCCATCTCGCCGCAACCCTGAATGCGAGATTGTTCTATTAAACATCAATAGTCTTGTTAAGTAGGCGTAGTTGACCTTTTGGCCCCTATGGGATATTCCGCAGAGCTAAGTAATAGTATAAAAGCGATATTTTTTTTATGTTCAATCACACGCAAGTTTGCGTGATCGGGGCTGCGTGTCGGTTGCCGGGGGCGTCTGATGAGCATGAGTTCGCACATGTTCTCAATGAGGGTCTATTCACTGTAAAAGACCCGCAAGCCGATCGCTGGGATATTGAGGCTCTTCATCACGCGAATTCGCGCTTCCCTGGCTATTCGTATACTTTTAAGGCGGGTTACCTCGCCAAGCCGTACGATTTCGATATTAATGCTTTCGGGATGTCTCCCCGGGAGGCGGTTCAGGTCGATCCACAGCAGCGC
This sequence comes from Novosphingobium sp., assembly GCA_045629505.1. Lineage (GTDB taxonomy): Bacteria > Pseudomonadota > Alphaproteobacteria > Sphingomonadales > Sphingomonadaceae > Novosphingobium. The sequence goes on from JAZQRJ010000112.1 coordinate 7,092, forward strand.
ATCCTCGCCGAAGTCGTGTGGGAAGCGCTGGAAGATGCTCGTATCGCGCCATCATCAGTCGCGGGCCAGGAAGTGGGCGTCTATATCGGTGTGTCGGCGCTCGATCATGCCAATCTTTTTGCTGGCGATCCGGGGGCGATTGAAAGCCACTTCATGACAGGGAACACCCTGTCGATCATTGCCAATCGAATTTCCTACCTGTTCGACCTGAAAGGTCCGAGTTTCGTTGTCGACACGGCCTGTTCGTCGTCGCTTGTCGCGGTTGACCACGCTGTCCGCGATATTCAGTCAGGGCGGATCGATACGGCGATTGTGGGCGGCGTGAACATGCTGCTCTCGCCCGCTTCGTTCGTTGGCTTTTCTCGCGCTTCTATGCTTTCGCCGACAGGCGTCTGTCGTCCTTTCTCGGCCAATGGTGACGGCTATGTGCGGGCAGAGGGCGCGGTGGCCTTTGTCCTGCGACGTGGTGATTGCGTTGATCGGGGCGTTGTCCGCGCCAGCATTCGGTCGACCGCGGTTAATTCCGATGGCCGAACTTCGGGAATCGCACTTCCCAGCGTCGATGGGCAGATCGCATTGCTGGAACGAGCTTATCGCGATGCGGAGCTCAGTCCTGAGGATATTGCCTTCATAGAGGCGCATGGCACGGGTACTGCCGTGGGGGACCCTGTCGAGGCTACAGCGATCGGAAACGTGCTTGGCCGAAAGCGGACCGAGCCTTTGCCGATCGGTTCCGTCAAATCGAACATCGGCCACCTTGAACCGGCTTCCGGCGTGGCGGGCATGATGAAAGCGCTTATCGCGCTTGAGCAGCGGCAACTGCCGGCCACGCTCCATCTCGATGAGCTTCACCCGCTGATCAGGTTCGATAAGCTGAACCTGCTGCCGGCGGCGAAGCCAGTGGAACTTGCAAGTGACGGACGCACGCTACACTGCGGCGTATCCTCTTTCGGATTTGGCGGCACCAACGCGCATGTGATCATGTCGAGTGTGCCGCGTACGCGGCTGGAGCCGATTCCAGATGAAAGCACGACGCCCAGCGCGCTGGTGCTTTCCGCGGCATGCCAAGACGCGCTGCGCGACATGGTCAAGAGCTACGGCAACCTGCTTAAGCAGGGCGTAGCTCCCGCCCGCCTGGCCAATGCTGTCGCACGTGGCCGCCAGAGAAAGCGGCATCGGGCTGTCCTGCCGCTGGGCGACGGGTTCTCGATGGCGAACCAACTGGACGCATTTGCAGCGGGTCAGGCTGCGCCCGGTGTAATCACAGGTATCGCGCCTGCGCACACCACCAAGCTGGCATTCGTGTTCAGTGGCAATGGTTCGCAATGGGCGGGAATGGGCCGGCAAGCTTATGCCGCCAGCGCCGATTTCCGGCAGGCCTTTGATGAGGTGGATGCGGCTTTTTGCAAGTTAGGCTTTACGCCACTTGCGCAAGAGCTTTTCGCAGAAGACTTGGCAGAGCGTCTCGGCGGGGCATTACTGGGGCAGCAATCACTTTTCGCAATCCAGGTGGCGCTTGCCCGCGCTTTGGAACAGCGGGGGATGGTGCCGGACATGGTCGTGGGGCACAGTGCGGGCGAATTTGCCGCCGCCCATATCGCCGGGCTGATTGATCTCGATACGGCGGCGAAAGTGATTGTCGCTCGGGCAAACTCCCAGGAACCTCTGCGGGGCGAGGGTACGATGGCGGTTCTTGCCGCTGATCGTGCCACGGTATCCTCACTGATTGAGGGTCTTGGGATTGCCTCACTCGGGATCGCGGCGGACAATTCCAACGCATCTGTTACCGTTTCCGGGACGAACGAGGCGATTGGAACGCTGCTCAAGGCCGCGCGCAAGCAGCGTATCGCCGGGCGCAAGCTTACAATCGAATATCCCTATCATTCCGCATTGCTCGATCGGATTGAAGGTGATTTCCGTGCCGCGGTTGGCCAGCCCAAAGGGCAGGCTGGCAGCGTCACCATGATTTCGACCGTTACCGGCGCCAGGCTCAGCGATCCCGCCTCGCTTGATGCCGATTATTGGTGGCACAATATTCGCAATGAAGTGCAGTTTCGAGCGGCCATAGGGCAATGTTCCGATGCAGGGTGCGGGCTGTTTATGGAAATTGGCCCGCGACCAATTCTTAAGCCGGCAGTTGCGGCCGCCGCGGAAGAGATCGGTCACCACGCGACCGTTCTGTCCTCATTGTCGGAAAGTGATAGCGATTCTGTTGCCGATATCGTCGAGGATATCGCTGCGCGGCTTATCGCCCATGGGCGAGATCCACAGGACAACAATCACGGGGCACACTGGGTGGATCGCAGTCTCCGGCTGCCGAGCTACCCTTGGCAGCGCAAGACGTTCCGATACCAGCCAACCAGCGCGGCGATTAATATCGCCAGCGCTGAGGCCGCGCGCACGCGCCACCCATTGATTGGTACAAGGCTGGCCGATGGCGTCCCCGAGTGGCGCAACGTAATCGATGCGGATCGGTTGCCGTTTCTGGCCGACCACGTTGTTGGTGGAGAGGTCGTTGTGCCGGCGACCGCGCTGGCTGAGATGGCGCTTGCCGTTGCCCATGCGATTGAACCTGATCAGCCGGTCGCGATCCGTGATTTCGATATTGTGCAGGCTATGGTTGTTCCCAGGGAGGGGCAGCGCGAGGTCTCAGTGCGGTACGCTGCCAGCACGGGAGGGGTGGAAATCTATCATCGCCCGCGCTTCGGTGGTGATGACTGGCTGTTGTGCGCTCGCGGGCAAATCGTGGCCGCACCGGTCCTTGATATTCCACCCAAGGCCGGGCGCGTGCGGGTAGTCGACAATACGGCCGGCATTTATGAGAGCGCGCAAGCTTGCGGGCTAGATTACGGCCAATCGTTCCGCCTGCTTGATGGGATATGGAGCAGCGACGACACCTGCATGGAGGGGATGCTGTCGGCTCCGCTCGATGTTGGGCCGATGTCGCTTCCATCGCGGTTCGTCGTCCATCCTGCCAGCCTTGATTGTGCCATGCACGGCCTTTTGGATCGGCTCGAGATTGATGAGGCGGTGGGCCAAACGGTCTGGATGCCGATCCGCTTTGAAAGGCTGACCGTTTGGAATCCGGGCGCTGTAGTTCGCGGCGTTGCCCTGCGGATGCACCGCGACACTTCAGTTTCCAAGATTTTCGATATTTGGCTTACGGATGCAAACGGCTCCGTTGTGGCGCGGTTGGACCGGGCGTTGTTGCGGCCCGTGAACCTGGATCACGGCAAGCAACGTTCAGCGTTTCACTATCTCGCACAAGTGGCTTCCGCGGGGGCGCTTTCCGGAACCGGAGCCGATTCATTGGATGCGGCGCAGATTGCCCTGGAAGACCAGTCTGAAGCGCGGCTGCTGTTGCGTGCTCATATGTGGGCTGCGCTACGGCGCGAACTGGCCGGATATGGTGACCAAGACGGTTTCGTGTCGGCAAGCGTGATACCAGTGCTGCGTGAAAATACGCCTGCTGCGTTGCGCGTGCGTTTCATGTTGGCTGACTTGCGCGATGCAGGTTTGCTCACCGAAGCAGACGATGGTCGGTTCATGATCGTGCCAAATGCGGATCTTGACGATCCAGAGGGCATTTTGCTCAGCTTTGCGCAGGATTTTCCTGAGGCAGTAGCCGATCTTGCTCTGTCCGCTCATGCGGCAGCCTCGCTGAAGGCCTTGCTTGCGGCCGAGGAAATTACGGCCCTCCGCTCTGCGGCGCTTGATCGGCATCGCGAACGCGGATTGCTTTCTGATCCGCTGCGTAACGCTTTCGAAGCCTTGTGGCGTGAGGAGGCGACAGCCTTGAAAACACGTCCTCTGCATGTTGCGGTTCGAGCCGGTTATGGTGACATGATGCTGCCCCGCCTGCTGGAAGCGGCGCGGATCGGCACGGTGCGGCTCACCGTTATGGTCGCCGGTGCGACCGAGAACGAGGCCGTGCATCGTCGGATTCCAGAAATCGGTAACGTGCGCTGCGTTGACTTGGAAAATGACCCGTTGCCTGCCGATGTCGATCTGGCAATCGTGCTGAATGATGAGCGATCGGAAATGGTCGAGATCGCGGCAATCAGCGGGCTGCTGCGTGCTGGCGGGACACTGGCGATTGGCGAGGTTCTTCCGGATGCTCTGGCAGCCTTCCAGACAGGGCATGCCCCTGTCGATCATGTGACAGGCATGGATCGTTTGGAGGCGTTCCGCAGTACTTTCTCAACCGCATCGCTGCGCGAGCTTAGCCTGCAGCGCAATGTTAGCGGCGAATCCGCTCTCTTGATCTCCACGCGGGAGCGCAGGGTAATTGAACGGAGCCGCTTCGCTTCGGTTACGGCGCTCACCGGGGGTGAGGCCTTGGCGGGTGCTCTTCGTCCGCTCGTGACCAGCGATGCTCCGGATGCACCGGAAGATTTGGCCGAGATCGTTACTATTGGCGGCTCGGCGGAAACCGCTGAGGAAATCGCAGAAGTCGTTCTGGCGCTGCGCCGCGTACTGGTCGAGGCGCGTGCTGCCGGTGCGCGCCATCCGCTTTGGATTGCCTGTGCGGATGCATTCGGTGTTCTGCGTGATGCTCTTGCAGCCTTTGCGCGCGTTGCGAAAAATGAGTTTGCTGAGCGCGCTCTGCACTGGATCGTGTGCGATTCTTCCCTTTCAAACCTGGCTGCGGCCAAGGCATTAGCGGCGCAGTTCGATCGGCCGGGCGACGAGAGTTTCGTCACTCTGGATCAGAATGGCGCGCACATTATCCGGTTGCGGGATGGTCTGCCTCAACCGGGAACAGTAGAGGATGCCGGAGGATCGCTGGTCCTTGAATTTCCGCGCCCGGGCATTCTTGAATATTTTGCCTGGAAGCAATCGCCCCGCGAAGCTCCGGGCGATGACGAAGTCCAAATTGAAGTCATGGGCTCCGCGCTTAATTTTCGCGACGTGATGATGGCGATGGGGCTGCTCAATGACGACATCGTCGATGAGGGCATGACGGGGCCGGTGCTGGGTTTCGAATGTGTCGGCCGGGTCACTGCAGTCGGCGAGAATGCCAAGCGTCACCGTGTCGGCGACATGGTTGTGGGGTTTGGGCGCCGCAGTTTTTCCACCCACGTCTGCATTCACGAGGAATTCTTCTTCCCATTGCCGAAGGGCTTGCCGGTTGAGGCGAGTGCCGCGATCCCGGTTGCTTTCTTCACGGCGTGGTATGCCCTGGTTGAATGCGCGCGCATGCGCGCTGGGGAGAAGGTGCTGATCCACGGTGGTGCGGGCGGCGTCGGCCTTGCGGCGATACAGATTGCCAAAGTGGCAGGCTGCGAAGTGATCACCACAGTTTCTACGCCTGACAAACACGCAGTCGCTCAACTTTACGGCGCCGATCACGTATTGAATTCTCGGAGTCTGGATTTTGCGGACGAAGTGCAGCAGCGCTTCGGAGGTGTCGATATTGTCCTCAACAGCCTGTCTGGCGAAGCGATGCGTGCCAGCCTCCGTTGCTTGCGCCCGCGCGGCCGCTTCATCGAATTGGGCAAGCGCGATTATGTGACGAATACGGCCATCGGGGTCCGTCCGTTTCGCCGTAATCTCGCCTATTTCGGTGTGGACGTTGATCAGGTTTTGGCGGAAGATCGCGAAATCGCCGCGATCGGGATGGCTGAGATTCTGGGCGGGTTCGAGGATGGTCGATACCTGCCGCTTCCTTGCAGTGTTTTCGACGCGACCGAGGTCAACCACGCGTTCCGCACGATGCAAGCAGCTGCCCATATCGGGAAGATCGTCGTCCGGCCGCCATCACTGCAGCGTCCCGCAGGGCATGTCACACAGGCATTCGAACCGGGTGACAAGGTGCAACTGGTCGTCGGTGGTACGCGCGGCTTTGGTCTCGCAACTGCCTTGTGGCTCGCCGAACGCGGAGCGCGCAAGATCGTTATCGCTTCCCGTGCCGGGACCGTCGAAGATAGTGCGGCGGCTCAGATACAGGCATTGCGTGAGAGCGGTTGTGTTTTTGCGGTTGAAGCAGTCGATGTGACTGATGCAAACGATGTTGCCGGGCTCATCGAACGTGTCGTGGCCGAACATGGGCCAATCGGCGGTGTCTATCACACCGCAGCGGTGCTCGATGATGGATTGATCGATGATCTGGGGGCGGATGCGTTGCAGCGTGTCTTGGCGCCCAAGATAGACGGTGCCCGAAATCTCGATGCGGCGACGCGTGGTCAGCCCCTCGATCATTTCGTGCTTTATTCCTCGGTCTCTGCGCTCTTCGGAAATCCGGGGCAGGGTGCCTATTGCGCGGCCAACGGTTATCTTGAAGGCTTGGCCCGCCGGCGCCGTGCTGCGGGGCTGCCAGCTCTCGCGGTTCAGTGGGGCGCTATCGCTGATGTCGGGATGCTGGCCGATAGACAGGGTACGATCAAGAACCTGGAGCGCTTGTCGGGGGTTGCGGCCATGCAATCGTCAGTTGCGCTTGATCGGCTTGGTGAATTGTTGACCATCGCGGATCAGCTGCCTGATCCGGTCGTCGCCTGTGCGGATTTCGTGCCGGATAGCGCGGCGGCTTCGCTTCCGGTTTTGGCCACGCCCAGTTTTGCAGGAGTGTTGCTGAAGGCGCAGGGCGCCAACGGAGAGACTTCGCAGGATCTTTCGGAACTGATCGCGGGGAAGGGTGATGTCGACGCTCAGCGCCTGATCGCGGATATTTTGGCAGAGGAGGTCGCTCAGATACTGCGGCTTCCCGTGTCAGACATCGATCTGGATGGTTCTATCGACAGTCTGGGCATGGACTCTCTGATGGCTCTCGAACTGAGAATGAGCATTGAGAGCCGGTATCGGGTCGAACTGCCCGTGATGGCGATCACTTCCGGCACGAACATCCGGGTTTTGGCTCATCGTCTCCTTCGTACGTTGCGAGACACGGCCGGTGAGGAAAGCGATATATCGGTCGCTGCGGCCGGATTGCTGGCGATGCACAGCAACGCGAACGCCGGTTCGACTGAAAAAAATCCGACTGGGCTGAAGTCGTCTCAAAGCCAAGTGCGGGCAAATCCTGACGTGATAAGCTGGCGAAATTCATTCAGTTACATTGGATTGGTATGAGTACGTCAGGTCAGAACAAAAAGCCGGTTAGCCGCGCGACGCGAAGCGCCCTGATTGCCAGTGCGCGCGGCGCGACGCGGGCTGCGGAAGCGGATCTCTCTGCTGTCCCTCCTCGTCAGGCGGCTTCATTCTCCTCCTTGCCGGGGTATGAGGAAATCCAGCTTCAGATGACGCTGGTGGACCAGCTCGGCATCTCGGTTCCCTTTTACCGCGAGCATGAGATTCGCGCCGGCGTAGAGGCGCAGCTTGACGGCCAGCGGCTGATCAACTTCACCTCTTACGATTATCTGTCTCTCAATGGCCACCCGGAGATTACGGCTGCGGTTGCCGAAGCCGCAGAGCGGTGGGGGACAAGTGTATCGGCCAGCCGCCTGACATCGGGTGAGCGGCCATTCCACACGGAGCTGGAGGGCGAACTAGCCGCTGTCTATGACGCTGAGGATGCGCTGGTTTTCGTCAGCGGTCATGCCACAAACCTGGCTGTTGTCTCGACAGTTGTCGGCCCCAAGGATCTGATCATCCATGATGCGCTATCGCACAATTCCATCGTGCTGGGCGCGGAAATGTCAGGCGCATATCGTCGCAGCTTCCCGCACAACGATTGCGATGCGCTTGATGCCCTGCTCACATCAATCCGCGGGCAGTATCGCAATTGCCTGATCGTTACCGAAGGCTTGTTCTCTATGGATGGCGATGGCCCAGATCTGGCACGCCTTGTTGAGATCAAGCAGAAGCATGGCGCGTGGCTTATGGTGGATGAGGCTCATTCACTTGGGGTTCTGGGCAAGACTGGCCGGGGTCTGCACGAACACGCTGGCGTCGATCCGAAAAGTGTCGATATCTGGATGGGGACACTTTCAAAAACGCTGGTCAGTTGCGGCGGCTATATCGCCGCTCCGCGTGAGCTGACGACTTATCTGCGCTATCGAGCACCGGGCATGGTCTATTCGGTTGGCCTTGCAGCACCCGCGGCCGTGGCGGCGAAGACTGCGCTTGATATCATGTTGCGGGAGCCCGATCGCGTGGCCCGGCTTAACGCCAATGGGCTTGCCTTCCGCGATGAAGCCGCGGCGGCTGGTTTGGACGTGGGCGGCAGCTGGGGAACTTCGATTACGCCCGTCATTATCGGCGATAGCCTGCAGACAGTTCTTCTGGCCGAGCGATTGGTGCAGCAAGGCATTGCCGCGGTTCCGATCATTCCTCCCGGCGTGCCCGAGCAGTCTGCGCGGCTGCGCTATTTCATCTCTGCCGGGCATAGCCAGAAGGACCTGGTTCGAGCAGCCCAGCTGACCTCAGAACTGCTGGAGGATTTGCGCGCGTCGAACGTATCGCTGCTCGCTTTGCAAGCTGATGGCACTTCCCTGCAATCGTTGCTGAAGCGCGGCGAATGATCTCCCCCGGTACGGCTCTGATCACTGGCGCGTCGAGCGGCATTGGCGCAGCGGTGGCGCGCCATCTGGCAGCGCAAGGCTGGACGCTGGCGTTGACGGGACGAGATAAAGCGCGGCTGGACGATATTTCCGCCACTTGTTCTGCTCTGGGAGCATCCGGCGTGCAGACTGGCGTGATTGATCAGCACGACGCGGACGGCTTTGCGAGCTTTGTGAATGGCCTGGACCGTGTGGACCTGTTCATTGCCAGTGCGGGCATGCTCGACGGACGCCGTGAAGGTTCGCAAATCGAAAGTGCGGAAACTGCTCGCAATGTGCTGGAAACCAACCTGATGGGGACGGTTGCGGCGCTCCACATCGTGCTCGACCGGATGCGTGCAGTTGGTCACGGCAGGATCGGATTGGTTTCTTCGCTGGCGGGATTGGTGCCGCTGGCCGATGCGCCCGCTTATTCGGCCAGCAAGTTCGGTCTGCTGGGCTATGGCATGGCAATGGATGAGGCCCTGAGGGGCGAGGATGTGCGCGTCAGCGTGATCTGTCCCGGCTACGTGCGAACCGCGATGACCGATCAGCACATCGGGGAACGTCCGAATGAGATCAGCGCGGAAATGGCTGCGCGCCTTGTTGTGAAGGCAGCTCTGAAGGGGCGGCGGCTCAGCGGCTTTCCGGCGCCGCTGTACCAGTTGTCGCGGATCTCGGCATTGGCACCTGCGTGGCTTACCCGCGTCTTTACGAGGAAGCTTCGCTTTCACATCACGCGCTAGGACCGTGCGCTGTCATTGACGCATGCTTGAACCGCCATCGATGCTCAGCACTTGGCCGGCAATATATTGCCCTTCGTCAGACATCAGCATCGCGGCCGTGGCGGCAATGTCTTCTCCCGTGCCCAGGTAGTTCACATTCACACGCTTCAGCGCCCATTCCCTGAGCTGCGGTGCCTTTGCCTCCAGCTTCGGGTGCATGATGACGCCGGGTGCGATGACGTTGGAACGAATGCCTTCCCGGCCCCACCGCACGGTGATGTGGCGCATCAGGGCGTGGATGGCGGACTTGCTCATGGAATAGGCGGCGCGGCCCCGGTCTGGAACATAGGCGGCGCCTGAGCTCGTAAACAGCATGACTCCGCCGCCGCGACGCAGCATTGCCGGGATAGCATGGCGGGCGCACAAAGCATGGCCGCGGGCGTTTACGCTTATGATGGCGTCGAAAAGGTCCATGTCGATGTCGACGATGTCCACGTCTTCCTGGCTACGATCAAAATAGGCAGCGTTGGCGTGAAAGCCGTCCATTCCGCCGAACTCTTCCTCACAAGCCTTGACGAAAGCGGCAACGCTGTCCTCGCTGGCCAGATCGATCTTGGCTGCGACAGCCTTGCCACCCTGCGTTTTGATCCGATCAGCAACTTCTCGCGCTTCCTCGACATTGATGTCGCCGATAAGCACGCTGGCACCTTCTGAAGCATAGCGCGTGACGAGATCGGAACCAATTCGGCCCGCGCCACCCGCCACAGCGATTACCTTGCCCTCAAGTCTTCTCAATTCCTCAACCCCCAGTTGTTTTCTGTATCAGCAACCTGTCTTTCAGGTACTCGATGTATTTATCTCTGAAGTCCGTGATGCAGACGGACTGGTCGTTGATCAGCCATCTCTGGCTTACGCCTCTCAGCGTTGTGTGAATTATGAGGGATTCAAACTTCGCATCAATCTCCGGGCGTATCTCGTTGCTGTCCTGACCGGCCAGGATATAGGCGTAGAGGCGGCTTTGACTGCCTTTGACGAGCGTTCGTGCAACAGGAACGAATTCGGGATAGATAGTTTCAGCGTCGCGCGCAGCCGCTTCCTGAAGGAGCAAAAGGTGCGCGCGCGGCCTCTCCGGCAATTCGGTTAGCTCGTGAAGCCACCTATCGACGGCTGTAACGAGAGTGGCAAATGGTCCGTCAGAACCGATTTCCGGAAACCTGTCCGTCCAGTAATCGAACATGAGACGCCTCATGCACTCAGCGAGCAACATATCCTTGTTACCGAACAAGTGGGCCGGAAGGCCGCGACTATAACCCGCCGTTTCCCCGATCTCGGCAAGGGTGGCCCCGGCTACGCCATGCTGAGCGATGACTTTTAACGCGGCAGAAATGACGCGCCTTTCCGAAAGCTCTCGCCTTTCCCGTTGTGTCATTCCTGTTGAGCGGGGACCGGCACTTTTTCGGGGCTGAGTGTTCGCTGTTGACATGCTGATCTCGTTGACAAATAACTTGCTTGATGACAAGCAAATTATAGACGGTGTAGATCTTCGTTGACCCACATTCGGCGTGCTATCGTCAAGGCATATGGGCCATAGATAGCGGAAAATTACAAAGGTGCACTGGTAAGGTGTGCGTTGGGAGGGCTGCTAGATGAGTGAACTGAACGGAAAGATCGCGGTAGTCACCGGAGCCAGCCAAGGGATTGGGATGGCCACGGCCCAGCGGCTTGCCTCTGCGGGGGCCACGGTGATTGTCGGCGCACGTACGTTGGGGGATGAGAAAGATCCCCAGCCGAAGACGCTGGCCAATACGGTCGCACGGATACGCGACCGGGGCGGCCATGCTCACGCGATCGCCCTCGACATGACAAGTGCGGAATCCCGGGCAGCATTCATGGATGAGGCGCTCACCCGGTTTGGGCGGATCGATATTCTGGTCAACAATGCCGCATTCGGTTCGCAGAAGGGCGAACGGCTGTGGGAAATGTCGGAACGTCGTTTCCTGCTGGCGTTCGAGGTGAACGTATTCGGCGTCCGCGACCTGATGGGGCGCGCTATTCCGGGAATGCTGGCGCAGAATTGGGGGCGTATCGTCAATGTATCGTCCACGGTGGCAGATCGCGCAGCGCCTAATATCGATGGCCCTCCGTTTCAGGAATATCACCGCAGTTCCGGTGTTTCTGCGTACTGCTCCTCCAAGTCCGCGCTCAATCTTATGACGCGTTCCGTGGCTGCGGAACTTCATGGCACTGGGGTTAGCGCCAATACTGTCGCGCCGGTCAATTCGGTGATCACCGAGGCGGTTCAGGAGGCTATCGACAGGGGTTTGATCGGTAGGGAGCGTTTCACCGCGCCTGAAGATCCGGAAGTGATGGCAGAGGCTATTCTGGCGCTTTGCCTGGTTGATCCGGACGTTTCCACGGGGCTGACGACTTATAGCGGCCAATACCTTCAATCGATCGGTCGGGAAGTGCGTGCGCGCGATGGCGGCAAGTTTGAGGCCAAGATCACCACGGAATCCGTCAAGTACAGGGACCCGATATAGTCGCGCGGATTGTCAATTACTGAGAGAGGCATAATTAATGAACGGTGCGCAGTCCTTGATTGCGAGTTTGGGGGGTTCGGGTGTGGACACGTGTTTTGCCAACCCGGGCACGTCGGAAATGCACTTTGTAGGGGCACTGGATGCGGTGCCGCAGATGCGGGCCGTACTGTGCCTTTTTGAGGGCGTCGCCACGGGTGCGGCTGATGGTTATGCGCGGATGACGGGCAAGCCGGCAGCCACACTTCTCCATCTGGGGGCGGGTCTCGCCAATGGCTTGTCCAACTTGCACAACGCGCGGCGAGCGGGCTCGGCCATCGTCAACATCGTGGGTGATCACGCCACCTATCACGCGCAGTACGATGCGCCGCTTTCCTCTGATGTGGTGGGAATTGCGCGCCCGTTTTCGGAATGGGTGCATTCCAGCACCAGCGCGGGCACGGTGGGCGCAGATGCCGCACGCGCGGTTCAGGCTGCTTGCGCCGCGCCGGGGCAAATTGCGACGCTGATCCTGCCCGCCGATACGGCGTGGAGCGAGGCGGATAGTGCCGCCCCCGCGCTGCCCGTGGCAGGGCCGGTGCCCGTCTCCGATGATGCCGTGGCAAAGGCGGCGCAAGTGCTCACATCGGGCAAGAATGTCGCCATCCTCATGCGCGGCCGCGATGTTCTCTCCGCAGACGGGCTGGTGCTTGCCGGACGGATCCGGCGCAAGACGGGCGCGCGCATTTTCTGCGATACGTTTGCTCCCCGGCTGGAACGCGGCGCGGGCGTGGTGGAGATTGAGCGACTGCCTTATTTTGCCGAGATGCTGCAGGATTTCCTGAAAGATCTGGATGGCATCATTCTGGTGGGAGCCAAGCCGCCGGTGGGCTTCTTCGCCTATCCGGGCAAACCCAGCTGGTGCCTGCCTGAGGATTGCGGCATTCACTATCTTGCCCAGCCGCATGAGGACGGGGTGGGGGCGCTGGGCGCGCTGGCCGATGCAGTGGCCGCGGATGAGGATGCCGATGTCGTGCAACTGGCCTTGCCGGATGCGCCCACGGCCAAGTTCAATGCTTTTACCATCGGGCAGGTAATCGCCCGCAACCTGCCGGCAGACGCAGTGATCTCCGACGATGGCGCAACATCTAGCGCTCCGGTGCTGGCCGCGACTGCCACGGCAAAACGCCATGTGCATCTTCCGCTGACAGGCGGTTCGATCGGGCAGGGCTTGCCCGTGGCGATCGGTGCGGCGGTGGCGTGCCCGGATCGCAAGGTCGTCTGCCTTACCGGCGATGGCAGTGGGCTCTACATGCCGCAATCGCTGTGGACGATGGCGCGCGAGAACCTCGACATTGTGACGGTGGTGTTCGCCAACCGCGCCTACAAGATTCTGAGCGTGGAGATGGGCCGCGTCGGGGTGGAAGAGCCGGGCCCCGTGGCTCAGGCGATGTTCGATATTGGCACTCCTGCGGTGGACTGGGTCGCTCTGGGATCATCATTCGGCGTGGCAAGTAGCCGGGCCACTACGATCACCGAATTTGCGCAGCAGTTCGAAGCGGCTGTGCAGGCCAAAGGTCCGCATCTGATCGAGGCGGTGCTGGCATGATCGAGGCTCTTCTCACCGCGCTGGAGCGAGAACTGGGCGAAGGCGCCGTGCTGACAGGCGATGCCGCTGCGGAAAAAGCCAAGAGCGACTGGAGCCGGATCGGCAGTCCAATTGCGGTCGTGCGTCCCTCCAACACGCAGGAAGTTTCCACCGTGCTGCGCCTGTGCAACGAGGCCGGGCAACCGATCACGCCGTGGGGCGGCAAGACCGGACTGGTCCACGGCATCTTCTCCAACGGCATGATCGCCTTATCATTGGAGCGGATGGACGCGATCGAAGAGATCGATCCGCTGGGCAAGACGATCACCGCGCAGGCCGGGTGCATCCTGCAAACCGCAGCTGAGGCGGCGGAAAAGCACGATCTGCTGCTGCCGCTGGATCTGGGTGCACGCGGTTCAGCCATGCTGGGCGGAGTGATCTCCACCAATGCGGGGGGCAATCGCGTCGTCAAATATGGCATGGTGCGCGACATGGTTTTGGGGCTGGAAGCGGTGCTGGCCGATGGCACCATCGTCTCATCCATGAACCACCTCATCAAGAACAACACGGGCTACGATCTGAAGCAGTTGTTCATCGGTTCCGAGGGCACGCTGGGCGTGGTGACACGCGCCGTATTCCGCCTGCGCCAGATGCCGCACAGCCAGGACACGGCGTGGATCGGGGTGGACAGCTTTGACAGTCTGCCGCGCCTTTTGCGCCATCTGGACAAGGCGCTGGCCGGGGGCCTTTCCGCATTCGAAGTCATGTGGAAGGAATATGTCGACATCGTCACCAGCGCACCAGCGCTGGGCCGTTTGCCGCTGGATAGCGAATATCCGCTTTACGTGTTGGTCGAACAGCAGGGCGGCGATCAGGAGGCGGACAGCGCCCGGTTCGAAGCCGTGCTGATGGACGCGCTGGAGCAGGGCATCATCGTCGATGCCGCCATTGCCAAGTCGCAGGCCGAACGCAACGCGATGTGGGAGTTGCGCGACGATGTGGGGCAGACCTCGCGCAACTGGCCGATTTACAACTACGACGTAAGTCTGCGCATTCCGCACATGGAGAACTATGTAAGGGGGGTTCGCGCGGCGGTTGCAGCCGAATGGCCAGAGAAGGGCACGCTCACCGTGTTTGGTCACATGGGCGATGGCAACCTGCACCTGATCGCAGGCGTGCCGGACCGCACGGCCGAAACCAAAAAGCGGCTGAACGAGATCATCTACGGCCCGCTGCGAGAGCTTGGCGGCTCCGTCTCAGCTGAACATGGCATCGGTATCGAGAAGCGCGATTACCTGGGATGGTCGCGATCGCCTGCGGAAATCGCGCTGATGAAGGCCATCAAGCAAACCCTCGATCCCAACAATATCCTCAACCCCGGCAAGGTTCTGGAGATCTAGCGGGTGCGCCGGCCCGTATATGCCCGTGTCCATTCGGCGGCGCAATATAATACTTGTTCCACGGCAAGCCAGTAATCGCTGGGGAACAACGGTCAACGTGAGGCAATGAGATGGCTTGTGAAATTTTGGGGCACTTCACTGAGTCATGGTCACAATCTTCAGCGTTGGATACGCAAAATATCCTTGCTCCATGACCAGTAATAGTGTTCTGCCAAGGCATCGACTGATGCCTCACGGCCCATTGAGAGGTTCGGCGTTTCCATGAGTGCGTTCAAGCTTACCGAAGACCAGCTAGCCATCCGTGACGCGATCGCCCGTATTTGCGAGGCGTTTGACGATGAATACTGGCGCCGCCATGATGAAAGCGGCGATTTTCCCTCGGAATTTGTGCGGGCCATGGCTGATAACGGTTGGCTCGGCATTGCCATGCCGGAGGATGTCGGGGGTGCAGGTCTGGGGCTGACTGAAGCCGCAATCATGATGCAGGCAGTGACCGAATCGGGCGCTGGTTTTTCAGGTGCATCGTCCATTCACCTCAACATCTTTGGCCTGATGCCATTGGTGAAGTTCGGCAACGAAGTGCAACGTGACAAGCATTTGCCTCGGATCATTTCCGGCGAGGACAGCGCCTGCTTCGGGGTAACGGAGCCGAATAGTGGCCTTGATACGGCCAGCCTCCAAACACGGGCGGAAAGGTCGGGCGATGGTTGGATTATCAACGGTCGCAAAATTTGGACCAGTGGTGCGCAGAACGCCAACAAGATTCTACTGGTCGCGCGCACTACCCCGCGTGAGCAATGCGCAAAGCCACATCAGGGCCTGTCGCTGTTTTACGCCGATCTGGACCGGAAATATTGCGAAGTTCAACGCATTCCGAAGATGGGCCGCAAGGCCGTCGATTCCAATGCCGTGTTCATCGATAATTTGCCGGTGGCTGCAGAAGATCTGGTTGGCGAGGAGGGCAAGGGTTTTCAGTATCTGCTGCATGGCCTGAACCCTGAACGCATCCTGTTCGCGGCGGAGTCGGTGGGCCTTGGTCGGGCGGCGCTTCGCAAGGCAACCCAATATGCCAAGGAACGCGTGGTATTTGGTCGACCCATCGGGCAAAATCAGGGCATTCAGCATCCCTTGGCGCGCTGCTGGGCCGAGCTTGAAGCTGCGAACCTGATGGCTTCCAACGCGGCCGGAATGTATGATGCTGGTGAAGAGTGCGGTGCTCAGGCGAACGCAGCCAAGTATCTTGGTGCCGAGGCTGGCTTTAATGCGTGCGAAACTGCAGTACTGACGCATGGTGGCATGGGATATGCCAAGGAATACGATGTTGAGCGTTATATGCGCGAATCCATGATCGCGCGGATCGCCCCCATCAGCCGTGAGATGATCTTCAATTTCATTGCCGAGCGCGTTCTGGAATTGCCGCGAAGCTATTGAGTCGGAATGATCAGTTTTATATATTCTAAGGATGTGAGGTCTTATCATGACTGGAACGATGACGACGATGGATCGGGGGTATTCGCAGCTGCCGATACCGTACGGCTGGTTTGCCGTTGCGCTTTCGGGCGAGATTCAGAACGGCCAGGTTAAAACGATGAAGTATTTCGGTACTGAATTCGTCGTGTGGCGTGGCGGTGATGGGTCGATCAATGCGGTCGATCC
>JAZQRJ010000113.1:0-3865 GCA_045629505.1 Novosphingobium sp.
GGTGGGCGATTGGTATGCGCACCTTATCAGTGACGATGTGCCGCAGATTGACCGTTTCGTACTGCCCGGCACGCACGGGCTGAATTTTGTGGTGAAGAACTCGCTGCAAGGCGGCGGCACGATGTGCCTTCGGTTGGACCCGGTGGCAAAGTCGATGGGCCAGATGCTGCTGGAATTCCCCGTGCCGGTTTCCAGGGAAATTGCCGAGAGCCTTGGCGAGTTGGAAGCTGCCTGAACGAAATGTTTAACCAGCTCAGGCTTGGGCCTGGGCTGGTTCGAACAGCTTTTCCACCTCCACCTTACGCACTTTGCCCGATGCCGTGAGCGGGAAGCTATCCACCGCCCGCCACGTGCGCGGGATCTTGAAATGCGCCAGGCCCTTAGCTGCAAATTCTTCGAGCGCGGCGGGATCGAGGGCAACGCCATCGCGCAGCTTCACCGCTGCCGCGACAGTCTGCCCCCAGCGTTCATCGGGCACTGGAACCACGGCGATGCCCTGAATGTCGGGGTGTTCCAGCAGGTAATCCTCTATCTCCGCCGGATAAATGTTCTCTCCACCGCGAATGATCACCTCCCGCGCGCGCCCGTGGATCCGCAGATACCCTTCCGCATCTATCGAGCCGAGATCGCCGGTATGCAGGAAACCGTCAGCATCGATGGTACTCGCGGTCGCTTCCGGCATCCGGTAGTATCCGTCCATGATCATAGGACTACGGGCGCAAATCTCACCTATCTGCCCGACTTTCAACGTTTCCCCCGTAGCTGGATCGCAAATCTTCATTTCGACATGAGGCGCGGCGCGGCCAGAGGTTTCCGCCGCAATCTCTGGCGGATCGCGGGGCACCGACGAGGTAATCATCACGCTTTCCGATTGGCCGAACACCACCAGGACCGGGGCCCCGAACTCCCGGTTCAATCGCTCGATCAGCGGTTTGGGAACGGCAGCCCCGCCCGATCCGATCGAGCGAATGTTGAACGCTTCTGGTGTCCATTCAGGATGCTCACACAGAGCGATCAGCATCGTCGGCACGCCGCCGATCCGGGTTGCGCCCGTCTCGCGCATCATTCGCAGGTATTCCGTGGTGTCGAACTTCTGCATCAGAACGAAGCACGCGCCGAATGTGAGCGAGCCCAGCACTACGCTGAGAGCGCCGCCCACGTGGTTGAGCGGCCCGGCGTTGACCCACACGTCCGTCTCATCCAGCCCCGCAGCGACGGATCGGAAATAGGCGGCATTGAGCGCCGCGAAATGCGAAAGCGCGGCCCCCTTGGACCTGCCCGTAGTGCCGGATGTAAACTGGATCAGGAACAGGTCAGACGGATTGACCAGCGGCATTGCCACGCGGGGCGTACCCTCGATCAGATCAAACAGGTCTTCCAGCGGGAAGCTGCGACCTTGCGGCATCAATTGCGCTGCGCGTTCCATCAGCGAAACCCCGCGTGTATCGTATCCCGACAGAATAATGGCCGGTTCAGTCAAGTCTCGGGCGTGCTCACACTCCCGCTCTGACCAGGCCGGATTCCAGCCAGCGACCACCAGCCCCGCCAGGGCGCAGGCATATTCGGTCAGCACCCATTCGGCCGAGTTGCGAGACCAGATCGCAATTCGATCCCCCACCTTTGCATGCTGGAGCAGCCAGCTTGCCACCTGCTCCGCCCGGTCCAGCAATTCTGCATAGGTCAGCCGCTGCAATTCACCGTCCAGCCGCCATACCAGCGCGTCCCTATCACCAAAGCGTTCTGCCTTGTCGCGCAGGCAATTGCCAATCGTCATATCAAGCAGGGGATACGATGTGTCAGGGTGCACATGTGCTAGCCCGGTGGCGCTCTCCGGCTTCTGGTCAAACATCGAAGATTGGTCCTGTCCCGTGTGGTTCTTTTATCAATTCTGTCTGTACTGCCGGAAGAAATCTCGCAAGTCCTGAACCAGAACATCGGGCTTTTCCGCAGGGGCGAAATGCCCACCCTTGTCTTCCACTTTCCAGCTTTGGATATTGTAGAGCCGCTCCGCCCACTTGCGCGGCATGTTCCACACGTCGCCCTTGAACTGCATTACCCCGGTGGGAACTGTCACCATCGGCAGGTCATCGTTGACGAAGTCGCCCGCCATGCCGGTCTGCCCCGGCCCATAATAGTAATGCGCTGCGCTCAGGTAGGTCTGCGTGAGCCAGTAGAGCATTACGTTGTCGAGCAGTTCGTCCTTGGTCCAGACGGATTCGATATCGCCCCCGGTGTCGGCCCAATCCCGCCGCTTTTCGACCAGCCATGCGGCAAGGCCGACGGGGGAATCGTTCATGGCATAGGCGATCGTTTGCGGCTTGGTGCGCTGGATATGCATGTATCCGGAGCCTGTGTTGTAATACTCCAGCATCCGGGCGCCGCCTGCCATCTCCTCTTCCGTGAAATCTTCGGGCGCCGGGTTATTGCCGCGCAGCGGAATCAGGAGGTGAATGTGCACGCCTATCACCCGGTCAGGATGGCGATGGCCCAGCATTGTCGATAGCGCCGATCCGATGTCCCCCCCCTGCGTGGCGAACTTGTCGTAGCCCAGCCGATCCATCAGCTTCACGTATGTGTCGCCCGCCTGCGTGAAGTAATAGTTCGGCACATCCAGCGGGCTGCCGAATGCGTAGCCTGGTAGCGAGGGGCCAATCACGTCAAAGGAATCAGCCGGATCGCCGCCGTATGATGCCGGATCGGTGAGCGGGCCGATGATCTTGCGCATGTCCCAGAACGTCCACGGCCAGCCATGATTGATGATGATCGGCATCGGGTTCGGGCCTTTGCCCTTTGCGTGAACGAAATGGACGGGAACGCCGTCAATCTCGGTCTTGAACTGCGGGAGCTCGTTCATCTCGCGCTCGCGCGCGCGCCAGTCATACCTATTGAGCCAATAATCGGCCAGCTCCCGCATGTAAGCCAGGTTTGTACCAGCCTGCCACTGGCTGTTATCGCCGATTTCTGCCGGCCAGCGGGTATGCCGAAGCCGTTCGCGCAGGTCAGCCAAGTCTTCATCGGGCACGGCAATCGTGAACGGCTCAATCGACACTGGCACTCTCTCCCTCATTTCCTCTTGTCCCAGACAATAAGGTCACTCGCAATTGAGTCCATTACATTTGCGAAACACCATGGATCATATTATACATCGGATAAGAAAAAGGCGTCATGGCAAGAGGCAAAGATGAGAAACCTGACGATCAAGCAATTCGACTGGAATTTTGACGGCTGCGATTTTTACTGGAATCCAGAAGATCGCGAGTTCTCGGCATTCATGAATGCAATTTCCTTCATGGCCGTTGGGTTGGAACGCTATTTCTGCAAGGCAATGAAGGATGCGGAACCGTTCATCACGGATCCGGCGGTGCTGCAGGAATGCAAGCTTTTCAACCGGCAGGAGATGGTCCACTCAAAGGCCCACCGCCGACATTGCCGCGCTCTGATCGAGAGGTATCCGGGACTTCAGGAGGCGCTGGAACGTTCGATCAACATGTATGACGAGCACTATCGCCGCCATGATCTGAAGTATCACCTGTCATACATGGGAGGGTTGGAATCGGCCTTCACGCCGCTATTTGGCACGATCATCGATTATCGGGAAAGGCTGTTCGCGGGCGGCGATCCACGCATCTCATCGCTGTTCCTGTGGCATTTCTGCGAGGAAATCGAGCATCGCTCCTCTGCCATCACGATCTATAACCATGTATACGGCGATCACTGGTATCGGATGCGCAACGTAAGGCCGATGACCGCACATGGCCGTGAAATCGTGCTTATGCTGCAAGATGTGTACCGCAAGGCCGTGCCGGAATTCAACACGGAGGATTTCTTCCTCACATGGTCGAAGGCGATCCCAAAATGGCCGCGA
>JAZQRJ010000114.1:0-3746 GCA_045629505.1 Novosphingobium sp.
TAACTCCGCAACAGCCGTCCGGGTCGTGCTCCTGTTTCGCCGTCATTCAATCTGGTTGGCGTACCGCCGACGATAGTTGCCAGATAACCGGTCGAGCGTTGCAGCAAACGGGACGCCCCGCCGGGCAGGTCATGCGTCATGACGGGCGCGCTCAGGTCCAGTCGATCTGGATCGATAACGTTGATGTCAGCCCGCATGCCGGTGGCAAGGATGCCTCGGTCAGCAAGTCCGTAAAGCTCTGCACCGGCTGCCGAAAGCTTGTTGACGACCCTCTCAATCGGCAAGCGTTCACCGCGCGTGCGATCGCGCGTCCAGAAGGCAAGCTGGAAAGTCGGCAGGGCGGGGTCGGTAATGAGTTTGACGTGAGCACCGCCATCGCCGAGCCCGCAGACTACGTTGGGCTGCGCAAGAGCCCGTGGCACGAAATCCAGCGATCCATCGGCATAGTTGACGAAGACGGTAACGTTGAAGTTGCTGCCTTCCCCTTCCGCATAGAAATCGTAAATGAACTCTTCGGGTGTCTTCCCCGCGGCTTTCGCCATAGCGCCGACGCGGCGGTCCGGGCCCGGCTCGTAATCGAGCGGGCTGGCAAGGATGTAGGTGTCTGCCAGCTCCGCCGGCAAATGCCTGAGCATTGTGAGCACGGCGGGTTGATCGGCATAGTTGCCTACGACGTCAGCTTCACCAAGGATTGCGGCGCGGCGGATGGGATCGCGCATCGCCCGCGCCCGTTCGGCTACGGGCAGATGCTCAATCTCGCGGTAGGAGGGGCGCATCAGGAAGAGGTGATAGCCATCCAACATGGACAGCAGCCCGCCGCCGCGTGTCGAAACCTGCGGGTATATGCGAAGGCCGGATTCGAATGCCGATCGGCTACTGGCCAGCATCATGTCGAAATCGTCGGGGTCGCTGGCAAGTTGCACCAGCGAATAGGTCAGCGGGCGGCCACCGGCGCGCACGATGTCTTCATAGAGGCGGTGTTCTGCAATACGCTCTTCGCGTCCGGACTGCTGCCCGCCGAAATCTCCTACGGCCCCTTTCGGAACCATCTGAAATACGCCCTTTCCGCTTTCGCCCATTGCCCTGGCAATCGCGAGGAGTTCGTCGCGTCCAGCGAACGTGCCCGGAACGTGTTTCCCCTTGCTGGATCGGTGTTCAACCAGGCGACCGCCGGAAAAGCCCATCGCGCCTGCCGCCATCGCTTCGCGCACGATCTGGCACATGGCTTCCAGATCGTCGGCGGTGGCTTCTTCATGACGCAGGGCGCGCTCACCCATCACGAATACGCGTAGGGGGGAGTGGGTGAGCTGCGCGGCAACATCCATGGTGTAATGCCGCTCGGCCAAACGATCCATGTAATCGCCGAACGTGAGCCAGTCCCAGCTCATGCCTTCGGTCAGTGTGACGCCGGGGATGTCTTCTACCCCCTCCATCAGTTCAACAAGTTCCTGCCGATGTTCAGGCTTCACCGGAGCGAAGCCGACGCCGCAGTTGCCGGCGATTACGGTTGTCACGCCATGGGGGAAGCTCTGCTCCAGCCGATCGTCCCATGTGATCTGGCCATCGTAATGGGTGTGCACGTCGATGAAGCCCGGAGTGACGATTGCGCCATCAGCCTCAATCGTTTGTTTGGCGGGGCTGGTAACGTGCCCAATCTCGGCGATACGGCCGTCCCGAATAGCCACATCCTGAGTCGTAGGCGCCGCCAGTGTGCCGTCCACCACGAGTCCACCCTTGATGACAAGGTCGTGCATTTGACTCTCCCGCCAGATAATCTGTTTTGCGGGGATAGTGATCCGGCTAGGTGCTGCTGACAAGTGCCTTCATGGGCGCAATTCCGCTATTTGGGGGGAGCGTCGCCCAGCTTCAGCGCGTCCCGGATGATAAAGAATATGTCCGTCTGATCCAGCAGGCCGGATACATTGAAGGCCCGCGGCCCGTAGGCAGCGACACGAAGCTGAGTGCCGGTGTGGCTGGAACCGCCATTTTCCTGATTGCCATATGTCACCGCCATTTCCGCTCCGTCGCGGGTTTTGAGCGCCAATGACAGGCCGGGTGCCTTGGCATTGCGGCTGATGATCTGCGTGGCATGGGCATGATCGGCAGTGACGATGACCAGCGTGTTGCCGTCGCGGAGGGCGAAATCCAGTGCGACCTGCACCGCTTCGTCGAGATCCTGCGTCTCGCCGAATTGGCTGCAAGGATTGGCGGCGTGAGCCTGCTTGTCGATCGAGGCGCCTTCCACTTGAAGGAAGAAGCCCTTTGGCGATGGAGAAAGCAGGGAAATGGCCTTGCTGGTCATGGCGGCGAGCGTGGGAATGTCCGCTGTGCGGGCCTGATTGGGTTCGCAGGTTACCGGTGGCAAGTCCACATTGCCGTGATAGCTGGCTTTGGGGCCAAGCAGCCGCACCGGCATATTGCCTTCGGCAAAAAGGCCAAGCACCGGCCTGTCTGGCGAAAGCGTGGATAGGCGTTCCAGTTCTGCCGCATTTGAAACCACCGTGAACCCGCGCGCGCGGGCTTGCTGCAGCAAGGTCTTGCCCTTCCAGCGTCCAGCACGAGCCGTTTGATTGAAGCTTGATGCGCCGCCTCCCAAGGAAATGAGGGGCGGGTTGCCTAGCAGCTGTTCGGAAATCGAACCCTTGCCGCCATTTTCCAGAGCATCGGTTGCGCAGGCTTTTGCGGTTTCGTCCGGACCAAAACAGCTGCGATACATCGCATGCGCATATTGTGCCGCAGGCGTGGCGTCCTGAATGGCGGCAGTCGACACGTTGCCAGTGGCAAGGCCTGCCTTGCGAGCGAGCGTCAGGATCGATGGATGCGGCTTGCCGTGGATGTCGACCCCAATCGCACCGTTGTAGCTTTTGACGCCCGACGAGAACGCAGTTGCCGAAGCGGCAGAATCCGTGACATAGTTGGGCAGCCCGGTTTTCCGGTCCAGCGAATAGTGCGTGTATTGGCCCGTGACGGGGAGAGCATCCAGGCCCTTGAATGCACCGCCAGCCCCCTCCGCAAAGTTCCGTGCGGCGGTGATTTCGGAATCGCCCATGCCATCGCCGATCAATAGAATGACATTGCGCACGGGCGTGTCTGCGCTCTTGCGGGCCAGTTCGGCGTAGCTCGCGCTGTTGTCCCCATGTGTCCGGCGTGCGCCTCCATGTTCAGAGACTGCGCCGTTCACTTCCCGGTGGAAGAGCGGATCTGGCGCAGGTTGATCGGCAAGGACTGGAGGCGTGATAGCAAAAGAGAGAACCCACAGAAGCGGCAATTTCATATCAGTCTTCCAGTTATCGGCTTGGTGACGCCGGGCAGGAGCCGGTTGCTTGCGCGCGCCAAATGCACGACAAGAATGACAGTTCAGTGTCTCGCCGTCACTCCATGACGGAGGGTGATCCACAAAGCGGGCTGGTCGCGCCGTTCCGTTGGACGGTTCAATCGCGGCAGATACTGCGGAAACAGGCAGTTGCCTGCACACTCACGAAAATTTGCGCTTTCGGTCTGCGCTGTCATTGCGGCTATAGATGGGGCGCAAACAGGAGATAACTGATGACGACGCTTTATTATGCTCCCGGAGCTTGCTCTCTTGCGCCGCACATAGTGCTTGAATGGATTGGCGCGCCCTATGAGGCGGTGAAGGTTGGAATCGGATCGCCGGAACTGCTGGCTGTCAATCCGGCGGGTGCAGTGCCTGTTTTGCAGGAGGACGATGGCTGGTTGCTGACTCAAGCAGGAGCAATCCTTGACTA
>JAZQRJ010000115.1:0-43116 GCA_045629505.1 Novosphingobium sp.
CAGCCCGGAAATCACCGCCACTTCGCGGAATGCCCGGCGCAGCAAATAACTTTGCTGCACCCAGTCAACGAATTCATGCGCGAGGATATCTGGAGAAAGCAATGCGACCGGGTCCTCCACGGGCCGAAGGCCCCAAACGGCCAGCGCATAGTCATTGGCCACAAAACCCAAAGGCCCCAGCCCTCGATCTTCCATTCGGCGGGTGATCAGCATTCCCAGCGATTGATTCGCGTTCCAACCCTCGAAAGTGAAATAGGTCGTGTAGGCCACACCGTTGTGCGGAAAGCTTTCGACCAACAACGCACCGGGCGCTGGCAGCCGTGACCGATAGTCCTGCATTTCCAGCCATTCACGAACATCGTCGGGAAACCGGCCCCAGCCGGCGCGGTCTGACAGCATCTCGCGCACGCGATCAGCAAGGTGGGTAGAGATTGGCATCCGCTGTCCCATGTAGCTGGGGATCGTGGCGGACGATTTCGCAGCCCGCACGATAAGCTCCATTTCGCGCAGCGCCTCCACCTCAAGGTCCATGCCAGCAAAGCGAAACGTGTCCCCGGGCTTCAGGCTAGCGCCAAAGTTCTCCTCTACCCGACCAAGAGACTTGCCGCGGCGGAACCGGACCTCCAGCATTTCGGCATCAACAATAATCCCGGCATTCAGCCTATGCCGCGCAGCATGTTCGGGGTGGGCGAGGCGCCACGTGCCATCCCGCTCCCTCACAATCCGGCGGAACCGATCGTAGGAGCGGAGCGCGTATCCCCCAGTCGCTACGAAATCGAGCACGCGGGCGAAGGTTGGCTCATCCACCCAGCGATAGCTCAGACAGCTTCGCACTTCTGCCAGAAGCTCCTGCTCCGCAAAGGGACCGGAACAGGCGCGAGCCATTACGTGTTGGGCCAGCACGTCGAGCCCGCCCGGGCGGAACGGGTCACCATCGCGCTGCCCCTCACGCACCGCCGCCTCCGCAGCAGCAGCCTCCAGAAACTCAAAGCGATTGCCGGGAACCAGGATCGCTTTGCTGGGGCTATCCAGCCGATGATTTGCCCGGCCTATCCGTTGCAACAAGCGCGAAGAGCCCTTCGGCGCGCCCATCTGCACCACAAGATCAATGTCACCCCAATCCACGCCCAGATCAAGGCTGGCAGTGCAGACCAATGCGCGCAATTCCCCTCGCGCCATCGCCCCTTCCACTTTTCGCCGAGCCTCGCGAGAAAGTGAACCGTGGTGGATCCCAATCGGGAGGTGATCATCGTTTACATCCCACAGCAGGCTGAAGATCAGTTCCGCCAGGAAGCGGGTATTCGTGAACACCAACGTCGTGCGATGTTGCCGGATTTGATCATAGAGCTGCGGGATTGCCCAAGTGCCTGCATGGCCGCTCCACGGCACGCGCTGCCCTTCAGGCAGCAGTATGTCGATTTCAGGAGGAGCCCCTTCCTCCCCCTCCACGATCCTTACCGATCCTGCATCGCCATCGCTCGCCAGCCAATCTGCGAACTCTTGCGGATTGGCGAGTGTGGCGGAAAGTGCGCCGCGCAGCATTTGTGGGGCAATCGTCTGTAGCCGGGTCAGAGAGAGGGCCAGCAAGTCGCCCCGCTTACCGGTGGCAAAGGCATGCACCTCATCGATCACCACGCGCTTTAGGCCGGCGAATAACTCTGCACTTTCCGGATAGCTAAGCAGCAGTGATAGTGATTCGGGCGTCGTTAGCAGGATATGAGGCGGCTTGGCCCGCTGCCGCGCCTTGCGGTTCGATGGCGTATCTCCGCTGCGGGTTTCCACCCGGATAGGCAGGCCCATATCTTCAATGGGCGCAAGGAGATTGCGCTGCACATCGGTGGCCAGCGCCTTCAGCGGCGAAACGTAGAGCGTGTGCAGGCCTTCTGGTGGAGCTTGCTCCCCCAGTAGGGATGGGCAAAAGTCCGCTAGCGTTGGCAGAAAGCCAGCCAGCGTCTTGCCTGCGCCAGTATCGGCAACCAGCAACGCATGCTGCCCCGCGTCTGCTGCAGCCAGCATGTCCGCCTGATGACGGCGCACACGCCACCCCCGACCGGCGAACCAGCTTTCTATTTCGGAAGGAAGCTTGTCATCCGCTGTCACCTTACCGAGCTAGGATCGCGATCCCGCTTCGGCAAGGTGCATGGCGTGCGGAAGGATCAGTGACTGGGCTGCGGCCCCCGCTCAAGGCCCGACAGGGAAAGTTGCTCGTCAATCTGGGCCATAAGCCGTTGCAGCCCCTCGGCCGTGTCGCTTTCCGCACGGGCGACAAGCACGTCCTGCGTGTTGGAGGCTCGCAGCAACCACCAACCATCGACGGTATTAACTCGAACGCCGTCCGTGCCGTTTACTTCGGCATCGGTGCCCGCCAGCCGTTCCTTCACTTCATCGATGGCGGCGAACTTGCGCGACTCGCTGACTTGAAAACGCATTTCCGGCGTATTCAGCATGTCGGGCATATCAGAGCGCAACTGCGTCACCGACTTGCCGAGCCGAACAGAGGCAGCAATCAACCGCACGGCGGCATAAAGCGCATCGTCATAGCCGTAATATTCGTCCGCAAAAAACACGTGGCCACTCATTTCACCGGCAAGCGGTGAGCCTGTTTCCTTCATTTTGGACTTGATGAGACTGTGCCCCGTTTTCCACATCAGCGGCTTTCCGCCCTGAGCGGAGACGTGATCAAACAGAGCGCGCGAAGCCTTCACATCCGCGATAATCGTGGCCCCCGGCATCTTGCGCAGCAGGTCTTCGGCATAGATCATCAGTAGCTGATCGCCCCAGATCACCCGGCCTTGTCCGTCAATCGCGCCGATCCGGTCGCCGTCACCATCGAAAGCAACGCCGAAGTCGAGGTTCTTTTCCGCGACGAGCGACTTCAGATCCTCCAGATTCTTTTCATCGGTAGGATCGGGATGATGATTCGGGAAGTTGCCATCAACATCGCTAAAGAGGCAGTAATGCGTGCCAGGCAGCCTGGCGACCAGTTTGTCGAGCACAGGCCCGGCAGAGCCATTGCCGGCATCCCAGCCAATCTGCAGCTTTTCGACTTCCGCGAGATCGACGCCGCCGAGCCCCTGCATCAGCCGATCAACATAGGCATCGATGATATCCCGGGTCTCGACCGTTCCCTGGCCTTCGATCCAGTCACCAGCCGCAGCAATTTCACCCAGCTTCAGAATGTCCGCTCCGAAAAACGGGCGTCCCTGAAACACCATCTTGAAGCCATTATGATTGGGGGGATTGTGGCTGCCGGTTATCTGAATGCCGCCATCTATGTCGTCATGGCTGGCTTCGACGAAATAGAGCATCGGTGTTGGGCCGAGACCGATGCGAACCGCGTCTACGCCCGTTTCAGCAATCCCTTGGAGCAGCGCTTCTTCGAGCATCGGTGAACTGAGCCGTCCATCAAAACCCACGGCAACCTTGCTGCCGCCTGCTCGGCGCAGCAGTGTAGCAAAGCTACGCCCGATCGCGCGTGCATCGTCTGGCCCCAGCGTGTCTCCAATGACACCGCGGATATCATATTCTCTCAGGATCGTAGGATCGAAGCTGTGGGTCATGTTCGGCTTCCTCGGCTCTCTGTTGATAGGTCATTCAGTAATAAATCGCGCGCCTCGTTCACTTCGTGCACACGCTTACTGCTGCCGCCACGATCCGGATGGACCTCGGCAATAATTCGTCGATGAGCGTTAATAATGTCCTGCCGGGTCGCACCGGCTGCAACTCCCAACTGATGACGGGCCTGCTCAATCTCACGTCGCCGATGCGGCTTGGGGGACAGCCATTGCCACGGCCACTTGCCAAACAGCAGGCGGCACGCAGCGCAAGCCAGAACGACAAGCCATATCAGCTTTATCATGAGCCTGTAAGCGCCGCCTCCTGGGATTTCGTTGCCGGCATCGGCAGGTTCAATCCGGCCACCAGACTACGCAATTCTTGCCGGGCGACAAGATGGCTTGTGCCAAGCTCGCCCAGATGCCCCTTATCCAGCAACGTTAGGCCAGAGGGGAACAGTTCACGATAGATAACGCGTTCGGACAAGCCTCCGGCAATTCGGAAACCGACACGCTGCGAAAGTTCCTTCAACGCACCCTCGATTCGCCTCATATTGCGTGCCTCGACATGCTGAAGGCGGTTACGCACGACAACCCAATCCAACTCGCGGCGCTGTTCTTCAATCGTAGCGCGGGCGCGCTTCTTGCGCGCTTCCCAAATCGCTTCGGCATAGAAGGACAGCTTTTTGACCTTGAAGGTTTCACCCTCCACCTGACCGATCAGATCGAAATCCACGAAACTGTCGTTGATCGGAGTTACGAGCGTATCGGCGCGGGTTGCGGCGTGCAGCGCATAGACGTCATCGCGCCCGGGCGTATCGACAATGAGAAAGTCGAAGCCGTCCGAAATCTCGTCGCACAGCGCATCGAATTCCCCGATGTCGGGGCCATCGAAAACCGCGAAGCGTACGCCCGGAAGCGCGATGCCGCGCCTTCGCTCGGTTTCGGCCCGGTTTTCCATATACCGGAAAAGCGTGCGCTGGCGCTGATCGAGGTCAACTGCAGCAACCTTCGCTCCCTGATAGGCGAGCGCAATCGCGACGTGCGTGGCTGTGGTCGATTTTCCAGTGCCGCCCTTTTCATTGGCAAATACAATTCGATGGACACTCACGGATCGACAATCTCAGTTTCAGAAAGGTTGCTGGCACGATCATGAGAGGGCAAGGCTGCAGCTCACGACCTGTTCCAAGCTTTATCTGAGGGTGTGCCCCCATGCAAACCATTGCAAGCCTTCATCCACTACGCAGCGCTATCGCCGCGCTTCGGGCTGATGGCCCGATCGCGCTTGTCCCCACCATGGGCGCGCTGCACGAAGGCCATCTTACACTTGTCCGCGAAGCCAGGGCGAAGGCCGCCCACGTAGTCGTTTCAATCTTTGTGAATCCCCGTCAGTTCGGTGCGAACGAGGACTTGGACGCCTACCCCCGTCAGCTGGAACGCGATTGTGCACTGCTTGAAAAGGAAGGAGTGCCGCTCGTCTGGGCACCGACGCGGGATGCAATGTATCCGCAAGGCTACGCCACCAATATTTCCGTCTCTGGCGCCAGCGAAGGGCTGTGCGGGGGCTCTCGCCCGGGTCATTTTGACGGGGTGGCGACAGTCGTCTGCAAGCTTTTCAATCAGGTCCAGCCCGACTTTGCTTTCTTCGGCGAGAAAGATTGGCAGCAGCTTGCCGTGATACGTCGCATGGCTCGGGATCTTGATCTCACAGCGCCGCACGTCGACGCGATCATCGGGGTTCCCACCGTGCGGGAGACAGATGGGCTGGCGATGAGTTCGCGTAACGCCTACCTCTCGCCAGAGGATCGCGCCCGTGCCGCCGCCTTGCCTGCCGCCATGCGTCAGGCGATCTCCCGAATAGAAGCGGGCGGAGATATCGAAACATCGCTGAATGAACTGCGGGACATTGTCTTGGCCGGCGGTTTCCTATCTGTCGATTACGCTGAACTTCGCGATGCGGCTTCGCTCGCTCCGGTTCGTCTTCGCTCCGATAGTCCCGCACGGATTCTGGTGGCGGCGCGGATCGGTGGAGCTCGTCTCATCGACAACATGCCAGTCAGCGCATCCAAGCCTGAAGGGCGGGGCGATTGATTATTGGCGCGTGCTCCAATGGTCGGTAATACCATCAATGTTGGGATACAGGGCAGCCGCCCGGTGGGGTAAAACAGGAGGAATGCCGTGAAGAAATTCGTTCTCGCTCTGGCCGCGGGGGCCACTGCCCTTGCATTAACCACAGCAGCAAATGCGCAAAGCAACAGCAAGTCATCTGCACGTCAGCAGCAGGAAAAGGGCACGCAGGATATTCCGCGCTGCAACCGAAACCTTGGCACTGTTGCGATTGTTGAGCCAGACAACCAGTGGTGGCGGGAATATAATCTCGGCAGCCCTGAAGCGATACTGCGCATATTCGTGCAACGCTCGGGTTGCTTTACGCTGGTCAACCGCGGCCGTTCGATGGAAAACCGGGCGATGGAACGTGCGCTTGCCGATTCCGGTGAACTGCAGCGCGGCTCCAACCTGGGCAAGGGCCAGGTAAAAGCTGCGGATTACTTCCTGCAGCCAGACATTGTCAGCACTAACAAGAATTCGGGTGGCAACAGCTTAGGGGGCGTACTCGGCAGCGTTGGCGGCGGCCTGTTCGGCCGTGGTTTTGGTGCGATTGCTGGCGGCATCAACGTTAAGAAGGGCGAAGCAAACGTCACCCTGTCGCTCGTCAACGCCCGCACGACCGTGGAAGAAGCTCTAACCGAAGGCTATGCCCGCAAATCTGACGTAAGCTTTGGCGGCGGCGGAGGCGGCGGCAGCTTCTGGGGCACGTTCGCGGGTGCATCCGGCGGCGGCTATCAAAACACGCAGATCGGACAAATCATCGTGCTGGCCTATCTGGATTCCTACCGGCAGCTAGTGACCCAACTTGGCGGACTTCCCGCCAATGCCTCGGCCGCCGCTCCGCGCGGGGAATAACAACTTTCGGAAGTTATTTGCCATTGAGGGCGGGCCCGGACATCGGGTCCGCCCTTTTGGCTTGGCTAGAGCGCCGCTGCACCGTCTATCGTGACGACCTGACCACTGATGAATGCCGCTTGGTCAGACGCCAGGAATGCAAATAGATCGCCTGCTTCTTCCGGCTTTGCGATACGCTGGTTCCGCATCCAGCCTGTCACCCGGTAAAGCAAATTGATCATCATCTGATCGGGATCTGTAACTTCTTTCCCGGCACCCGGGTCGGGAGGTAGATGTTCGCGCAATTGCTCTGCAGTGGTTGGGACAACGACGCTGATTCCTACGCCGTTGCACCGAATACCGTGGGGCGCTTCCTCTGCCGCCACCTGCCGGATCAGCGCCTCTACCGCTCCCTTCGAAAACGGAGAAATACCGTCGAAATCGATAATGCGACGGAGCGCGAAGGTCGAACAAAGGACAAAGCTGCCCCCTCCGGCCTTGCGGAAATGCGGGGTGACTCTGTGAACTATGCGGAAGAAGGCCAGCGCATCACCCTTCACGAAGTCCTCGACCTGTTCGGTCGTGAAATCGGCGAGGCGGTTAAAGGGCACCGGCGCGCCCGCCGGGACCAGCACGGTGTGCAAACGGCCGGCTTGTTCCTGCGCGAACGCAATCGTAGCGTCGACAGAGGCATCGTCGCCCATTTCCATCTGTCGCGCCCAAACCTGTAATCCTTGGCCTCGCAGTTCGGCTTCCAGTGCGTCAGCCGCATCCTTGTTGCCGCGATAAGTGAAAATCGTCGGTACGCCTGCTTGCGCAATTCGCCGTACGACGCCCTGCCCCACGTTGCCTGTGCCTCCGCAAACGAGCGCGCATCCTTCCGGGTAGGTCAATGTGATTGCCATCGTCATCCTTTCCTGTGGCTATTTTTCCAGCTTTAATGATCGCCTTTGCCATTCGAATGGGCAGGAAACGCTGCTCTGTCCAGCACAACCTGTCGCTACCCAGCCTGCCGCCAATGCCTTTGGAAAGCTCCCCTCAGCACTGGCGAGGCGTTCTGTGCGATCACTGCTAATCTGTTGGCGTAGAGACCGTACGGGATTGGGGGAGCCAACCGCCTGTGCCATCGAACCGGCGGCTCGCGCATTTGATCTGATATATTGCTCGAACGCGCCCGATGAAGACCAATTCAGGCGTTTCATCATTGCTCCATATACCGGCGCTATAGTACCGTTGGGTTCAACAGGAATGCAGCGGACATGAACACAAAAACTACGCTTCAGTTGGATAGCAATGGCGGACGTCGGCGCAGCCCCCTCGATCTGCTGATGAATTCGGGCGTCGGCAAATTGCTGAGCCGAATTGGCATTGCGCCTCGCCCCGCAAGCACCGAAAGCCTGCTTGATCTTGCGGACGGGATGCTGTCGTTGCGCGGTCGTGCCTCAGGCCCCGCGCTGGCATCGGCTTTCCTCGACCTTTACGAGGCGAGCGAACCTGCCGCCCGCAAGTCGTTCATTGCGCAATTTCACGATCTTCACCCATATGACGCGGGTGCGATTGACAAGGCCATCGCGCTTTGGACCGAAACGCGGGACGACGCCGCGGCGCTCGCTCTGAATGCTGTGACGGAATCCCCCAGCCATAGGCTGATCCGCACCCTGAACCTCGCCCCGCAAGGAACGCGCCGCCTCCTGGCAATGCGCGAAGATTTGCTGGACATGAGTGAGCGGACAGCTGGCATCCGGTCATTCGAAAAGGCGCTCGACAGCGCATTTGCAGCCTGGTTCAATGTCGGCTTTCTCGAGCTTCGGCGGATCGAGTGGGATTCACCCGCACGGTTGCTAGAACGAATAATCCGGTATGAAGCTGTCCATCAGATCGATGGCTGGGACGATCTGCGCCGCCGCGTGGAACCGAAAGACCGGCGCTGCTATGGCTTCTTTCATCCGCAAATGGTGGATGACCCGCTGATCTTCGTCGAAGTCGCACTTACCCATGACATCCCAACCACGATCCACGAGATCATCGCAAAGAAGCGGGAAATCATTTCGCCACGAGAGGCTAACTGCGCAATTTTCTACTCAATCTCTAACTGTCAGCAGGGATTGCGCGGCATTCCGTTTGGCAACTACCTCATCAAGCGAGTTGTCGGCCTTCTGCAGGAAGAATTGCCGCAGCTGAAAACGTTTGCAACGCTTTCCCCCCTGCCCGGCTTTGCAAAATGGCTGGCGACTGAGCGCGGAGTTGATGCTCCCGCACCTGAAACCAAGGTTCTGCGCCAACTTGGTGCACTCTATTTGACCGAAGCTAAGCACAAGTCGGGTCTGCCGCTTGATTCCGTGGCACGCTTCCATCTGGGCAACGGCGCGCGGCTAGAGGCGATTCACACAGGGGGCGATCTATCCCCTAGCGGACAAAAGCAGTCTTATGGCGTGATGGTGAATTACGTTTATGATTTGGGCGAGATCGAAGCAAATCACTTCGCTTTGAATGAGCTCGGCAATGTCGCGCGTTCGAAGGCCATACAGGCACTGGTGGACGAAGCGCACACTGCAAAGGCGAAAGACGAGAAAGACAAGGTTTCGGCTTGAAACCAACCGGTCGGCGCACGCAAACCCGTTTGACGCACACTTCGATCAGCCACCGTAGATTTGCCCGTTCAATGACCGGGGAAATCCAGGAGAGCCTCAAAATGTACGCCAAGGTAACGAAGGCGATCACCGCCGCCTAGGTCCGGCAAATCGATCAGGAATAGTGCCTGCTCAACGCTGCCTCCCGCCTCGCGAATAAGGCGCACAGCTGCACTGGCGGTGCCGCCTGTTGCCAGTAGATCATCTACGATCACCACTCGCTGCCCATTGGCAACAGCGCCGGGATCGATCTCCAGCGTGTCCGTTCCGTATTCAAGCGCATAGTCCATGGCCAAAACCGGGACGGGCAACTTCCCGGGTTTCCGGATGGGGACAAACGGCAGGCGAAGGTGGACCGCGACAGCCGCCCCAAAAATGAACCCGCGAGCTTCGATCCCCGCAATTACTTCAGCTCCGCCCACCCGGGCCGCAGCTGCAATCTGCTCAACGGCAGAGGCAAACCCCTCGCCGTGTCCAATCAAGGTCGTGATGTCGCGAAATACGATGCCCGGCGATGGAAAGTCCGGAATTGACCGAACCAAGCTTCTGAGTTCGTCCGGCCCCATCATGTACAACCGAAAACGGGCGCACCAATAAGGTGCACCCGCTTTTCTAATTTCGCCAAAGGCATGTGCAGCGAGTGCACCGTTAACCTCAGTGTTCGTTTCTCTTCACCGTGGCCCGCACATTGCGGAATGCGAGGTAGCAAAGGATCGTGGCGAATAAAAGGAAGCCGAGAACTGGCCATCCGGTCTGATGGCGCTTTTCGAGCTTTGGCTCGGCGGTCCAAACCAAGAATGCCGCAACGTCCTTGGACATCTGATCAACAGTCGCTTCGGTACCGTCGCCATACGTCACCTGACCGTTGTTGAGCGGCGGCGCCATCGCGAGGTTCAGGTTCGGGAAGTATGGGTTGAAGTGCAGCCCTGATGACGGACGGAACTCTTCCGGCAGCGTTGCGGGCGGATTCTGATAGCCCGTCAGCAAGGAATAGACATAGGCAGCGCCGTTCGGGCGGGCCTTCGTCATAAGCGAAAGGTCAGGCGGAATCGCGTTGTTGTTGGCAGCGCGGGCCGCAATGTCGTTCGCGAAGGGCATCGGGAAATAATCCGTCGGCATACCGGGACGGGTGTTGGTCTCACCAGTCGCCTCGTCAACTCCAGGAACCTGGAACCCTGCCGCGATCGCCTTCACTTCGGCTTCGCTGTAGCCAAGCGCCGACATATCGCGGAACGCCACCTGCTTCAGCGAGTGGCAAGCTGCACAGACTTCCTTGTAGACTTGGAAGCCGCGCTGCAGCTGCTGACGATCAAATTTGCCGAACGGACCGTTCGAAGCCAATTCGAGCTTCTTGGGCTTCTCCACATAGGCATGTGCGCCATGATCGGGAAGTTCGAAGTTGAACAGCCCCACGAGCAGCGACCAAGCGACCGCCACCGTGAAGAACAGTCCGACCAGGATAGAGAGAATACGTGCCATGTCTTTCGTCTTTCCGTCTACCTGGGATCAGCCAGCATTGCTGGAATTGAGCTCGAGACGGGCGTTCTCGTCCTTGCCCAGCACCGACTCGGTAATCGAATAGGGCAGCGGCTCTGGTTTCTCGATCGCCGATACGAGCGGCAGAATGATCAGGAAGTGCGCGAAGTAGTAGAGAGTCGCGAGCTGGCTGATCACCACGAAAGGCTCTTCAGCCGGGGCGCCACCGCAATAGAACAGTACCGCAAAAACCGGGATCAGTCCGAACCAGAAGAACTTCCTATACAGCGGGCGATAGTTGCTCGAACGAACGGGCGACTTGTCGAGCCAAGGCAAGAAGAACCACACCAGGATCGAACCGAACATCGCCAGCACGCCCATCAGCTTTGCGGGGATGAAGAAGAAGTCCGCAGTGAACGCGCGCAGGATCGCATAGAAGGGCAGGAAGTACCATTCAGGCACGATGTGCGCAGGCGTGCTCATCGGATTCGCTTCGATGTAGTTATCCGGGTGCCCCAGCATGTTGGGCATGAAGAACAGGATCGCGCAGTAGATGAACAGGAATGCAGCCAGCGTCCATCCGTCTTTCGCAATGTAGTATGGGAAGAACGGAATGGTATCGCTTTCGCTCTTCACTTCTACGCCCGTCGGGTTGCTGGACCCAGGAATGTGCAGCGCCCAGATGTGCAGCACCACCACACCAACGATCACGAAGGGCAGGAGATAGTGCAGTGAGAAGAAGCGGTTGAGAGCGGCGTTATCCGGCGCAAATCCACCAAGCAGCCACATCTGGATCGGCTCACCCACTAGCGGGATAGCGCCGAACAGTCCGGTAATCACCTTCGCGCCCCAGAAGCTCATCTGGCCCCAAGGAAGCACATAGCCCATGAAGGCGGTTGCCATCATCAACAGGAAGATGACGACGCCGAGCAGCCAGACCATCTCACGCGGGGCCTTGTACGACCCGTAGTAGAAGCCGCGGAAAATATGGATATAGACCACCACGAAGAACGCGGAAGCGCCGTTGGCGTGCGCATAGCGCATCAGCCAGCCCCAGTTCACGTCGCGCATGATGTGCTCGACCGAATGGAACGCGATGGCGGAGTTCGCCGCGTAGTGCATCGCAAGCACGATGCCCGTGACGATCTGGATGCCGAGGCATGCCAGCGCCATGAAACCGAAGTTCCAGAAGTAGTTCAGGTTGCGCGGAACCGGGTAGCCGCTGCCAATCGCGTTATAAACGAGACGCGGAACCGGAAGCCGCTCGTCCATCCATTTCATGATGGGGGCTTGCGGCGTATATTCTCTGGCCCATGGAAAGCTCATGATATCTGACCTCAGCCGATCTTGACTTTAGTGTCGGAAAGGAACTCGTATTCCGGGACCACCAAATTGATGGGAGCCGGACCTTTACGAATACGTGCGGCGGTATCGAATTGCGAGCCGTGGCAGGGGCAGAAATATCCGCCAAACTCGCCCTTCGCTTCACCTTCGCCCGCGCCAAGCGGAACACAACCCAAGTGGGTGCAAACACCCATGGTGATCAGCCAGTTTTCTTTGCCTTCTTTGGTACGCTCAGCCAGCGTTTGCGGATCGCGCAACGAAGAAATCGGCACGGCGTTAGCCTCAGCGATTTCATTCGGCGTCAAATTACGCACAAAAACCGGCTGCTTACGGAAAACAGCCTTGATCGCCTGACCCGGCTGAATCGCCGAAACATCAATTTCCGTCGACGACGCGGCAAGCACGTCCGCCGATGGCGCCATTTGGCTGATCAGCGGGATAAGAACGGAAATTCCGCCCACGCCAGCTGCGCTGACCGCGGCAATATTGATGAAATCGCGACGTCTTACTCCATCTCCAGCTATTGCTTCCGGAGTATCCGCGACCGCTTCTTCTGCCATGATAGACCTAGCCTTGCTCCTGACGCTCGCTCCTGGACCCAGGAACGAGCAATTGCCGTCAGTAAGTTGTAAATGCCCCCCGACAATGGCAACCGGACGCTTGCACTACAGGCAAGTTCCGGCTTGGCCGGCCTGATAGACAGGAATGTGCGGCCTGCCAACCGCCTTTTTTGGCGTTTTATTCACCGTTGCAATGGCGCACCAATCACTGATATTTGGCGCCCATAGCTTGCTTCGCCGCGATGAGTGGCCCGGCGATAGGAAAAGAATCTTTCGGGCGCGCCATAAGTGTCGAGCCCAAGCCGCTCAACCTGCCCAATCTGGGCGGATTCAAGGCGGTGCGCCACATAGCCTTCCAGATCGAACTGATAGTGACCCGGCGCCCCAACTGCAAAGAAGCAGGCGTTATTGCGATCCGCAGCCTCGAAGCGTTGTTTGAACGCTTCGTCCACTTCATAACTCGCCTGCGCGATGCATGGACCGATCGCAGCGGCGATACGGCTCACCTTCGCTCCCAAGGCCACCATCGCCTCAATGGTACGGTCTGTGACGCCGCCAATTGCGCCCTTCCAGCCCGCATGAGCCGCACCAACCACTCCTGCTTCATGATCGACCAGCAGGACCGGAGCGCAATCGGCGGTCAGGACGCCGAGGAGCAGCCCCGGCACATTCGATACCATAGCATCGGCGCTGGGCCTGTCATCATCCGACCACGGTTCGCGCACGACCACACAGTCGGGGGAATGAACCTGATAGACTGAAACCAGCCTGGCGCTGGGATAGACGGCGTTTACGACGCGGACCCGGTTTTCTGCGATCGCGGCGGCTTCATCGCCAGAGCCGGGGCCGCAGTTCAGCCCCGCCAACTCTCCGGTCGATACGCCGCCGCGGCGCGACATGAAGCCGTGCGGAACGCCCTTCAGCACCGCCGACTGAATCGCTTCAACAGGCTCCTGACGCGATTCAGCCAAGGCTTTTGGTAACCTGCTCTCGCACATCACGCGACAATGTTGGCACGGCAGCGATTCGCTCCAACTCCTCGCGCATCAGGGCCGCGCGAACCGGCTCGATACGGCGCCAACGGCCAAGCGACGGCACAAACCGGGCCGCGGTCTGCGGGTTGAGGGGATCAAGCTCACGGATCAACTGGCCAATAAGGCGATAGCCTTCTCCGTCCTTCGCATGGAAGGCATGCTGGTTCATCGCGAATGCCATATAAAGCGAACGGACGCGGTTAGGGTTCGACAAGGTGAAATCCTTGTGCCCCGCCAGTGCCTTCACGTGCTCCAGAGCATTGGGGTGCAGCGAACCCGCCTGAAGCGAGAACCACTTGTCGATCACCAGGGCGTCATCGGTGTAGCGCTTGTAGAAATCAGCCAGCGCTTGCTCGCGCTCTTCGCAGTCCAGCGAACACAGCACCATCAAGGCTCCTTGGCGGTCAGTCATGTTGTCCGCCGCGCGATACTGCGCGAATGCTCGCTCTGCTGCTTCATCAGGCATGCCAGCAGCAAGATAAGTAAGCGCCTGGGTTTTCACCTTGCGGGCACCGCGCGCCGCCGCATTTCGGCTATATGGCACGGCACTGGTGCGATCGTGCAGATCGAGGAAATCGTCCTGCAATTCCTCACCCAGCCAGGCCTTCAGCCCTTCACGTTGGGCATGGATCGCCGTCGGGTCCGACACGACCATCTGTTCAGCCAGGTAGCCCGTGGCCGGCAGAAGCATCAGCTCGCCACGCATAAGATCGTCAAGCTGCTCATCCGGCAGAATCGCTTCAAGCGCCTGACTGATCGCATCGCGTTCCACATCGCGAGCGCGTTCTTCCAGCTCGCCATTCACCGCCTTCACCAGATGGCGGACGACCAGCTTCTGCATAGCCTCATACCGGGCAAAGGCATCGTCATCCTTCGCGGCCAGAAAAACGAGGTCTTCGTCCAACTGCTCGACTTCAATTGACACCGGAGCGGTGAAGCCACGGTTGATCGAAAGCACCGGCGGACGCGGAAAGCCCTTGAAAGCAAATTCGCCTTTTTCGCCATCCAGCACAATCAGCTCTTCGCCGTGATGCTTGCCGGTCTGGCGATCGAACAGTGCCAGCTTGAGCGGGATTGGCATCGGCTGCTTTTCGGGTTGGCCGGGTGTTGCCGGAACCTCCTGTTCCAGGCGCACAGTGGCAAAGCCGTTTTCGTGGATCAGCTTTGCCTTGATCTGCGGCGTGCCCGCCTGGCTATACCAAAGGCGGAATTGCGACAGATCAAGCTCTGCCCCCTCCTCGATAGCCTTGATGAAATCTTCGCACGTGGCCGCCTCGCCATCGTGCCGATCGAAATAGAGGTCCGTTCCTTTACGGAACCGCTCTGGCCCCGCCATTGTCCGCATCATGCGGATCACTTCTGCACCCTTGTTATATACGGTCGCGGTATAGAAGTTAGAGATTTCCTCATAACTGTCCGGTCGAATCGGATGCGCCAGCGGCCCGGAATCTTCCGGGAATTGCGCAGCGCGAAGCACGCGCACATCCTCAATCCGCTTGACTGGCTCAGACCCCATATCCTGGCTGAACAGCTGATCCCGAAGGACCGTGAACCCTTCCTTCAGGCTAAGCTGGAACCAGTCGCGGCAGGTTACGCGGTTGCCCGACCAGTTGTGGAAGTATTCGTGGGCGATCACGCCTTCGACGGCATCATAATCGGCATCCGTGGCCGTTTCCGGATCGGCCAGCACATAGCGCGTGTTGAAGACGTTGAGTCCCTTGTTCTCCATCGCGCCCATGTTGAAATCCGAAACGGCGACGATGTTGTAGAGATCAAGGTCGTATTCGCGGCCAAACGTTTCCTCGTCCCACTTCATCGAGGCCTTGAGCGAATCCATCGCGTGCTGCGTGCGCGATTCGTCGCCGGGGCGGACCCAGATGTTGAGATCAACCTTGCGGCCGTTCATCGTCGTAAAAGTGGAATGGTTGGCCACCAGCTGCCCTGCTACCAGTGCGAACAGATAGCTCGGCTTCGGCCATGGATCATGCCATTCGGCCCAGTGGTTTCCGCCTTCGCTCTCCCCCTGCGCGGTGCAGTTGCCGTTGGAGAGCAGAATCGGGAACGCGTCTTTGGAGCCTTCCATCCGTACCCGATAGATAGAGAGCACGTCCGGCCTGTCAGGGAAGAAAGTGATTCGGCGGAATCCCTGCGCCTC
Source organism: Novosphingobium sp. (assembly GCA_045629505.1). Lineage (GTDB taxonomy): Bacteria > Pseudomonadota > Alphaproteobacteria > Sphingomonadales > Sphingomonadaceae > Novosphingobium. The sequence continues at coordinate 15,697 of JAZQRJ010000115.1, forward strand.
GCATTGGGTGCAAAGCATCCCATTTGAAGCATAAAGGCCCATCAACTGACTATTGGCCGCTGGTGCGACCTGCGTTTCCACCTCGACCACATGCTCATCACCATCGAGGTGAATCACAAGGTCCGGCCCAACCATCTTCCAGTCGTTGACCGCTTTGCCATCAACCCGGACTGCCTGCGCAGCGATGCCGTCGCCATTGAGCACAATAGTGGAGGCGTCGTTAGCATTGCGCTTTACCGAAAGCCGGGAGACAACCCGGGTCTCGTCCAGACCAAGTGCGAAATCCAGTGCGACTTCGGGCACCAGCCAATCTGGCGCACGATAATCGGAGCGATGAATCACGGAAGGAGCTTCCGGAGCGGGGGCGGCATCGGCAATCTGTGGATTGTCGATGGTCTGCGAAGGTCTGCTGGCAATATCCATGTAGCCTAAGTAAAGCCTCGGCTTCCGATTGCCAGCCATTTGCCCACGAAAGTCCTTCGCGTGCACCGCTTTTTCATCTTCGGTCTTGGATATTCAGCCCGCCGTGTGGCGGACCGCGTGGCCGCGCAAGGCTGGGAGGTCATGTCCACCGGACAGGAGGGCACGCTCTCGTTCGAGGATGAGGGCAATGTCCGGCTGGCGCTGGCCGAAGCGCAGTTTGTTCTCTCATCCGTACCGCCGAGCGGCGAAGGCACAGACCCAGTGCTGGACCGCTATGGCGATTCGATAGGCGGAAAGTGGCTGGCCTATCTTTCATCCACCGGAGTCTATGGCGACACGGGCGGCGCCTGGGTGGATGAAAGCGCGCCAATCGGCACGGGCCGCCGAACTGCCCGCAGCGAATGCGACGCCCGTTGGCTGGGCCGAGGCGCACGAGTATTTCGCCTGCCGGGTATCTATGGCCCGGGGCGCAGCGCGCTAGATCGAGTGCGGGATGGCTCGGCGAAACGCATGGCAGTGCCTAATCAGGTCTTCAGCCGGGTCCATGTGGACGACATTGCAGCGGGCGTGCTTGCAGCATTGGATGCGCCGCCGGGGGCCTACAACCTTTCCGATGATTCGCCGTGTAGCCAGAACCGAGTGATAGAAGAAGCCTGCCGCCTGCTGGGGCAGGAACCGCCACCGATGCAATCTCTTGAGGATGCGAACCTCTCTCCCATGGCGCTCGCCTTTTATACGGAGAACCGGCGCGTTGCGAATGGCAAGGCCAAGCGCGTGCTTGGCTGGCGGCCACTGCATGCAACCTATCGGCACGGCCTGCGCTATTGTCTGGAACAGGACAGGAAGGAACGCGAATGTCAGACGTGACAATCACTCGCCACGAAGCAAACGGCTCTGGCGAATACCGCGCCCAAGTCGAGGGCAGCCCCCACATCGGCCGTCTCACCTGGGTGGAACAGGGGGGCTCACGGATTGTCGATCACACGCTCGTCCCATCGCAAATCGGCGGAAGAGGTATTGCAGCCAAACTGGTCGAGGCCCTGATTGAAGACGCGCGGGCGCAGGGCTTTAAAGTGAGGCCCGATTGTTCCTATGTCGCGGCGAAATTCAACGAACATCCCGAATGGGCAGATCTGCGGGCCTGATGCTCAATAGTGGGGCAGCGCGCCTGCTCCACGTTAATCAAATCCGCGAGAAAGAAACGCATGCGCCAGACCGGCCAGCATCGCGGCGCCGCGCGGCAGGACGCTTTCGTCAATCATCATGCGGGTGGAATGGATACCGCAGCATTTGGTCCAGTCCTCGCCCTCATGACTAACGCCGAGGAAGAACATCGCGCCGGGCACCTTCTCTAGAATATAGGCGAAATCTTCCGCGCCCATGATCGGATTTTCAAGCCGCATGAATGCGCTATCTCCGTACAGTTCACCCGAAACGCGTTCCCCAAGTGCAACCGCACGTTCATCGCAGATGGTGACGGGGAAGCCTTCGATGATCTCGACCTCGGCGGTGAGTTCATGCGCGCCCGCAATGCCTGCCGCGATCAACCTGGCACCATCGCGCAGCCGTTCCCTGTTGGTAGGCGAGAGCGATCGCATCGTCCCGTGGATCTGGGCCGAATCGGGCACGACATTATGCGTGGTGCCTGCCTCAATCCGCGCGACGGTGAGCACCACCGGATCGAACACGCTGAACTTGCGCGTCACCATGGCCTGCAGCGCAGTAACAATCTCGCAGGCGACCGGCACCGGGTCCAGCGTTTCATGGGGAAGCGAAGCATGCCCGCCTCTGCCGCGCACCGTAATGCGAAACTGGTCTGCCGCCGCAAGGAGAGGACCGGCACGCGATCCGATGAGCCCGTGCGGCGCATTGGGGAAAACATGAAGCGCGAAAGCGGCATCGGGCAGCGGATCGAGCAGCCCATCATCCAGCATGAAGCGCGCTCCGTGATGCCCTTCCTCTCCCGGCTGGAACATGAAGTGCACCGCGCCCTTCAGCGAATCGACCCGGCTGGCCAGTAATCGGGCAGCCCCCGCCAGCATGGCGGTATGCGCATCGTGTCCGCAGGCGTGCATCGTGTTGGGAACGGTTGAAGCAAACGGAAGCCCCGTTTCCTCCGGCATCGGCAGCGCGTCCATATCGCCGCGCAGCAGCACGGCACGCCCCGCGCCAGCCCGGCCTTTCAAAACGGCAACCGCGCCACTGCACGATGGTCCCTGCTTCCATTCCAACGGCAGATCGGCGAGCGCGGCCCGCACTTTCTGCAGCGTTTTGGGCGTATGGAGGCCAAGCTCCGGCTCTGCATGAATAGCGCGACGCAATGCAACAAGGTCTGCCGCCAGCCCCTCAGCATCGACGATCAGCGTATCATGAGGCATGGGCAGCTTCCTTGAGAATATCGCCCGGCATGATACCCACGCCATTCGCCCTGTCGAGCCGGGATGCCGTCAATCAGCAGGCGGGTGCCTTCGCTTCAGCACCATTTCGGCGATGCCGTAAGTACGCTCGTTGTCGACATCGACAGCAGCGGTTCCGTCTTCAAAAACCAGCGCGCGAAACTTCAGCCGGAACCGGCGGGATGCCAGCTTCATCGCCCCTGCCAATGTCACCAGCCCGAAGCGGACCAGCAGGATATTCAGCAGTCCGAACGCGGTAATCAGGCGCTTTGGGTTCTTCTGGAACTGGCCACCTTCGCGGAACACTTCCACCGCCGCGAAAGCATTCGGCCCGGCCACGCCATAAAGGTTGCAATTGGCATAGCCGCCATCGCGGAACTTGTAGAAATTGCGCTGCGCATCGGGATGGACGGCACGCACCGCAACATCGCGAGCCAGGCAGGCCACAACATCTGCCTCTGCCAGCTCACGTCGGACGTCATTCACGGCATCGGGAGTAAGCAGCACGTTGTCGGCCGTGGTAATTACGATCGGCCCCGTCAGCCCTTCTGCCGCAATCAGCACGCTTTGCGCGATGTTGCTGGACGACGCGATGAAATCGATCTCCAGCCCGCGCGCCGCATAAGGAGCAAACAGCGCGGTCAGCTCTTCATGAATTTCCGGCTCAACCGAAATGCGGACTTTGGGCGGAGGCGAAACCTGCGCCAGCGCATCCATAACGTGAACGATCAGCGGCTTGCCATCTATCGGCACGACGCATTTGTGGCTGACGCCCGCGCGCTCCGCCAACGGGTTCACTACGCCCGCTCTCTGGGCGGCCAGAACGATGACGGTGCAGCGCGAAGATTCAGCCAAGTTACGCTTCCAGTTCCATCAAACCGTGACGCCACAGGCTTTGCGCCACAATTGATTCGATCAGTTGTTCCTGTGTCCAGCCCAGCAGTTTCGCAGACCGGCCATAGACCTTCTGCGACCACAGGTTGCATTGCAGATTCACTTCGAGCAGGTTTATGTCGCCCGTGTCCTCGTCATAGCGGAACTCGAACCGGCCATAATCGAAGGGGCGGAAAATCTCTGCCAGCTTCAGCGTCATCTCGCGGATTTGCGGCCATGCCGCCGCCGCTTCAAACGGTACAAGTTCGTACTTTGACGAACGATCTACCAGATCGCGCTTTTCCTCATGGGTCCGCAAGTGAGTGGGATCGGCCTGGCGAAACAGCATGGGCGGCATCACGAACGGTTCGCCCCGCATCTCGATCACCGGCACCTCCACGTCGCTGCCGTTCATAAACGGCTCTACGATCGCGTCATACCCTTCGGCGTGGATCGCCAGCACTGCTTCGCGCACGCCATCCCAATCGGTTGCATCGCCCACGCCCCAGCTTGCCGAACTGTTGTTGGGCTTGATGACATAACGCTTGGCAACCGGCAGCCTCTCAGGATCGAGCGGTGCCCCGGCGCGATAGACAGCCCAGTCGCAGGTGGGAACGCCGCGCGCGCGGCCTTCCAGCTTGGTCAGGTGCTTGTCATCGGCAAGCCCGCGCAGGATCGGATTCGCGCCCAGAAACGGCAATCCGAGTCGGTTGCACAGGATCGGACAGAGCATTTCGGAGTTGAAGAACCCTCCTCGATTCAGCAGCGGAAACACGAAATCGACGCCCGGATCGGTGAACAAAACATCAAACGTGGTCGCCACGCTCAATTTCTCGAACAGTCCTTCCAGGATAACGCGCATCTCGTGATGATACGGCGAGTGGTTGCCGTCCACGCCATCCAGCCCGCCCCCGCTAAGAGCGTGCTTCGCAATGAACAGGATCTTGAGATCACGCCTAACCTGCGGCGTCAGTTTGAGCGGTGCAGTCATGAGCTTTCCAGAATGCCGGGGCCAACGCGGCCGGCGGTCGCCGCTTCCAATAGCGTCTCTGCCAATCTTCGCAATTTTCAATTTCCGGCAGCACGACTATAGGCCTTTCCGCCTGAAACTTCCTGCGTTGGACAGACTTGACCCAAATCGCCGATATTACGCTCCATGAATGGATGACCCTAGGCGGCGATGATCGCATCATCCTGAATCCGGAAACAGGGCTGAACCGCTACGCCAGCACGCCTTTTCCGCGTGACGTTCTGGCTTTTGCTTCTTCTACTGCAAATGATTTGAGCCCCGAAGCGGACGCGTATCTAGAAGAGCGTTTTCCCAATGGAGCACGGCATCTGGAGGCAGGCGATGCTTATGCGCAGTGCCTTGATGACTTGCGCGGAACGCTCCGCGCGGCCTATCGGTTGGATGCAGACGTTGATGTCTTCTTCGCCCCTTCGGGCACCGATCTTGAATATGTCGGCCTGCTGGCCGCCGCGGGTCGGCGCTCAGGCGGCATCGTCAATTATCTGCTGGGCGCCGATGAAGTGGGCTCGGGATGCATCCACAGCGCTGCCGGACGCTATTTCGCGGAAAGCACCGCACTGGACATGCGGGTGTCTCCGGGCACAGACATCGCCGGCTTGCCTCCCATCGAGATGGCAGATGCGCCCGTGCGCACCGACACGGGTGAAGCGCATGAAAGCGCTGCGCTCACCGCGTCGCTGGAACAATCCATTTTCGCCGCACAGCAGGACAATCGCCTTGCACTTGTGCACATCGTCCATGGTTCAAAAACCGGCTTGGTGCTTCCCCGGCTTGATGATGTTGACCGGTTGCGTGATCGATTTGGCGAGGACATCGCCTTTGTCGTGGATGCGTGTCAGGCCCGGATTACGGCAGAATCAGTCAAGGAATACCTACAGCGCGGCATCGTCGTATTTGTAACCGGATCGAAGTTCATGGGTGGCCCGCCATTCAGCGGGTTCGCGCTGCTCCCTCCGGGCCTCGCGCAGACTTCCGCTCCGCTGGCAGAGGGTATGGCGAACATATTCCGGCGCGCTGAAATTCCGGCGAGCTGGCCGGGCCGGGATATTTGTCCGAATACCGGCAATCCCGGTTTGGCGCTGCGCCTCACGGCATCTCTGTTCGAACTGATGCGCTTTCAGAAACTGGACCGCACCGCTGCCGCAAGAGTGATCAACGCATTTACTGCTGCCACCGATTCGCTTGCCGCAAATCTGGATATCCGCAAGGTCGCCAGCGAACCCGCCGACCACGCGGGTGATCCAGCAGAGAATGCAATTGCCATGCGCACGCTTGTAACGCTGGACCTCTGTCACACCCGCAGTTCAAACGCGGTACGGCCGCTGTCGTTCGACGATGCGGTCCGCATCCATCAAGCGCTGATCGCCCAAGGAATCAGGCTTGGTCAGCCCGTGCGCTGTGTCCGGATCGACGGCGACAAATGGGGCGCGACTTTGCGAATTGGCCTATCCATGCCGCAAGTCTCACGCCTTGCTGCGCTGTCCGACCAGGACCTGCAAGACTGGTTCGGTCGCGCCATGGTCACCATCGGCACTGCGCTCGCGCCGCATCTTTCCAGCGAAGCATAGATCCGAAACAGTGTTCGGTTGTCCGTGCAACACGGAGCCCTCAACCTTGTTTATCAACTGGCAAGCGTGCACATCACGATCATCAGCTTGAGCCGATCCGAGAAAGAGCACCCGAATTGAATGCCCTGATCGTCCGATTGCGCAATGCGCCGCAAGCCGTGATCGCGGTGATGCAGAACTTTGGGTGGATGCTTGCCAGCCGAGGATTGGCAGCGGTCTTTTCCCTCATTTACCTTGCTATTATTACCCGATCTTTGGGGGTTAGCGGCTTTGGCAAGTTTGCTCTTATCACCGGTGCTTCACAATTTCTCACCAGTCTGCTGGCGTTCCAGACATGGGCCATCATCGTCCAGTACGGCATAGGCTATATAGAGAACAACGATGAGGAGCGGCTGGCCCGGCTCTATCGTGCGGCCGCACTGCTGGATATTGCCGGCGCGCTGATCGGGATTGGTGCGTCCGCACTGATCCTGCACTTCTTCGCAGACCAACTGGGGATGACGCCCACGCTGGCGCGTGCGACCCTGATCTTCAACGTTATCATGCTGCTTTCGGCGCGGTCCACGCCGATCGGCATCATGCGCCTGCGCGACAAGTTCAACCTCGCCGCCGCGGCGGATTCGGCCACGCCGACGCTGCGGCTAATCGGTGCGGTCGCCGTCGCCCTGATCCACCCCAAGCTGCAGGGTTTCCTGATCGCTTGGGCCGTTGCTGAACTGCTCACAGCCGCTGCGCATTGGTATGCCATTCACAAGACAGGCGATCTGCGACTAATGACATCAAAGGGATCGAACGTCCGGCGGGTCCTTGCCGATAATCCAGATCTGGTGCGCTATTCGCTGACTTCCAATTTCAGCCAGACGCTTTTTATGTCTGCCAAGCAGATCCCGCTGTTCCTTGTGGGCGGGTTGACCGGCACGGCAGCGGCGGGCGCATTCAGGCTCGCCGCCCAGCTTAGCCGGTCGCTCACCACGGTTTCGCAAATGATCGCCAAGGCCGCGTTTCCGGAAATAGTGAAAGCCGTGCGGGCACAAGGAGCAAGCAGCCTGGCCACGATGATCGCGCGATCGATCCGCATCGCGGCATCGGTTGGGGCGATTGTCTTTGTGCTGGTGATCCTGCTGGGCCGCAGCATCCTTGAAACGGTGGGCGGACCCGATTTCGGGCAAGCCTATCACAGTCTGCTTTGGCTTACCGCCGCAGCCTGCATCGATCTGGCTATGGTTGCCTTCGAGCCCAGCATTATGGCGGCACAACGCGCTCACCTGCTTTTCCTGGCTCGGCTAGCGGCAACAGGCGCGCTGATAATAGCCGCGGTCCAGCTGGAAGGCGCGATGGGTGCCAACGGTATTGCTGCCGCCGTTTTCGCAGGTTCGGTTTGTCAGGCGATCCTGCTGGGCCTGGTCGTAATGCGCATGACGCGGTCCCAGCAGCAGGGATCACCTCCCGCCGCTTGACTGAAAAAGCTGGCTAAGAGGTAGCCGGGATCGCTAAAGGCGGGAAATGGCACGCCCGGAACTTAACTTGGCACACTCGCTGCGCCGCGCGGCTGATGATGGGACGAATGCATCCGGACATAGCGCCGGCGGCGAGCGTACAAATCCGGCGGAACTGCCGCTGGTCGGTTATATCCGCAACCCGAAGAGCCATCGGAACAAGGGCAATTCCTCGCTGTTTGGCAACGATCCCCGCGTCATCACGGTTGAGCCGCAGACACGGCTTGAACTGGAAGAAGCGCTTGCCGATTTCGCAAAACAGGGGATCGGCATACTCGCCATTAGCGGGGGCGATGGCACCATTCGCGACGTGCTTACGCGCGGTGCCCCCCTGTTCGGCGATAACTGGCCGGAGATTATCATCCTGCCGCAGGGCAAGACCAACGCGCTTGCGCTCGATCTTGGCATTTCGCGCCAGTGGCGCATGCGAGAGGCGCTGGAGGCGGCAGGTCGTGGTCGCGTGGTCATCCGACACCCATTGCAACTTACTGACTTGAGCGGCGATCAAAGAAGCCGCCTCGGCTTCTTCCTGGGCGTCGGCGCGTTCAACGTGGCGATTGATACAGGGCAGGTTGCGCATCGCTTTGGCGCGTTCCAAGGCTTTGCAGTGGCCATGACGGCCGCGTTTGGCATCCTTCAGGTGCTAATGGGTTTTGGCAAAGGCCCCTGGCGCAGCCTTTCGAGAATGCAGATCGTGGACAGCGACAGCGGGGAGCCAATTGCCCACAGCGGCGTCTGCCCGGAAGATTTGCGCTATATCGGCGGCATCACCACGCTGCGCACCTTCCCTCCCGGAATCCAGCCATTCTCTAAAATGGATTTCAGTGGGCCGATACGCTATTTCATGCTTGACGCACCCCTGCGCCGCGCAGCCGTTTTCGCCCCGATCGCGGGGCTAGGCTGGCAACATCCGGTGCTGGAAAAGTCTGGCATTCACCGGGGCAGCAGCCATTCTTACACTATAGAGGTTGAAGACCCGCTCATTCTGGATGGCGAACGTTATCCTGCTGGCAGCTACCGGATCACTGCAGGTCCGGAGCTGCGCTTTATCACGCCATAAGGGGTATGTAGTGACCAGCCCGCTCGAAGCCCGCATAGCCAGCGGCCTTGCGCGCGAAGTGCATCCGGTGGTCCGTGCTTTCGGATCGCGACTGGGTGACGCACGCGGTGCCATTGCCGTGCTGTTTTACGGTTCCAACTTGCGCACTGGTGAGTTGGAAGGCGTGCTCGATTTCTATCTACTGATGCCGGGCGAACCGGAGAGCGGGGTCTGGCCGCGCGTCAGCTATCACGAATGGCGCCACGAGGGGCATGATCTGCGCGCCAAGGTCGCGACGATGACGCTCACCAAATTTGCACAGGCTGCATCGGGCGCATTGCTGGACACGACGATCTGGGCGCGCTTCGTTCAGCCCAGCGCGCTGATCGCGGCGAGCAGCGAGGAAACCTCTCAAGCTGTTGTGTCCGCAATTGCGCAGGCGTCAATCACGGCAGCCAGGCTGGCCGCGGTGTTGGGGCCGCAGCGCGGGACGGAAGAGCAATTCTGGACCGCTCTTTTCCAGGCGACTTACACGGCGGAATTCCGCATCGAATCGAGCAATCGCTCCCGCTCGATCATAGAGCTGAACGCAGCGCACTTTGCGGGACTTCTACCACTCGCCCTGACTGGCGCTGGAATCCCCTTTACCACGGACGGCAGCATGCTGACGCCAGCCGTGCCCGAAGCAGAGCGTAACCGCATCCGTCGCTGGTGGCGCAAGCGCCGTTTTGCAGGCAAGCCGCTCAATCTGCGGCGACTGGTGCGTGCGGCTGGCACATTTGAAGGCGCGGCTCGCTATGCCGCATGGAAAGTGGAGCGCCACACGGGCGTAGCGGTGGAGATCACACCGTGGCGGGAAAAACACCCAGTGCTGGCCGCACCGGGCGTGCTCTTCCGAGTATGGAAGGCACGTCGCCGAAAGCCGGCTCAGGAACCGAAGTAGCGCATGTGGACGCGAATGGACTTCGGGTCGTTGCCCACCGGTACTGCCACCTTGGTGTAGTTCGGCTTTCCTAGATTGAAGACATTTATGCTGGGGTTGTTTGACATGGCCCCGCCATCCACCCGAATGTCCGTCTTGCCATTGCCATTCACGTCGTGACGCACAGCTATGCCATACGATCCCGCTGCAGGAAGTGACACACAGAACGTCATGCTTCCCTTGCGAGCTGGCTGTTCAATGCGATTGATCCAGCGACCCTTGACCATCCAGTCCGCGGCGGTTGCGCGGTAGGCCTGAACGCGAACCTTGCCGCTGGCCGACTTGATGCCATCTACATGGACCAACAAAGCGGGGCCTGACCCGGCATGACATTCGGACATGTCATTTCCGATTTTCTCGCGCGTCTGCGCATTCGCGGGCACCGAAACGGCAAGCCCGAGAGCGCTGAGCATCAGTGCGGCAGCCGGGATCGCCCGGAGCGGGAAAGCAGGCGCTTCTCCCGCGCTGTCTCGCTTGAAATTCATCTGTGCATCTCCATGCGGGCGCGGCCCAGTGCGCACCTTGCAAACAGTTCGGTTCTACGTCCGTTCAGACTTAGGGCCGATACACTGAATGATGAGTGAATTGGCCCAGACCGGCCCTAAGCATCAGCCCGATTGCATCGTTAACGCGAAAGGTTATCGCGCATACTGAACGCAAGCACTGCAACAATCCACATTTCCATCGCAAGATTGCGTTTGCGTGTGGAAAACGGTCGTCCGCCGCCTTGTTCTGTAGTGTGGTGAGCAGTACTCGCAAAGTTTAAGGAGCAAGAATAAAGCGCATGGCTGGTCCGCTCATTTCACCTTCGATATTGTCGGCAGACTTTGCCAAGCTGGGCGAAGAAGTCCGTGCCATTGACACAGCGGGAGCTGACTGGATCCATATTGACGTGATGGATGGGCATTTCGTGCCCAATATCACGATTGGACCCGCTGTCATCAAAGCGCTGCGCCCGCACACAGCCAAGACGTTCGACGTCCATCTGATGATTTCGCCAGTGGACCAGTACCTTGAAGAATTTGCCCAGGCCGGGTGCGACATCATTACCGTCCATCCCGAGGCAGGACCGCACATTCACCGCACGGTTCAGGCAATCAAAGGCTTGGGCAAGAAGGCAGGCGTCTCGCTTAATCCCGGAACTCCAGCCAAGATGCTGGACTACCTGATCGACGATATCGATCTCGTTCTTGTGATGAGCGTTAATCCCGGTTTCGGCGGGCAGAGCTTTATTTCCAGCCAGCTTCGCAAGATCGAAGCTGTCCGCAAGATGATCGACAAGACCGGGCGCGAAATTCACCTCGAAGTTGATGGCGGTGTCAATTTTGAAACCGCGCGGCTCTGCGTGGATGCCGGGGCAGACGTTCTGGTCGCGGGCTCCGCTACCTTCAAAGGCGGGCCCGATCAATACGCCGCCAATATCGCCGCCTTACGGGGGTAGGAGCACTGCGTGGCCGACACCAGCTTTCAGGACGTTTCGACACGCGAGGCTAACGAAAGCGACCAACCGGCAGTTCCCTTTGGCGACGTGAATCGTGAATCTGGCCTCATAGTCGGCGGGCAGCCTTCCTCTGGGCTCGGCACCGAAAGCCGGAACTCGCGCGACGAAGTAATCGAGCCGGGTCGGTCGCTGGCCGTTGCGGACTTTACCGCGCCTACTATCCATCCCGGCGAGCGCCTGATCCGCATGGCCTATCGATGGGGCGTGCCGGCTTCCATGCTCACTTCACCGCTAGGCAAGAAAGCGCGCACGCGTCTGCTTGCCACGGTGAGGAGCCCGCTGAAAGGCAATCGCGTTGCGGGCACGGCGCTGCGCGCGGGGCACTTCCTTATTCACGGCGTAAAAACGCCCATAACGCAAGTCGACTTTGGCGGCACGGCGCGCGTGACACCGCCGCTGGAACGCGCGGTTCACACGTTTGAATGGCTTTCGGATCTTGATGCCTGCGCACCGCGGCAGGAAGTTGCGCCTGTAGCGGAGCGCATTCTGGGCGCGTGGTTGAAGGCCAATCCAAAACCGGCGTCGCGGCCTAGCAAGGGGCCGGCCTGGACGGTGGGGGTTGCAGGAACGCGACTGCTCAACTGGCTGATCTATGCACCGCTGATTCTTTCGGGAACCGACAAGGCGCTACGATCACGCACTCTCGCGTCGATTTCCGATACCGCTCGCTGGCTGGATCGTAACGTCGGAAAGACGGACGACGGAGTGGCGCAAGTGGCCGGATGGTGCGGCATAGTCGCCGCCGGGCTGCTACTGACCGACGGTCGCCCACGCAGGCTGTTTGGCGAAGCGGGGCTGCTTCGCGGGTTGGGCGATATGGTAGGTGATGACGGCGGCGTGCTCTCGCGAAACCCGCTGGCGCAGATGGAAGCTATCGAGCTGCTGGTGAAACTGCGCGCTTGTTATCAGGCCACCCGCCGCGATCCGCCCGAAGCAATCGACGGTATGCTTTCCATGCTGGTGCCGCCACTGCTGGCGCTGACCCACGGGGATGGATCGCTGGGAAGCTGGCAAGGCGCATGGGCAATATCTGCCGAGGCGGTGGCATCGCTTATTGAAGCGAGCGGTGTACGTACTCGCCCTTTGCGGGAAGTGCGCCAATGGGGCTTTCAGCGCGTGGCCGCAGGCAAGACCATCGTGCAGTTCGATGCTGCACCGCCACCAATGCCGCGCCACGCGCGCCATGGCTGTGCCTCTACTCTGGCGTTTGAACTTTCGTCCGGCGGACAGCGGATCATCGTCAACTGCGGTGGAGCGGCCTGCGCTGGGGGCCTCCTGCCGGTGCGACTTGAACAAGGGCTTCGCGCAACGGCAGCCCATTCCACGCTGACGCTTGACGATGCCAATTCCACCGCGATCCTCATCAACGGCGGCATTGGCAGTGGCGTGTCCGAAGTCGATATTGAGCGGCGCGCTCTTGGCGGCGAGAATGAGCCGGGCGCAACTCGCCTTGAAGCTAGTCACAATGGCTATGCCGGCCGTTACGGCCTCACCCACCGGCGCATCCTGATCCTGCGCGATGATGGCAGCGAGCTGCGCGGAGAGGACTTGCTGGTCCCTACCGGGCGCAAGGGCAAGCGCGGCAAAGTCGGCTATGTCATCCGCTTCCATCTTGGTCCCAACATAGAAGTGCGCATGTCAGGGGATGGGCAGGGCGTCGGCCTCGCCCTTCCAGATGGCAGCTATTGGCAATTCCGCTCCGCAGGCGCGCAAGTCACGGTCGAAGAAAGCCTCTGGGTGGATGGCAATGCCCGCCCGGTGCCCGTACAACAGCTCGTAATTCAGGACATGGTTTCGCGCGGCGGTGGAAATTTCTCGTGGATCCTCAAGCGAATGGGGTGAATCCCGCGCCGGACACCTTGCCCCTCCGGCTTTCCCTCACTAAGTCGCTCGCGACTCTCGCACGGGGAACTTTCCGAACATGACCGACACCGTCCTTATCAAGCGCGCTCTCCTTTCCGTTTCGGATAAGACGGGGCTGGTCGATCTCGGCAAGGCACTGGCCGCCCGCAATGTTGAACTGGTTTCCACTGGCGGCACTGCAAAGACCCTGCGCGATGCCGGGCTGGACGTGCGTGACGTTTCCGAAGTCACGGGCTTTCCCGAAATGATGGACGGCCGGGTGAAGACCTTGCATCCAATGATTCATGGCGGGCTTCTGGCTGTGCGGGACAATGTCGATCATGCGAAGGCGATGGCAGATCATGCCATTGGCGCGATCGATCTGGTTGTTGTTAATCTCTATCCCTTTGAACAGACCGTGGCCAAGGGCGCGGATCGTGATGAAGTGATCGAGAATATCGATATCGGCGGCCCTTCCATGGTGCGTTCGGCTGCGAAGAATCACGAATATGTCACGATCGTCACCGACGCGAATGACTATGCCGCGCTGATTACCGAGCTTGACGCCAACGTAGGCGGCACCGGCTTCGATTTCCGCCGTATGCTGGCGGCCAAGGCGTTTGCCGCCACGGCTGCCTATGACGCCGCGATTTCCGCATGGTTCGCCAATGTCGATCAGGGGCAGACGTTCCCGCCCCGTCGCATCGTCGCTGCAAAACTGGTCGATACGCTGCGCTATGGCGAAAACCCGCATCAGTCGGCGGCGCTCTACATTCCGGAGCAGCCTGATGTGAGCGGGTTGCCGCAAGCAGAACAGTTGCAGGGCAAGGAACTGTCCTACAATAATTACAACGACGCCAATGCTGCGCTGGAGCTTGTAGCCGAATTCGCCGACGCGGAACCAACCGTTGTAATCGTCAAGCACGCCAATCCCTGCGGCGTGGCGACTCGCCCGACTCTGCTGGAAGCATGGGAAGACGCGCTTGCATGCGATTCGGTTTCGGCCTTCGGCGGCATTGTTGCCTGCAACCGGCCGCTGGACGGGCCGACGGCTGAAGCAATCTGCAAGATCTTTACCGAAGTGGTCGTCGCCCCCGGTGCCGATGAAGCCGCGCGCGAGGCGTTCGCCAAGAAGAAAAACCTGCGCCTTCTCATCACCAAGGGCTTGCCCGATGCCAAGCGCGGCGGCCAGACAACGGTGCAGATCGCGGGCGGCATGCTGATGCAGGACCGCGATAATCACACCCTTTCCCGGGATGATCTGAAGGTCGTCACCAAGCGCGCGCCGACGGAACAAGAACTGGCGGACTGCATGTTCGCTTGGACCGTGGCAAAGCATGTGAAATCCAATGCCATCGTTTATGCCAAGGATGGCGCAACTGCGGGCATTGGCGCAGGCCAGATGAACCGGCGCGATTCATCTCGCATCGCTGCTGCGAAGGCTCACGAAGCTGCAGAAACGTACGGCTGGTCGCAATCGCGCACTATCGGCAGCGCAGTGGCTTCGGATGCTTTCTTCCCCTTTGCCGATGGCCTGCTGGCCGCTGCCGAAGCGGGTGCGACCGCAATTATCCAGCCCGGCGGTTCGATTCGCGACCAGGAAGTCATCAAAGCTGCTGACGAAGCTGGCCTTGCCATGGTGTTTACCGGAGTGCGGCACTTCCGCCATTAATAGGGCGCGGTTCCAACGGTTTGCCGCAATTTAGAGCCAATCTATCGGTCTGACAGAAGACGTTAACCATGCAGAAAGGCATCTTCCGCAAGTTGGTTTGGGCGGCGCCGGTTCGTGCCGCAGCAACTTCGGAAGACACCTCCATGGGATTGTTCAGGGCTGATTTTTATCGCTTCTTCACCGTCGGCTTTGTCGCAGGTGCATTGCTGGTCGTTGCCTCGGTGGAAGGCGATATCCGCTCAGCGATAGCTGAGGGCATTGTCCCTGCAGCCCAAGCCCAAACCCTTTCGTCGGAATAATTCTGCTGCTGCCCGCGCGTTTGCAAAAATGTGCGCGCATAGATTGCGTCCCGTTGCGGCAAGCGCCATATTCACTTCATGGGTGAACACGCGCATCGTGAACTTGAGGGCCTGAACCTCGTTTCAGCTGCACAGAACGTCTTTGCGAAAGCTGGCGAGCAATGGACCGATATGCGGGCCGATGTCTTTTCCGCATTGGCCGAACGCGACAAGCCCGTTTCCGCCTATGAGCTTGCCGAAAGCGTTTCCGCATCGCGAGGCAAGCGCGTGGCACCCAATAGCGTTTACCGCATTCTTGATCTTTTCGTGCGCACCAACCTTGCCCGACGGGTGGAAAGCGCGAATGCCTATATCGTCACCAGCCATCCAGGCTGCCGACACGATTGTATCTTCCTGATCTGCGACAGTTGCGGCGATGCAAAACATCTTGATGACGACAAGCTGACGGGATCGCTCGTTTCAGCCGCTGCCAAGGCAGGATTCGCAGATATCAGACCAGTGGTGGAACTGCGCGGTATTTGCGCGGACTGTAGCTGACCGGGTTTCAGAACATGATAGTATTTCCAGGCATCGGCCGAGAGCCGCAGAATCATAGCTTTGGCTATTCGACACTTGGTTTCAAAGCGTGTACGGGCCGAGTATGACAGCCGCACCGGCCACGCCGCTTCTCGATACGGTCGACATTCCCGAAGACCTGCGCAAGCTTTCACCAGCCCAGCTTCCGCAGCTGGCCGATGAACTACGAGCCGAATTGATTTCCGCTGTTGGGCAGACCGGCGGGCATCTTGGCTCCGGGCTGGGCGTGGTGGAACTCACCGTTGCGATTCACTACGTTTTCGATACGCCGCGTGATCGTCTGATCTGGGATGTTGGCCATCAGGCCTATCCGCACAAAATTATCACCGGCAGGCGTGATCGCATCCGCACTTTGCGGCAGCGCGAGGGCCTTTCCGGTTTCACCAAGCGTGCCGAAAGTGAATATGATCCCTTCGGCGCAGCGCACAGCTCCACTTCGATATCGGCAGCACTGGGCTTTGCCATCGCCAACAAGCTGAACGGCGCGCCGGGTCGCGGCATTGCCGTGATTGGCGACGGGGCGATGAGCGCGGGCATGGCCTATGAGGCGATGAACAACGCCCGCGAAGCAGGCAACCGACTGGTCGTCATCCTCAACGATAACGATATGTCGATCGCGCCGCCGGTAGGCGGCCTGTCGGCCTATCTCGCACGCATCGTTTCTTCGGAACAGTTCCTTTCGGTACGCGAATTTGCCAAGCGCCTTTCCCGCCGACTGCCGGGACCGCTGCACCGCGCCGCTCGCAAGACGGACGAGTTCGCACGCGGATTGGCGATGGGTGGCACCCTGTTTGAGGAACTTGGTTTCTACTATGTCGGCCCCATCGACGGGCACAATCTGGAACAGCTGGTTCCGATCCTTGAAAACGTGCGCGATGCGGCTCAGGGTCCGTGCCTTGTCCACGTCGTCACCCGCAAGGGCAAAGGCTATGCGCCTGCCGAAGCGAGCGATGATAAGTATCATGGCGTCCAGAAGTTCGACGTTGTCACCGGCGAACAACAGAAAAGCGCGGGCGGGCCACCCAGCTACACAAATGTCTTTGCCAAGCAACTGATCGCCGAAGCCGAAAGTGACACGCGCATCTGTGCGATTACCGCAGCGATGCCGTCTGGCACTGGGCTGGACAAATTTGCCGATCGCTTTCCTGAGCGCGCTTTCGATGTTGGCATTGCCGAGCAGCACGCTGTGACTTTTGCAGCCGGGCTTGCCGCCCAGGGCATGCGTCCCTTCTGCGCGATTTATTCCACCTTCCTGCAACGCGCTTTCGATCAGGTGGTGCACGACGTGGCAATCCAGAACCTGCCGGTGCGCTTTGCGATTGACCGGGCCGGGCTGGTAGGCGCTGATGGTCAGACCCATGCTGGCAGCTTTGACATTACATATCTGGCCACACTGCCAAACATGGTGGTCATGGCTGCCGCCGATGAGGCAGAGCTGGTGCACATGACGCACACTGCCGCCCAGTATGACGACGGGCCGATTGCATTCCGCTATCCGCGTGGCAATGGCACGGGCGTTGCCATACCGGAAGTTCCCCAACAGTTGGAAATCGGCAAGGGCCGCATTGTCCGCGAAGGTTCAAAAGTGGCTCTGCTCTCGCTCGGCACACGCCTTACCGAGGCACTCAAGGCTGCGGACCAGCTTGAGGCGAAGGGGCTATCCACCACCGTGGCCGACTTGCGCTTCGCCAAGCCGCTGGACGTTGAATTGATCCGCAAGCTGATGCTCAGCCACGAAGTAGTCGTTACTGTCGAGGAAGGCTCCATCGGCGGCCTGGGCGCGCACGTGCTGACGATGGCGAGCGATGAGGGGCTGACTGATGGCGGGCTGAAAATCCGCACGATGCGCCTGCCCGACATTTTTCAGGAACACGATCAGCCGGAACGGCAGTACGACGAAGCCGGGCTGAACGCTCCGCAGATCGTGAATACCGTGCTTAAGGCGCTGCGCCACAACAGCACCGGCGTGGAAGAAGCCCGGGCTTAGATCGACCTGCGCCGCCCCACGGCGGCGCAAGGTTTTTCTTTACCGGCCCGCCTCTGGGTGCACCCCAGCCGCCTGCGGCTCCGCCAGTTCCCCATCGCCAGAAATCTCGTCATCCTTCAGCGTATCGAGGTGCATCAGCTTGCGCACGTAGGGCGAGATCAGCAGCACCACCACGCCCACTCCAATCGCATACCAGCCCACCGTCGAATAGACGGACAGCACCAGGCTCTTGCCGGCTTCCGCACCTTCCAGCCCGTCCCCGCCAGCAGCAGCCGAGATCAGCCCCGCTGCGAAGTTCCCGGTGGCCGAAGCGAAGAACCATGTGCCCATGATAAGCGACGCCATGTGTGCAGGCGCAAGCCGGTTCATCGCGGATAGCCCTACGGGAGAAAGGCAAAGCTCACCCGTGGTGTGCAGCAAGTAGATCAGGAAAATGTAGATCACCGGCACAGCCGCGCTCATCCCGCTTGCCTGTGCGCCCCAGACCAGCACGAGAAAGCCCAAGCCGACCTGGATCACGGCAAACCCGAACTTGAACGGTGCGGAGGGTTCGACATTGCGGCGCGCCAGCGCGGTCCACGCCCATGCGAACAGCGGCGCCAAAAGAATGATGTAGGCTGCATTCAGCGATTGGAACATGGAGGCCGGAACAGCCCAGCCAAAGAATTCACGATCGACATGCCGGTCCGTAAAGAGGCTGAGCGAGTTGCCCGCCTGCTCAAATAGGGCCCAGAACACGATGGCAACGAAGATCAGGAACATTGCCGCAAAGATACGGTCACGATCTTCCGCCGGAAGGCGAAACGCAGCAGTGCCCAGCACATAGGCGACCAGAATCGCTCCGAATACGCCCAGGGACGTACCGACTACATCCTGATTCTGCACCATCCACCAGCAGGCAACGACGGCCAGAAGCCCGGCGGCATAGAGGCTCCATTCCAAACCCTTGGCCAACGGCTTTGGCGGCTCACCGCGCCCCAGTAGAGCCGGCTTGCCCAGCACGAACACCACCAGGCCGAGCAACATGCCGATTCCGGCAAGGCCGAAGCCATAGGACCAGCCCCACACCTCGCCCACCAGACCGCACAGCAGCGCTCCCATAAAGGCGCCCAGATTTATGCCCATGTAGAAGATGGTATAGGCCGGGTCACGCCGCGCGTCGGTGCGTGGATAGAGCTGCCCCACGATCACCGAGATGTTGGCTTTCAGGAATCCCGATCCGACAATGATGAAAGCCAGCGCCAGCCAGAATATGTTGAGCGCTGCCGGATCCTGCCCGCCATCGCCTTCCACCCCCATCAAGAAATGGCCGAAGCACAGCAGCACTGCGCCGTATAGAACGGCCTTCCTCTGCCCCAGATATTTGTCCGCCAGATAACCGCCCAGTACCGGCGTAATGTACACCAGCGCGGTATAGGCACCGTAGACGATGCCTGCATCCGAATCTGAAAACAGCCAGTGCTTGGTGAGGTACAGGATCAGAAGAGCGCGCATCCCGTAATAGGAAAATCGCTCCCACATCTCTGCGAAGAAAAGAACGAAAAGTCCCTTGGGATGCCCCAGGATAGTTCCAGTGCCATCCGCACGCTGCGCGATGCTGCTTTCCATCGATTTAAATGCGCCCTCTTCTCTTTCCATCCCCGGCGAATTGGATTGCACCATCGCCATGCAAGGCTTCGTGTCGTGGGCGCACGCTAGACATCAAAGTCTCTGCGGGAAAGAGATTGTGTTGCCACTTTTGCATGGACACCACAAAAGCCATTGCCTTCGCCATTGCACCTGTCAAAACTACGTGGCATCAACGGCATGCGTCTATGGTAGACGAAGTTTCATAAGTATGGGGCGCGTATCATGATCAGATCTGAACTCTTGCAAGCTTTGGCAAAGGAAAATCCGGAGCTGCGTGCAGATGATGTGGAGCGGGCGCTCGATACTTTCTTCGAGGAAATCGGAGAGAGCCTGGCTGCTGGCGGCCGGGTAGAGCTCCGCGGTTTTGGCGCTTTTTCCACTCGACATCGCGATGCACGCAAAGGACGCAACCCGCGAACAGGCGACAATGTCGAGGTTCCGGAAAAGCGTGTGCCCTATTTTAAGGCGGGCAAGGAAATGCGTGCACGACTGAACGGCTGATCCAGTCTAACAAGCTGGCAGGCCGGTCGGCACAACCGGATCGTTCTTCATGAAATAAACATGCTCCGCGCGGACGTGGCGGAATGGTAGACGCAGCGGACTTAAAATCCGCTTGGGTATCCCAGTGCGGGTTCGAGTCCCGCCGTCCGCACCAAGCTGGCCGTTATTGCGGCATTTTTGGCACAGTGTCGAAAATTGATGTTTAGACACTGCATAAATTTGTAGTTTTTTAGTTTCCTTCCTGAAATACCTTACGCAAATCAATAATGTTTCAGGGAGAGGTCTATGTCGGCAATAATGTCGAAATCCAAGTTCAGTACTCGTTCTGCGCGTTTGGCGGCTATTCTCGGGGCAACCGCACTTACAGCCCCGTTCGCAGTCATGCCTGCCTTCGCGCAGCCCGAGTCGGGTGTTAATAACGACAACGTCATCATCGTGACCGCACAGCGCCGTGCAGAGGCGTTGGAAGACGTGCCGATGTCGGTCACTGCTCTTTCGCAGGAAACGCTTGCCAACGCAGGCGTCACCGGCGTGCAGGACATTCAGAACGTCACGTCGGGCTTTTCACTGGGCCGCGGCGGTTCCACCCCACAACCTGCGATCCGGGGCGTCACAACGCTCATCAACGGTAACTACGAGAACAACGTCGCCGTTTATTTCGACGGACTATATCAGCCTTCGCCTACGATCATAAATGTCGACCTTCCGAACATACTGGGCATTCAGGTACTTAAAGGCCCGCAGGGCACTCTTTATGGGCGTAACGCCACCGGCGGTGCATTGCTGATCGAAACGATCGGACCGACGGATCGCTGGGAAGGCAAGGCCGAAGCTACCTACGCTCGATTCGACGACAGGCGTATTGGCGGCTATGTTGCAGGGCCGATCACCGAAAATATGGGCATCAGCCTCACGGGTTATACACGCCGGACGGACGGCTATTTCAAGGAAATGAGCCGCACCGTTCCGGGTGAAACAGTCGGCCCCTATTGGCCCCTCAAACAGGATGCGTTCCGGGCGAAGCTTTCGCTCGATATGAGCGAAACCTTCAATGTCGAGGTTGGATATAACTACACCCGTGCCGAAGATGGCCGTGGGGTGCAGTTCTCTGTTATTGAGAACGTCGAACGCTTCTTCCTGCAAAATGGCGGAGCCACTCGTCCCACAAAGCTGGGCGAAACTGCCAATGATCCAATTCCCGGAACGGACAAGCGGCCAACTGTGGCAGCGAAGCAGAACGAATTCTACATGAAGCTTCGGCTGGATACCGGGATGGGCGAGATCCGTTCAGTTACCGGATATGCCAAAAACAACATCGATACCAATTTCGACTTTGACGGCTCGTACATTCCGGCTGTCTATGGCGTTAACGGCATCAAGGACGAAATTCTGCAGCAGTCGGTTGACTGGAATATTGACTCGATCAGCAATCTCAATCTGATCGTCGGCGGTAATTACGTTCGCCTCAAGACAGACACCTTCTACGACAGCTGGGCAGGCGGCCCGTATCTCAACCGCCCTTACAATCCTACTGAGCCGCCAACTCTTGCTTCGCAGATGATCACATCACGAACGGAAGGCCACCGTGTGAAGGAAGCCTGGGCTGGCTTCGTCGATGCCACATACAGCTTTGGCCAGGCTGCACTGACACTGGGTGCTCGCTACAGCGAAGAAACGCAGCATATTCAAGCCTACAAGTTTGGCGCTGGCGGCCTCGCGGGTGTTCCTAATCCACTCGGCGGCCCCAATATCGTCACCACAACCTACAGCCCGGCGCTGAATGGCGCAGACAAACGTTCCAAGTACAAGAAGTTCACGCCGCGCGCTTCGATCCGGTATGAACTGGCACCCCGTACCAGCGTCTATGCATCCTACACGAAGGGTTTCCGGTCCGGCGAATGGAACGGCAACATTCCTAACGACAACCCAGCCTTGTGGAAGGATGTTAAGCCCGAAACGATTGATGCCTTCGAAGTGGGCATCAAGGGTGCAGGCTCGCGCTTCTCGTTCGACGCCGCAGCGTTCTACTACGATTACAAGAACCTGCAGGTATCCAACGTTATCGTGAACCCGGACAACAGCGTCACTCCGGTCCTGCAGAACGCACCGAAGGCCAAGATCAAGGGTGTTGAAGCCAACTTCACTTACGAAGTGACTGACAATTTCAACATCCGCGGCGGCGCCACTTACCTGCACGCTCGGTATGGCAAGGGCTTCATCTTCGAAGGCATCGGTGTCAGCAACGACCCAACCGCTGGAGCGGCAACCTGCGGCAACGGGAATGCCGCGCAGCAAGCCAATTGCGGCGGTCAGGGCATCAATACCAACCCTGATCCTTTGAAGACCTACTATAACGTAAGCGGCCCCCAGGACATTTCCGGCCTGCCGATGGCGCGCGCGCCTGATTGGGAAGTCTATCTCGGCGCTGATTATACCATTCCGATGAGCGAAGGCGGCATCACGCTTGCCGGCAACATGAAGTACAGGGATGACTATGTTGTCTCCAATCCGTCGGTCTGGGGTGATTGGGCCGGCGTGCCACTGGATCGTCAGCGTGAACAGCGCTTCATCCAGAAGGGTTTCGTGCTGCTCAACGCCTCGGCGACCTACACCGATCCGACCGATACGTACTATCTGCGTTTGTGGGGGAACAACCTCACCAACAAGAAGTACAAGATGCACTACAACGGCACGACTACCTTCGGTACTTATGTGCCGTTGGCGGAACCACTTACCTTCGGCATCACTGTGGGTATGAAGTTCAGGGCAGACGACACTCCCGAAGGGGCTCCGCCGCCCCCGCCCCCGCCACCGCCGCCCCCGCCACCGCCGCCACCGGTGGTCTGCAACAAGGGGCCGTACATCGTGTTCTTCGACTGGGATAAGTCAAACATCACTCCGGAAGCTGGCACCGTGCTGGACAGCGCGATCAGTGCCTATGGCAACTGCGATAACATTCCGATCATGCTGGCCGGCCACACCGATCGTTCCGGTAGTCCGCAGTACAACATTGTCCTCTCGCAGCGTCGCAACACCTCGGTTCGTGATTACCTTACGGCTCGCGGTATCCCCGATGCGAACATCTCCAGCGAGGCTTTCGGTGAAACCCAGCCCGCCGTTCCCACCGCTGACGGTGTGCGTGAACTGCAAAACCGCCGGGTGGAAATCACTTACGGTCCGGGTTCGGGAATGTAATCTTCCCAACCTTGGGCAACCAACGCGAAAGGGGCCGGTCTTCCGGCCCCTTTTTTATGGCGCTTCGACAATATCGTGTTCACAATTGAACACACCGGAAATAGGGCTGATTCAATACAAGGACGACTGGGTGGCAGAGGAATTTACCTAATTTTAGCGCGAATGATCATAAATCTTTTCAAGATAGCGAGCGGGCGTGGATGATAATGGTGGATTCGGGGAGGTTTGGGTGATTCTGGCATGACGGACATAGAGGATATAGGGCCGAAGGATCCCGGCGCGGGCGAGAGCAAAGACGACCTGCGGGACAAGAATCGCTTTGCCCTCCTGATTCGCAGTGCGAAACTGAAATGCCCGCTTGGCGAATTTGTCTGCATCGTGCGCGACGTTTCGGAAGGCGGGGTAAAGCTACGCCTCTTCCACCCGCTCCCCCCATGCGACTCCTTTCAGATCGAACTTTCATCCCGCCAAAGCTTCGAAATCCAGCCAGTGTGGACCAAGGGCGATCTGTCGGGTTTTAGTTTTACCAGCGCCGTCGACGTTTCTGAGTTCATCAGCGAGCGAAGCCGCTTCCCCAAAAGAGCTCTGCGGCTTCAGCTCAATGCGCCGGCAATTGTCAGGACGCCCGGCGGGGCATTTTCGGCAACTATTTGCGATCTTTCACGCGAAGGAGTCAGGATTGAGACTCAGGTAGCTCTGGCGCTCGAACAGCAGGTAACGGTTGAAGCAGCGCATTTTTCCAGCAGAGTGGGAACCGTCCGCTGGCGCAAAACGCCAACTTATGGCGTCGCTTTGCAGAATCTGCTGTCGTTCGAAACACTGGCGTTGACCGCCGCGCGCATGCAGCTGCCGCTGGAATTTCTGGAAGTCCGCGCCAGCGAGGCTTAAAGCCCGTCGCCGAATGGTCGGTCAGATCCCAGCTGACCGAGACTTGCCGAAGAAGCGACGCCGTTTCTTTCTGGCCTTTACCGGCCCAGACTTCATCACCCGTGCGCGGAACATACGGGCACCAACCCGCACCAACACGAAGATCCACAAAGCCTGCCACGCGATTGCGGTGGCATGAGTCCACAATGTGGCATCCTGCGCGGCGCGTGCCAGCATCGCGAATGGTGAACTGAAGGGGAAAATCGCAGCCATCACCTCGATCACGCTGCCCGGCCGAGTCATCGCATAGCTGGCCAGGAAAAACACCAGCAACTGCATCATGGTGACTGGCATGGACAGTGTCTGCACTTCGCGCACCGTGTTGGCTAGCGAACCAATCGCCAGAAACACCGATCCAAGCAGCAGGTAGCCTGCCGAGAAATAAACAATTCCAAGGGCAAGAAACAGCGGCCAACCCACCGCCGGTACGGGCAATGGCGGGAAAGCCGATCCGGCGAGGGCGAACAACACGATGCCGCACAGCCCCCAGACACCGATACCCACCATTGAAACCGCCAGCATCGCAAACAGCTTGCCGAAGAACACCGCATCCATTGGAATGGCCGCAGCCAAAATCTCGATGATCTTGTTCGCTTTTTCCTCAACCAAGTTGGAAAGCACCATGCCGGCTAGCAGCATAGTCAGCAGAAACATAATGGTTTGCGCCGTTTGCGCGGTGGCTAGCTGGCCGCTGCGATTGCTGGACGGCGTGGGGGATTTCAGCGCCTTTACCGAAACCAACGGATAATGATCCGGACCATTTCCGGCCGCTTGGGCCGCCATTAGCGCAACCTGCCCCTGCCATTCTGCCACCGCGCCGGAGACCCCGGTAAGCTGAGGCTGTGAGGGCGTACCGCTGACTATCGCAGACACTCCGCCCGAACCGGCCTTCAGCGCGGCAACGGCATCGAAATGCTCCCCCGCACTCACCCTTTTTACGACCACCAGATCCGGCACGCTTGGCCCCAGCGTTTCCGCCAAGGTGCGTTGCGCGGCCAGCATTGCGTCGACATCGGCGCTCGCCATAGCGACACCCAGCCGCGAAGGCTCTGTGCTTTCGTGGACCCGTTGACCAACACCCCCGGCAAGGACGCCGACGATAACCGGGAACAGCGGCCCCAGCAGAAAGAAGAAAAAGCTGCGGCTGAGCAGAACCGCGAAGAAATCACGACGGGCCACCACCATCGCGGCAGACCATATAGAAAGACGCCCGTTCATTCCCGTCCTTCCCCTTCGACGCCGCTTTCGAGAGCGCGCGCAGCCGCTTCCCCGGCAATCGCGACGAAAGCATCGTGCAGTCCAGCCCGCTCGATGGAGAGCGCGAGGATACCCGCCTCCCCTTCGACCAGCGCGCGCAACAGTGGCTCAACCCCGCTTTCAGGCAAGGAGAACATCCAGAAACGCCCATCCTTGCGGGCATCGGCGGGCAGAGCCCTGCGCCAAATGCCATCAGCCTCGCGCGTTTCAAGGCGAACCTGCGGGCGGATACGATCACGCGCTACGTCCACGGGACCGGCGAACGGCACCTTGCCTCCCGCTATGATGGCCACATCATCGCACAGCCGCTCGGCATGGGAAATGACGTGGGTGGAGAAGATCACGGTCGCGCCTTTTTCAGCAAGGCCGCGAATCGTCCGCTCCAACCGGCCTTGGTTGATCGCATCGAGACCGGAAAACGGCTCATCAAAGATCACCAGGCGCGGTTCATGTACCAGCGTGCCGAGGATCTGTACTTGCTGCGCCATGCCTTTCGACATCTGGCGTATCTGCCGATCAGCGGCATATCCCAGGCCATGCTCTTCCAACAAGGCACGCCCCCGCCTGCGCCCTTCTTCCAGCGGGAGTCCCCGCAGCGCCCCGACGAAGGCAATTGCCTCATAGGCTTTCATCGTGGGATAAAGACCTCGCTCTTCCGGCAGATAACCGATGGCACGGGCCACATCGTGCGGCCGCTCTGCCCCCAGGATGCGACGCATGCCTTCGTCCGGCTCGATAATGCCCAGAAGCATCCGCAAGGTGGTGGTTTTGCCCGCGCCGTTCGGCCCCAGAATGCCGTAGATAGCGCCTTCAGGCACGGTGAGATCGACACCATCAACGGCGGTAAAGCCGTCGAACCGCTTTACGAGACCGCGCGCTTCGATTGCCAGCGGCCGGCCAACGCGTGTAGCCTCAGGCGCGGCCATCTGCCAATTCCCCGTATCCATCCTCATGGTATGGGCAATTACCTCATTCATGTGAACAGGAGCACGAGCAAGTTTGGTAAATAGTGCGGCAACCCACGATTTGATGGAGCGCCTCAGCCGCGAGGCCCGCGATCAGGGCTTCGTGGTAACAGGCACTGCGTCTGCCCGCGATGACGCTCTGCGCGAGGAACGGCTGCGTGGATGGCTGGATGCGGGCATGCACGGCTCGATGGGCTGGATGGCGGATCGTTTCGATCATCGCCGCTCTCCGCAGGCGATGTGGCCAGATGCGCGCAGCGTGATCTGCCTTGGCATGAGCTACACGCCCGGCAGCGATCCGTTGATGCTTGCCGGCAGCAAGGACCGTGCTCGCATTTCCGTCTATGCGCAGGGGGCTGATTATCACGACGTGGTGAAGAAGGCACTGAAGCGGCTGGCGCGCTGGCTGGTGGCTGAAGCGGCGAAGGCCGGGCTTGGCGAAATTGGCGTCAAGGTGTTCACTGACACGGCCCCTGTGATGGAAAAGCCGCTGGCCGCACGCGCCGGGCTGGGCTGGCAAGGCAAGCACACCAATGTTGTCAGCCGCGAACATGGATCATGGCTATTTCTGGGAGAGATTTACACCACGCTCGATCTTGGCCCTGAACAGGCAGTCGAAGATCACTGCGGATCGTGCCGCGCCTGTCAGAATGCCTGCCCGACACAGGCGTTCCCCGCGCCCTACAAGCTCGATGCCCGACGCTGCATCAGCTACCTCACCATTGAGCACAAGGGGACCATCCCGCACGAGTTTCGCAAGGCGATAGGCAACCGCATCTATGGATGCGACGATTGCCTTGCGGTGTGCCCGTGGAACAAGTTTGCGCAAGCCGCGCACGTCCATGCGAAGTTCCTGCCGCGTGCGGAACTTGCGGCGCCCAAGCTGGCGGACCTGCTCATGCTGGACGACGCAGGCTTTCGCGCCCTGTTTTCCGGCTCACCGATCAAACGCATCGGGCGCAATCGCTTCGTGCGCAACTGCCTGATCGCAGCGGGCAACAGCTGCGATACGGGCCTGCTGTCTGTGGTGCGAGGGTTGGTGGCCGATGCCGATCCGGTGGTGGCTGAAGCGGCTAACTGGGCTGCAAAAGAGCTCGCTGCTTAGAGCAAATCCTTCAGCAGCACTTCCGCATTACCAAGCGCCTCAAGATCCGGCGTTGCGCCTGCCTCAACCAGCTTGCGCCCTTGCACGTAATCCTTGGTCATGTTCACGCAATCGAGCGCCAGCACGCGGCCTTCGCGCAAGTAAACGACTGAAAACT
>JAZQRJ010000116.1:0-34371 GCA_045629505.1 Novosphingobium sp.
CGTGCTGGCCGCTCGACCCAAACCGCATCCTTGAGGTAGGCAACCGTAGAGGGATCTACTTGAACCGGAACACGCAGCACATCGATGCGGCGATCTGCCTCGGGATCAAGCACAACGATCGCCTGACCCACTTCGCCGCTGATTGTTGCACCCACAGGTTCTTGTTCATCAGCCGTCAGTGAGATCAACCGATCCGGCGGATCTCCCCCCAGGCTGACACATCCGGCCAGCGAAAGCAGCGCCGCCAGCACAAGGCCCGTTTTGTATCCGGCAAATCGCATGTCCCTGCTTCCCTTGGCGTGACGAACCATCATGACTTCAAACCTCATGGCTTGTAATCCGGCAACTTGCTTCCCTGCAGGAGCGCCCCGGCCCCCCGTTCATCGATCTTTTCAGTCACGGCACGCAAGGCCCTGCTGGTAGAGCGCAAATCACGAATCGCCGCTTCCGCCGCAGGCAGGGTCGAGCCGGAAACTTGCCGCAAGGCAGGCTGCGCATCGCCAAGCGTCTTGTTCAGCTCGTCCATGGCGGTCTGCGCCGAAGCAAGCGTCTGCCGCAATTGCACGGCCAGCGAACTGCCTTCTTCGCCCAGCAATTCGTTGGTCTTGCCGGCCACGCCTTCAAACGCCTGCAGTGTGTAGGTCGCCTGTTGCAGGGTGCCCTGCAGGTCGGTCATCGTTTTGCGGATTTCCGGCGTGGCCTGCGCGATATCGGCGGTCATCTTGTCAGTGTTCCGCAGAATTCCAGTAATCGATTTGCGGTTTTCATCCGAAAGCAGCAGATTTAGGCTTTCCGTCAGCGTAGCCAGCCGCTCCAGCAGCAGGGGAGCGTTCGCCAGAATCTCGCCCAGACCGCCCCGCTTGGTAGGGATAACGGGCACGCCTTCGGGGCCGGGCTCTACAATAGGCTGGGCTCCGGGCACGCCGCCTTCAAGCTGAATATCCGAAACGCCGGTGAAGCTGCCCTGGATCGTGGCGGTGGTGCCGATCACAATGGGTACCTTATCATCCACGGTGACCCGAACGCGCACGAAAGTGGGATCCTTGGACCACAGTTCGATCTTGTCCACCTTGCCAACCGGGACGCCAGAATAATCAACACTGGAACCTTTGGCGAGGCCATCCACCGATTGCTTGAAGAAGATGTCGTAGCTTTTGCGATCACCTTCGTTAAGCCCAACCAGCCACACGATGAACGCGGCCAACATGGCGAGCAGAAGCAAGGTTATCGCTCCGACCCAGACATAATTTGCACGAGTTTCCATCAACTTGCCCCTATGCGCCCGCTTGCCCCGGCTTGTCCATGGTTGCTGCCGCGTCTGCCTTGACCTGTTGCTTCGCCGCCCTGTCACTAGTCGCCTTGGCCGCGCGTCCGCGCGGGCCATTGAAGTATTCCTGAATCCAGGGATGATCGGTGGCGAGCAGTTCTTCTATCGTGCCTACGGCGATCACCCGTTTTTCAGCCAGGACGGCCACTCGGTCACAAATTTCGTAAAGCGTGTCGAGATCGTGCGTAATCAGAAATACCGTAAGTCCCAGAGTTTCTTTCAGTTCCCTTGTGAGGGAATCGAATGCCGCTGCGCCTATAGGGTCAAGCCCCGCAGTTGGCTCGTCCAGAAACAGCAATTCGGGATCAAGCGCGAGCGCCCGCGCCAGCCCGGCGCGCTTGCGCATACCGCCAGACAGTTCTGACGGAAACTTATATGAGGCTTCCACCGGCAAGCCTGAAAGCTGCACTTTGAAACGCGCCAGCTCACTGCGCAATGCATCGCTCAGACCCGGAAAATACTGCTTGAGCGGCACTTCCACGTTTTCGCCCACCGTCATGGTCGAAAACAGCGCGCCGCCTTGAAACATCACGCCCCATCTTGAGCGGACACCCAGTTCCTCGTCCGGTTCGGCATCATTGATGGAGCGGCCGAAGATCGAGATTTCACCCCCGTCCGGCTTTTGCAAACCGATTATCGAGCGCATCAGCACGGATTTTCCCGTGCCAGACCCACCAACCACGCCCAGGATTTCTCCCCGGCGGACCTTCAAATCGAGGTTTTCATGGATTACCTGCGTTCCAAAGGAATTGTGCAATCCCTTCACCACGATCGGATAGTCGTAGATATCGTCTGCCCCGGTCATGCCCAGCCAATCTTGGTAAAGAACACTGCGAAGAACGCATCAAGCACGATCACCGTGAAGATCGCGGTGACAACAGCCTGCGTGGTACGCAATCCCACTTCCTCGGCGCTCGATTTAACCTGCATCCCGTGATAGCAGCCCGCCAGCGCGACGATGAGCCCAAATACCGGCCCCTTGGTCAGCCCGACCCATAGATCATATGCAGGCACCACTTCCTGAATGCGGGAGAGGAAAGTGATGAACGGGATACCAAGCGTCAACGCCGATACCGTGGCGCCGCCAATGATGGCGAGGACGGCGGAGTAAAAGCCAAGCAACGGCAGCATGATCATTGATGCCAGCACGCGCGGAACAACCAGCGCCTCCATCGGGGAAACGCCGATGGTGCGCATGGCATCCACTTCCTCGGTCAGCTTCATGGTGCCGATCTGCGCTGCAAAGGCAGAGCCCGATCGACCCGCGACCATGATCGCTGTCATCAGCACGCCCAGCTCTCGAACGGAAAGACGCCCCGTCAGGTTGATGGTGTAAATCTCAGCACCAAACTGTGCCAGCTGCACAGCGCCCTGCTGAGCGATAACGATGCCGATCAGGAAGCTCATCAGTCCGATGATGCCTAGCGAATCGATGCCCACCAACTGCATCTGGCGCACCAGCGCCTTGCCGCGGAAACGACGCGGATTGCGGATGATACTGCCGAAAGAGACGATCAGCGCACCCAGGAAAGACAGTATGCCAACAAACCCCCTGCCCCATCCGCTGATGATCTCGCCCAATTCGAAAAGGGTGCGGAGGATCAGATTGCCCTGAGCGGGCGCCTTAATTTCACCATCGCGAATTTCGCGCACCGCCTGCATCAGGCGCTCTGCCTGCTCACTGGCGCCAACAACCGAAGCGTCACGGTCCTCAGCAAGCCTGAGGACGAGCCAGGCGCCGGAGGTGTCGATATCGGTTACTGCAGAAAGGTCGATGCGGTCGAAGCGGTCGTCAACTTTTCCAAGGCGCGCATCAAGCGCACCAATTGAACGGACCTGCAGCGGCCCGGATAGCGCCAGCAGGGTTCCCCCTCCACCGGTATCGCTCCGGATGTCGTATTCGGCCGCCTCGCGCATAACTCTGGCTAATGAGGCAATTTTTGCATGGCGGCAAGCAACTTGGCATCCGCACCCTGACCAAAGTCGGCCCGATTGGGGACGCAGCGAGACTTCGCCGCACTTGCACAGTCACCCGCGGGCTGGCAAAGCCGCGCGCCATGAACGACACGGTTTCCGACGCGACGCTTGGCAAGACATTCGATCCAGCTCCGATCGAAGAGAAATGGTATGCCCATTGGGAAAATGGCGGCCTTTTCCGTCCTTCCCGCCCGGATGCAGAACCCTTCACCATCGTGAACCCGCCGCCCAACGTGACTGGCTCGCTCCACATCGGACATGCGCTCGATAACACCTTGCAGGATATCGTAATCCGTTATGAACGGCTTCGCGGCAAGGATGCGCTCTGGGTCGTGGGAACGGACCACGCCGGTATTGCCACGCAGATGGTTGTCGAGCGTCAGCTTGAGGCGAAGCAGGATAAACGCACAAACTACTCGCGCGAGGAGTTTGTGAACAAGATCTGGGACTGGAAGGCGGAAAGCGGCGGCCAGATCACCCGCCAGCTACGCCGCCTCGGCTGCTCGATGGACTGGAGTCGCGAGCAGTTCACGATGGACCCGCACTTCACACAAGCGGTGGTGAAGGTCTTCGTCGATCTCTTCAATCAGGGCCTGATCTACCGCGACAAGCGGCTGGTAAACTGGGACCCGAAGCTCAAGACCGCGATATCCGACCTTGAAGTGGAAACCCGGGAGGTCAAGGGCGGATTCTGGCACTTCAGATATCCGCTGGCCGACGGGGTCAAGCTCGACAACGGGGCAGATCACATCGTCGTCGCAACCACCCGTCCGGAAACGATGCTGGCCGACATGGCCGTGGCCGTGAACCCCGAAGACCCGCGCTACAAGTCAGTCATCGGCAAGGATATTCTCCAGCCGATCACTGGCCGCCGCTTCAAGATCGTGGCTGACGAGCACGCCGATCCCGAACTCGGTTCGGGCGCGGTGAAGATCACGCCGGGACACGATTTCAATGACTTCGAAGTGGGCAAGCGCGCCGGCATCAAGCCCGCCGAAATGCTCAATATGTTGGATGCCGAGGCAAAAGTGGTCCAGACGCAGGACGGTCTGGTGCCGGGCAAGTACGTGGGCCTTGATCGCTTTGTCGCGCGCGAGATGATCGTTGCCGACATGAAGGCGGCCGGGTTCCTCGTTCCGCATGTCACCAAGAACAAGGACGGTGAGGAAGTCGAAGCGGACTTCGAACCTCGCACGATCCAGACCCCGTTCGGGGACCGTGGCGGCGTTGTGATCGAACCGTGGCTGACGGACCAGTGGTACGTTGATGCCGAAAAGCTGGCGGCCGCCCCGATCGAAGCCGTGCGCAGCGGCAAGATCGAGATCGTCCCCAAGACTTGGGAAAAGACTTTCTTTAACTGGATGGAAAACATCCAGCCGTGGTGCGTTTCCCGCCAGCTTTGGTGGGGGCACCGCATTCCCGCTTGGTATGATGACCACGGCAATGTCTACGTCGCCACTACGCAAAGCGCGGCGCAGGAACAGGCCGGCCAAGGCGTTGAGCTTCATCAGGACCCCGACGTTCTCGATACATGGTTCTCGTCTGCGCTCTGGCCGTTCGCCACACTCGGCTGGCCGGATAGCGACGCCCCGCTGCTGAAGAAGCACTATCCCAACGATCTGCTGATTTCCGGCTTCGACATCCTGTTCTTCTGGGATGCGCGCATGGCAATGCAGGGCATGCGCATCATGGGCGAGGCCCCGTGGAAGCGGCTTTATCTGCACGGTCTGGTGCGCGCTGCGGATGGGCAAAAGATGTCCAAGTCGAAGGGCAACGTCGTTGATCCGCTTGGCCTGATCGACAAGTACGGTGCAGACGCGTTGCGCTTCTTCATGGCGGCGATGGAAAGCCAAGGCCGCGACGTAAAGATGGATGAAAAGCGTGTTGAGGGCTACCGCAACTTCGCCACCAAGCTGTGGAACGCGGCGCGCTTCTGCCAGTCCAACGGCATCGGCGCATCCAGCAGCATCGCTGCACCCCCTGCCACTCTCGCCGTCAACAAGTGGATCATCGGCGAAGTCGTTGAAACGCTGGCCGCGCTCGATCAGGCGATGGCAGATCTGCGTTTCGATGCAGCCGCCAATGTGATCTACCACTTCGTGTGGGATACGTTCTGCGACTGGTACATCGAACTGATCAAGAGCAACTTCGACGAGGAGACCAAGGCCGTTGCCGGATGGGCGCTGGACCAGATCCTTGTCATGCTTCACCCATTCATGCCCTTCGTCACTGAAGAGTTGTGGAGCAAACTGGGTGATCGCGCGGACTATCCGCTCATCACCGCGAAGTGGCCCCAACCTGCAGCGAATGTGGACGCGAAAGCAAAGGCTGAAATTGACTGGCTGATCGACCTCACCAGCAAGATCCGCGGCGCGAAGAATGAGCTCGGCATTGCTCCGGGCGCAAAGCTAGACGCCTATCTGCCCGATCCCGCCCCGGCGACCCGCGCGATCATAGAGGCCAATACCGCCGTCGTTGATCGCCTTGCGCGCATTAGTTCGATCCGCTTCGAAGCGGCACCGGAAGGCGCCGCCATGCAGGTGACGGCGGGCGGCGAAACGCTGATTGTCCCGCTAGAAGGCGTGATCGATATTGAGGCTGAAAAGGCGCGACTCGACAAGGCGAAGGCCGCTGCTGAGAAGGAGCGGGATTCGCTCGCCAAAAGGCTGGAAAACCCCAGCTTCGCCGAAAAGGCAAAGCCGGAAGCGGTTGACAAGGCCCGGGCCGACCACGCGCACCACAGCGCAGAGGCTGAAAGGCTGGCGGCGGCGCTGGCACGTCTGGGCTAGGGAACTGGCGTGACCCTCACGCTCGCCACCGTAAATCCCGGCGAGCCGGAAGTGTTCGCTGCCCTGCAAGGCGAGGGCCTGTCTGCCGGCAGGCCCAGCGTGTTCATCCGCCTCTCACGTTGCAACCTTGCCTGCCACTGGTGCGACACGGCCTACACTTGGCATTTCATGGGCGACAATCGCCCGCATATTGATGGCGTAACCTTTGACCGCGCGGACAATCAGGTTCGCATGGAGGAAGCCGACGTGGCCGCCCTCATCATGCAGACCGGCGCCAATCGCCTCGTCATCACCGGCGGTGAGCCTCTGCTGCAAGCCCCTGCCCTGATCCGCATGCTGGAAGCGCTGCCAGCCGACATGCACGTTGAGATCGAAACGAACGGCACTGTCGCGCCGCCGCCCGCGCTGGATGCCCGGATCAATCAATACAATGTCAGCCCCAAGCTTTCACACAGCGGGAACCCGGCAGACCTTGCCCTGATTCCGGAGCGGCTGGCAGCATGGGCCATCCACCCCCGCGCGTGGTTCAAGTTCGTGATCGCGACTCCCTCCGATGTAGAAGAAGTGATCGCCCTTCAGCGCACTTACGACATCGCCGGGGCGCGTATTTTCCTGATGCCGGAAGGGCGTGAAAGCCCAATTCTGCGGGAAAGAGCCCGCTGGCTGGCAGACCTGTGCCAGGTCCATGGATTTAATTTCACCGACCGCTTGCATATCCATCTGCATGGCGACACCAGAGGGACGTGAGCGAAACTAACCCTCTTGAGGAAATTCCATTAGCAACGGAATCCGGCCCTCGCGACCTTACCCGCGGCCCGATTCTCAAGACGCTCATTGCTTTTTCCCTGCCCACGCTTGGCACGAATCTGCTCCAAACCATTGGCATGACGATCAATGCCATCTGGATTGGCCAGTTGCTGGGCGATCAAGCGCTGGCGGCCACAGCCAATGCCAACACCATCATGTTTCTGGCGTTCGCCACAGTATTCGGTTTCAGCATCGCGACAACCGTGAAGATGGGCATCTACTTTGGCAGCAAAGAAACCGCTGGCGTGCGCCAGGCCTTCGGAGCTGGCGTCGGTTTCAGCACCGGCATCGCCATCTTGGGCGCTATTGCAGGCTGGCTTTTCTCCGATCACCTGCTGACAATTCTTTCAACGCCGGATGCGATACGGGCGCTTGCCCACGATTATTTGCAGGTCAGCTTTCTTGCGATGCCCTTCAGCACCCTATCGATGATCGTGTCGATGGGGCTGCGCTCCGGCGGCGATGCCAAAATACCGTTTTACGCTATGATCGTTTCTACGATCGGCAGCGTAGTGCTGAACCCTTTGCTGATCCTGGGCATTGGCCCCTTCCCTCGTCTCGGCATCGCCGGTTCGGCGCTTTCCCTAGCTGTTGCGCAATTGCTGGGCGTCCTTGTGATGGTTGGCTGGATCTACCTGCGCGATCTGCCCATCAGATTGCGTGGTCAGGAATGGCTATACCTCTGGCCACGAGCCGAAGAATTCCGTTACGTCCTGGCAAAGGGTCTGCCCATGGGCGGGCAAATGCTCATCAATTCATCGGCATCCCTTGTCATGGTCGGCCTCGTCAACCGCGAGGGGATGGTCACGGTGGCGGCATTCGGTGCCATCCTGCAGCTATGGGCCTACATTCAGATGCCCAGCTTTGCGGTCTCCACCGCCGTAAGCGCGATGGTGGCGCAGAATATCGGCGCGGGCCGGCATGACCGGGTCAACCAAATCAACGTGGCCGGCCTGGGCGTCAACGCCGTTGTAACCGGCCTGCTGTTCCTGATGCTCGTGATAGGCGATGAACTTATTCTGCCCCTCTTCCTCGGTGCCCATAGCCCCGCCATCGCCGTCGCCGAACACATACAGATCATGGCGAGTTGGTGCTGGGTGCTGCAGGGTCAGATGGTGATCATGCTGGGCACCCTGCGCGGTTATGGGGTGGTGGTGATCCCGCTGCTCATCATGGCCGTATCGCTCTATCCGGTACGGCTGGGTTTCTATTTCCTTACTTATCCGCTCATCGCTGGAGACGCGCTATGGCTTTCATACGGCTTCGGTGCGGCAGTCGCCCTTGGGTTGACCTATCTCGCATATACGCATGGAAGCTGGCGCAGGCAGTTTGGCCTGCCCGCAGCCTTTGCTCGAAAATGAGGGCGGCCTAACGACCGCCTGCACGCCAGCGCTGCACTGCGCGCTGGATCATCTCTTCCTCACCCCCGGAACGCCTCCAAAGCTCGCTGAACGAGGGGTCGGCAGATGCCGGACGCTTGTATTCTTCCAGATCATCAAACGTCGCCCGGATCGGAATGGTAACACCCTCTCCGCAGATAATTGCCTCACGATTGCGCAGTGCCGAAATGGCATCGAGATAACCCCGACTGCCTTCGGGCATCGCCGCTTTCACGAAGGATTGGTCGCGCTCGTTGTTGAGTCGCATCGCGATGATCGTGCCGCACTGCGATAGCACGCCTTCGGCAAGATCGGACGGACGCTGCGTAATCAGGCCCAACGAAATACCGTATTTACGACCTTCCTTGGCGATGCGGGACAGGATCTTTCCCACGGAGGAATTATCCGCATTCCGTTCGTTGGGAACGTAGCGGTGCGCTTCCTCGCATACGAGCAGTATCGGACGGGGATGTTCTTCTCGCGCCCATACGGAGAAATCGAATATCAGGCGGCTCAGCACCGCGACGACGGTCGACGTGATGTCCGAAGGAACGCCAGACACATCGATGATTGAAATCGGCTTGCCCTCCGAAGGCAAGCGGAACAGCTTCGCAAGGAAAGCGCCCATCGTATCGGCCACCAGCATGCCCGAGAACATGAACTGATAGCGTGGGTCTGACTTGATCTCGTCGATCTTGTTCTTGACGCGTTGATAAGGTGCGCTGGTGCGCCCCTTGTCGAGCTTGCCCATTTCGTTCTGAAGGATCGTGGTCAGGTCCGAAAGCAGATAGGGGATCGGAGCGTCCACTGTCACCTTGCCGTACTGTTCGGCAAGCCGGCTCTTCATACGCGCCGCCAGCAGGCATTTGCCCAACACCTCGGCATCGTCCTGCCGCTCGGCACCATTGCTGGTGAGAAACACTTCGCAATGCTCCTCAAAATTCATCAACCAATAGGGCATCTGCATGTTGGTGACGTCGAACACCTGCCCAGCCCCGCGAAACGCGGCGTTGTATTCGCCGTGCGGGTCGATCATCACGATGTGGCCTTCGGGAGCGGCCTCGCAGATTCGATGCAGGATCAACGCAGCGCTGGTCGACTTACCGGTGCCGGTGGAACCTAGCAAAGCGAAGTGCTTGCCCAGAAACGAGTCTATATAAAGGCCGGCACGGATGTCCTTAGTGGGATAGACCTTGCCAATTTCGATGCTGGCGCGGCCATCCGAAGCATATATCTGGCGCAAGTCCTCACTGGTTGCCGGATAGACATAAGAACCCGGAACGGGATAGCCCGTTACGCCGCGACGGAACTTGTAGATGCGGCCCGTTAGGCGTTCCTCATTGCCCTCGCCCAGGAAATCGACCTCGGCCTGCACGCCGCCCGGCGTATCATCGTCCTGCCGCTGGTTGCGCACACTGGCCAGCAACCAGTTGGTGCCCACGCGGATTTTCACCTGGCTGCCAACCTGGCCTGAATTCGCAAGTGACTGATCGCTGTCGCGCGAACATTCAGCTAAGCGCTCAAGATCGAGTGCAATCCGGCTGCCCGATCCATTGATTTCCAAGACTCTACCGATTGGCTCGCGCGCATTTTGAACGCGTTGTGCACCCGGCTCATTGCGCAGTTCAGCATGATTTGCCTCGCGCGCACCTTCAAATCCAATCGCGCCCATATCGCTCATGCCCATCGCCTGTAGTTGTTGGCTGAAGGCACAGAATCTAAAAACGTCGGGTTAATTTGGACCTAAAATCGCGCTTCACGATTGCGTGAAAAAGCGACCTGCAATCCATCCCATTGAGATGGACACCACTACAGTAAGCAGGCCGTAGAAGAACGGCTGATTTTCAGAAAATTCCGCGATGGCCAGCTCGAAACCTTGCTTGCCCACTTCAATCTCGCTGCTGGCGGAGGCGACGACACGGCCCTTGGAAATGGCAAATGTTTCTGCGGTATAGGTGCCGGTTGGCACGCTGGAGGGAAGCGAGATACGCGCCTGATAGAGCACCTGCTCCTTTACGCTGACCTGGGACTCATCCTGCCGATAAAGCCCTTGGCGCTGCTTCAATTCCACCAAGCCGAGGGAAAATCGCTCCTGCTGCTGCGTATCAATGGTGCCGATAGGGGAAAGCTGCAGCCACGGCAGGCCCAGTTCATAAATCGCGGCGGTCTTGTCATCGACTATTTCGTTAATCGGCCGGGTTGAAGCCAGCCCGTAATACGTGGGAGCAGACCGGAATTCCGCGCTATCGGCGTTGATCCAGATGCCCGCAATCTTGCGCTTTTCGCGCACCACGACGGATTGCGTGGGGCCCTTCAGCACCACAACAATGTCGTATTCGCGCGCGGCTCGCGTACCATCCTGACTGAGAATCGCGCCAAACAGAAGCAATTCGGTCCCGGTAAATCCCTGGCGCAACTCAATTTTATGCTGAGAGACCTCCGGCACAAGGATGGGATCACGCGCACCGGTAAGAGCAAACAGCGCCAGTATCGCCAGCAGCACCTTCATAACGGCGACACGGTGAAAATTTCGCCCGGCCTATATGTAAGGCCAAGCGCCATGCGCGCCGCTACCAGCAGGACAACCACCGCCAGTGCCAATCGCAGATGCAACGGGCTAGCCTTCTGGGCGAACCTTGCCCCGAACTGCGCACCAGTTACCGAACCCAGCAACAACAATCCGGCCAGCAAAATGTCCACCGCCTTGGTCGTCATTGCATGCATCATGGTAGTGGCGATGGTGACGAACAATATCTGGAATAGCGACGTACCAACGACGACGTTCGCGCTCATGCCCAAAATGTAGAGCATCGCAGGTACCAGAACGAAACCACCGCCTATGCCCATCAGCATCGTAAGAATACCCACAGCAAAGCCCAACAACAGCGGGGCCAGCGGCGATATATACAGACCTGAGCGGTAGAAACGCCAACGCAGCGGAAGGTTGGCAACTAACGGATGGTGCCGCCTTTTGCGAGCCGGCAGCGGTGTTCCCGACCTCTCTGCCCGGATGGCCTGCAGGCTCTCCCGCGCCATCACGAATCCGATTGATCCCAACATCAGTACATAAAGAATGTTGATGACGGTATCGATTTGCCCCAGTTCCTGCAGCAACCTGAACAAAACGGCGCCCACGGCCGTCCCCAATATGCCGCCAGCCACCATGACGCCGCCCATCTGGAAATCGACGCCACGCCGGCGCATGTGAGCAAAAACCCCAGAAACGCTTGCACCCGTTACTTGGCTGGCTGCCGAAGCGGCGGCAACCGTGGGCGGCACGCCGTAGAAAATCAGCAGAGGAGTGGTGAGAAACCCTCCACCCACGCCGAACATACCGGAGAGAATACCTGTCAGTGCGCCCAGCGCGACAATGACGAGGCCGTTTACCGATAAGTTCGCGATAGGAAGATAGACGTCCATCTTGTTCTAATCGCTACTCTACTGGAGAGACTTAGAAAAGGTGGCAGTCAAAATCCTGCGGATAGGGTCAGCGCAGGGCCGGACCCCGGCTCAGCATTGCCGGCGACCCGCATTCTCCAATCCAGTCCAATTCGCGCGGAAGCGCCTTGGCCCATCGGCAGGCCCAACATGGCAGAGGGGCCGATATCGATACGCGATGCTCCCCTTTGCGCGCCGGCCCATGCGCCCGCGCCAACGCGCAATTCACCATTTTTCAAATCGGCAAGTCGCACATCGCCGCGCATCTGGGCATCGGCGAACGAAGTTGCGAAGTTCCCTCCGACATATCCTGCCTGACCGTAGATTTCAAAACGCGTCCCGTGAGGCAGATCAATCGGCTGAACCTCTGTCACCACCATGGCTGCCGGACGAAGCTGCTGGCCCATGGAACGCTCGCTCGCTCGGACTTCCACTGACGCCCGCAGGGGAATGGCCGGGACTGGTCGCGCAGAGATTCCAAGCGCCACTTCCTTCTCAGCAACATCCTGAAGGGCCGCCACGCCGCGCAAATGCGTTTCCGGCCGATGCGCGCTGGAGGGTGCGATGCGGCGGCGCACTACTGCGCCCGCCTGGCTTGCGCCGTATGTGGAGGGAGACACGCCCGTGGTGGGTACTCGGGATCCGCCAGCCCGCAATAGCAGCCAACTATCAACCGACCACCGCCCATCCATCCGATATGCTGCGCGCTCAACAGGATAGGACGGTACGGTGTTTGGCGGTGCCTGCAACGTCTCAGAAAGCGCGACGGGAAGCGGCAACCTTGCCAGCGCCGCCACCCACAGCGCGTGATGCCCTGCCGCAGCGGCTACCGGCGCGCTCGGTTCCAAGTGAGGAGCGCGCATTTGCGCCTGGTACCGACGTGCGGAATTTGCCCACTTATCCCAGCGCGAGGACACCGGATCAAACCCGTGTTGAGGTGGCGGTGGGGCAGCGTTCGTAGTCACAACGTCATGCAAGCGCCCTGCGTCCTGCGGAGATTGCATCTCCCTGATCACCGCGATCGGGCGAGGTGACATCAGAACTGCGGGAAGTTCTGGTGAAGAATCATAACGAGCCAGCGTCACGCGGGTCACAATCCACAGGCTCAGTATGGCGCACACTGCGATCAGCGGCCCACCGCGAGACTTAGCACTGAGAGACATCAAACAGTTTTCGGGTGCAGAGCGGCGGGGTGCATTGCGTGTGTCGTCTTGTCCCAGGAGACAACGGCCCCTCTCAAAGTCTTCACATAAGAAAAGATTGCCCTGCGCCCCGCCAGAATGGCGATGTAATTAGCTGCTAGGATCCGGGGCACGGCCATAATCCCTTCGGCCAGCCCATACTCGCTTGCGGTAAATCCAAAACGCCACAAGGCCCGCCATGCAAAAGCCGCAAAGCTTATCGTCAGCATCGTCTTCAATAGCGGCGACAATGGTGCCGGGTCCTGCCAGCCGGAGAGACGCGCGGCGAAGAGCACGCCTTCAAGGACCAGCAAGGCATAACCCACCGCCAGAACAAGTGTGGTAAGCACCCCTCGCCTGTCCCGCATTGCCATCCAGACATCCATGGGCCCACCATACCACCCCAGCCGGTCCCAGCCCTGAAATGCGATGCCATGAATCCAGCGCGCTTTCTGTCTGACGGACGTCTCGACGGTGGCGGGGAAATAGGCCCGCGTCGCCACCAGATCGCCCAGATGATCGCGCAAGCGGATGAAACTGGCCTTTCC
Source organism: Novosphingobium sp. (assembly GCA_045629505.1). Taxonomy (GTDB): domain Bacteria; phylum Pseudomonadota; class Alphaproteobacteria; order Sphingomonadales; family Sphingomonadaceae; genus Novosphingobium. Next base: position 13,447 of record JAZQRJ010000116.1, read on the forward strand.
TCCTTCGCGAGAGATGAGCAGACCAAGCTCGTAGTCCTCTGTCAGACAGTCAGCTGCGAAGGGCCCGCCTGCCGAGCGCCGCTGTTGAGCTAAACGCGCCAAAGCCTCGCGCGCAAAACCGCAGCCCACTCCGGCTGCGGGGATCCCTGCCCCGATGGCGCTGCGCACCACCATGGTTTTTCCATGCGCTTCGGCAAATTCGTCCGAATAGTGCCCAGCCACCCAACGTGAAGCGCTCTGCGGCTCCGGACGGACCGGCAGTTGGACGAACTGCGCTTCACGCAATCCGCGATCGATCACCGTTAATGCTGCGGGATGCACCATGTCTTCGGCGTCGTGGAGAATGACGCTCCTATAACGAAACCCGCCCCGCTCTTCGTCCGTACAAAGCGCTTGATAAAGCCGGTTCAGACAATCCGCCTTCGTTGTCGGGCCGGGATTGCCATTGATGACGATGCGAACTCGGGGATCGCCGCCCGCGCCTTTAACTGCGGCACTGACCGTGGCGGGATCGTTGCAGTAGCATCCAACGTAAAGCGTCATTTCACGCTGCGGCCAGGCAACAAGAGTGTGCGCGATCATTGATCCGATCACCTCGACTTCTTGCCAGGCAGCTACGAATATGGCCGCTCGGCCGTCTAATTGAGCGGATTCCTCCGAAATACTGATTACGCTTCCCGTGTCCGCCCCGTGAGCCGAAGCCAAAGCCAACTCATATCCACGGCGAATTCGTCGACGGCGCTGACGATGAACCAGAACGCAGCGAACAGCAGCAGTTCACGCTCCAGCACCATCAGCCCCGGCAACAGCTGCTGTGTCAGGAATTGCCCTAAGCTGCTTCCCACCCCTCGAACGCCCCAAATGTCTGTTGTTAATCAATGGCATAAGCCAACTTAGTTAACCTTGCAAGCGCCGCTGATTCTGTCATTAAGATGATCATGTCACGCCAACCTTTGCTCGCGAGTCGAATCGCAACAGCCATGCGGGAATTGGCCGGGGGGGATGCCGCTGCTGGCGTTTTGTTGATATTGGTCGCGGTTTTGGCGATCGCAGCGGCAAATTCTCCGTTCGCGCACCACTATCACGATCTGTTCAACAGCATTCTCGTTTGGACGCCAATCGCCAAGCTCAACACGCTGCACCTCTGGATCAACGATGCGCTGATGGCGATTTTCTTTTTCGTTGTTGGCCTTGAGATCAAGCGCGAAATACTGGACGGCCAGCTTTCCAGTCCGGACAAACGCAGGCTGCCCGTCTTCGCCGCGATTTGCGGAATGGCCGCACCCGCCCTGGCCTATCTTGCCTCCGCAGGAACGGAGCTGCCTTTGCAGCGCGGATGGGCGATCCCAGCGGCAACCGACATAGCCTTTGCGATGGGCATTATCGGACTTTTGGGCAAGCGCGTACCTTCATCCCTGCGACTGTTCCTGCTGACGGTTGCCATCGTTGACGATCTGGGAGCGGTTGCGATTATAGCACTCTTCTACACAGCCTCGATCAAGCTGGGTTGGCTGCTTGCGGCGACGGGGATCCTTGCGATCATGATCGCTCTCGGTCGCAAGAGCGCGTCCCCTTACTCGCTTACCATACTGCTGGCCGTACTGCTTTGGTACTGCGTCCTGAATTCGGGAGTCCACGCCACGGTGGCCGGCGTTGCCGCTGCATTTACCGTGCCACTCTCGCTCCGCCCGGACGGGGACAGCATGTTGCTTCGTATGGAGCACGCCCTTGCCCCGTGGAGCGGTTTTGTGATTGTTCCCCTTTTCGGGTTCGCCAATGCGGGGGTCGCACTTTCGGGATTAGGTTGGGCTCGTCTTTTCGATCCCCTTCCCCTGGCGATTGCAGCGGGACTCTTTTTGGGGAAGCAGATCGGCGTTTTCTCTGCCGTTCTAATTGCCGACAAGATCGGTTTTGCAACCCGACCTGCGCAAGCAAGCTGGGTACAGATCTGGGGCGTATCGATCCTGTGCGGGGTTGGCTTCACGATGAGCCTGTTTATCGGGGCACTGGCTTTTCCCGCCTACCCGCTTCTGGTCGAGGAAGCGAAACTTGGCGTGCTGCTGGGATCGCTGCTTTCGTCCCTTCTGGGCTACGCAGTTCTTCGAATGGCGCCCCAACCTGGGCGCTAAACTCAACTCGTCCCCCATAACGAACGGTTCACCTCCCGTAAAGCGCCCCTGGGGCACAGCTCTCCGATCATTGAGGAGTGCAAAAATGAACGACAAAGCCGAAGAACCATCCGCATCCTTCCTGAAGGAAAGCAGGAGCAAACTTTGGCTGGCGTGCTCCGGCATCCTGGCGGGTGGGTTGATTGTTGGAGGTTATTTGCTCGGCGATGGCCTGTTAAGAGCGCGTGAAGCGGATCGTTCGGTCACGGTACGGGGCTTGGCCGAAAAGGACGTGACTGCCGATCTGGCGACGTGGACGCTCAGCTATTCTTCCACGGCCAACGATCTCAACACAGCGCAGGAGGGCGTCGATCGCGACACTCAGGCAATCCAGAATTTCTTCAGGGAGCTTGGATTTTCCGCCGATGCGATACAGCCCAACGCCGTGAACGTTACCCGTTATACCAATGATGGTGTGACCAGTTTCACGGTCCGCCAGCGGATGACACTGCGCAGCAACGATATTGAGCGTGCGCAGAATGCCGTGAAGCGACAGTTTGATCTGGTGCGCCGTGGCGTCGTTCTGGAGGAAGGCTCAAATATTTCCTATACCTTTACCAAGCTGAACGACATCAAGCCGGAAATGGTGGCGAAGGCAACCAAGGACGCGCGGGCTGCGGCCGAGCAGTTCGCAAAAGATAGCGGCACTTCGGTCGGCGCGATCAAGAGTGCCACGCAGGGCTATTTCTCAATCGATGCACGTGATGGAGATTCTGGCGGCGGATGGGGTGTTTCCGATACGCCTTTCAAAAAGGTGCGAGTGGTCACCACGGTGGACTTTTACTTGCGGTAGCAAAAAGGGTCTGCAGCGCATTTGGTCGTAACGACAGGATACGCAATCTGCATGAGAAAGGCCCACCCGGTTTCCCGGATGGGCCTTTTCAAACGCAAGTATTAATCTCGGATTAGAACGAGATCGAAAGCGTTGCGACAACAGCGTCGTTCGTGACATTCTTGACGGTCGGTGCCTGAACGCCAGTGTAGGTCGCGCCTACGGAAAGGTTTTCCGTGATTGCGAACGCAGCGCCCAGCGCCCAGTCAAGACCGTGATTCTTCGTCCCACCGCCAAGCAGTTCTGGGGAAAGCGCACCATCGGTGTAGCCGAGGTGAGCCGACAGAGTTACCGGCGTGTTCGGAATACCGACGGACAGATCGCCGTACATGTAGAAATTGTCGGTGCCGCCAAGACCGTCCTGATCGGGTGCATAATTAATGCCCACCGTGGTTTCTGCCGGGCCAAGCGCGAAAGCGACCGAGCCGTACAGCTCAACAACATCAGCATCAAAGCCGGGGGTCGCGTTCGGGTAAGCGTAGTAAAGGACACCAACGTCAGCGGTCACGCCGCTGGTGACTTCACCGGACCAACCGCCGTAAATGTCCAGTTCGGTGCTGCCATAAAGGCCGCCGTCAATGGACGAACCCCAGGTTCCTACGTAGAAGCCGCTGGCGTGGCTCAGGTCAATGCCGCCCTGAATGGCAATGTCGCCACCGGAAAGACCAACGCCGCGGAAACGGTACTGGCTGACAACGGCTGCGTTACCCGAAATGGAAATGCCGCTCTCGTTTTCCTGAGCGAATGCAGGAGTAACAGCCATTGCCGAACCGGCGACGAGCGTAGCGGCAATCAGGCCGCGAATGGACGTAAGCATGATGAATCCCTCATGTTATTATTAGTGGCACTAAGTCCCACCCTGCCACAGTCGTAGCGCGCCTCGTTGCGGGTCCCGCCTTTCGACTGTGCTAACGTAGGTGCACTTCTCTGCTGCAGTGCACAAGACGAAACGGTTCAATTAGACACGCTTCGATAAGCGCTGTTGATTTTATATCACACCAATTAAGACTGTTGCTTCACTTGATGGTATGATCTGTGAGGCGTATATTCGCACAAAATGGCAGCCTTGTTTCAGCGCTTATTTCGGCGAAATCCCGCGCAACTGCCCTGTATAGGTGCGGGGCAGCGTATCTATGCCATCGGCGATGTTCATGGCCGGCTCGATCTTCTGACAGCGCTTTGCGACACAATTGATGATGACGATCGTCAACTCGCCCCGCTCGACACCACAGTAATTTTTCTGGGGGATTTGATCGATCGCGGCCCGGACAGCGCCGAAACTCTGCGATTCACTCGTGAGTGGAGGGAAAAGCGCCACGTGCGCTTCATCATGGGCAACCACGAGGAAATGCTACTGCTTAGTCTGGAACAGCCCGAAGCGCTGGGAGGATTTCTGCGCTTCGGCGGTCGAGAAACACTCGCCTCCTACGGGCTCGACACGGACGAGTTCACGAATACGCCTTATGAGAAAATTCAAGCGCAACTCGTAGAGATCGTGCCTCCGAAAGACCGTGCATTCATCAGGAACTTTGAATCCTCGATCACCGTTGGTGATTATCTTTTCGTTCATGCGGGTGTGCGCCCCAACATCCCCATCGAGGAGCAGGAAATGCAGGATCTACGATGGATCCGCGAGCCCTTCCTCAGCTTCAGAGGTGACCACGGCCTACATGTCGTGCACGGGCACACCATCAGCGATGAGGTTGAGCTGAAAACCAATCGCACCGGGATCGACACGGGCGCATACCGTACAGGCAAGCTGACGGCGCTATGCCTAGAAGGCACGGATAAGCGCATTCTGCAGACAGAGCAGGACGATTCCGGCATTCGCGTGATTGAGCGTATTACCGAAGAAGCCTGATCCGCTACGGGCGGGGATTTATGCAGGCAATGCCGGGGAGCCTGTAAGCCGGGTTCTGTATTCCGGCCGGTATCCCTGGGGACCGGCACCGGAATGGCGACCATTCCTCTCGGCGACGCATTGCTGCGCCGCTCCAGCAACCAACCCGGATGATTCGGCACGAAACCCGCCTGCCCCGACAAATGCCGGGGCGCACCATCCCTATTCGGTCTTGCTCCGAGTGGGGTTTACCATGCCACCACCGTTACCGGCGGCGCGGTGCGCTCTTACCGCACCCTTTCATCCTTGCCTGTGAGCACAAGGCCCCATCGGCGGTTTGCTTTCTGTGGCACTATCCCTGAAATCGGGGCGAACCCCGGTCCCGGCGGGCGTTACCCGCCACCCTTGTTTCGCGGAGCCCGGACTTTCCTCGGCACCATGTGGTGACGCGGCCGCCCAGCTCCCCGGCAGGGGCTACCTAGCATGTCCCATGTCGCGTTCCAACAGCAGCTCGAACAGGATTGCGCCGCATTGCCCATCAATTTCGCCGTCAATCAAATGCGGTCGCCAGCGCCGCTGGAATGCGCGAACGACCGCGTGCCCGTCGGAAATGTCATAGCCATATCGCTCCAACGCCAGATAGAACGCACCAGGATTGTCATAAAGGAGGGCAATTCGGGCCTTCGGCGTGGCAATGGCCAAACGAAGCTGGGCCAACCGCTCCCAATCAAACAATTCGCCCGGGTCCTCCTTGCGTGCAGGCGCAATATCGGAATGGCCCACTACATTGGCGCGAGGAATATCGTAACGATCAATGATGTCTGCCAGCAACGGCAGCAGAGAACTCATCTGATCGTCGGTGAAAGGTTCATAGCCCCATTGGTGTCCGGGATTGACCAGTTCAATCCCCACACTGGCGGAATTGATGTCAGTCACACCGCGCCAGTACGATTTGCCCGCGTGCCAAGCGCGCTTTTCCTCCGGCACCAGGCTGGTCACGGTGCCATCCGTATCGATCATGTAATGAGCAGAAACCTTGGCGTCGGGGTCGCACATGCGTTCCAGAGCTGCCTCGGCCGATTGCATCCCCGTATAGTGCAGCACGACCATCGAGATCGGCAACGTCCGTTCATCCCAATTGGGCGATTGGACCGTTCGATGGACCAGCCCGGGCGTCATTACCTGCCCGCCATCAGGTGACTGGCAGTTCCGCGCCCAGGATGAGCGCATCATCACTCACCGCGTGTTGCAATCGCCCGCCCGTTCCCTGCGCCATCAGATACAGCATCGCGGCGGGCGCAGTACGGCCAGACAGCTCTCTATCCGGCAGATCGCCTTCCAGCGCGCGACCGATCGCGGGATCGAAGGCAACCTTGGTGCCGGTTGCACGCACGACGATCTCGCTGACGCCGTCACACAATTCCGCGGCCAGCTCCAGTTTGCCACCGCGCACCAGAGCATCAAGGCCCATCAATGCAAAGTTGAGCAGCGTCTTGATGGCGGCCTTGGGCATTGATTCGCTGGCCAGGCGCCAGCTGACTTCAATGCGGCTGTTGTTTCGGGCCAGCGCATCGACCACCGCCTGCGCCTCACTCACTGAGACGACATCACTGAATCCCCCCGCTGCGCCGAAGGCCAGGCGATAGAACTTCAGCTTGTCTGCAGAGATGCGCGCACTCTGTTCCAGCAGTTCGAAACAGCGATCGCGCATTTCGGGATCCTGTTCCGAAGACAGCAACTCAAGCCCGTTGGACAAGGCGCCAACCGGGCTGAGCAAGTCATGGCAAAGTCGCGAGCAGAGCAGGCTGGCAAGGTCAAGCGACGGATTGCTATTCATGGGAAAGCGATTTCCTCTCTGTCACACGCATCAATTTACACACATTGACAGCAATCGCATCGACCGCTGCCCTCGTACCGCGATAATCGGGTAAACTTCAATCCGCTAGCATAACCGCTTCTTGAACGAAGCCATTTTTGCCATCCCGCCAGAATGTCACTTCACCGGAGGCAATAATCCCCCAAACCCGCCCGTCCCCGCTGGAATGTTCGCAATCCGTGGCAGAGGGCAAAGGGTGCCCATCGGGGTGAGAATGATAATAGCCGATTAAGTCCGGCCCGCCCTGCCGGGCGGCCTTATGCGCGGCTAGCAGGGCTGCAGGGTCAATCTCGAAACGACGGGCGGGATCATCAGCCACATTTGCTGCCGGCAGCACTTTTTCCACCCGTTCACCGCGTCCGAGGAGCAAGCCGCAGCACTCCTCCTCACCCGCATTTTTCGCTTCATTGAGTAATACTGCAATGAATCGACTTGCCACTTCGATTGCCATTCCCATCTTCTAGACATGTCCGGGGGGAAAAGCATCATCGAAGGTACGCTGCCAGAAGGCGGCCAGCGGCTTGACAAGGCGCTTGCAGAAGCGAGCGGCCTGTCGCGCCAGCGCGTTCAGGCTCTGCTTGGCGAAGGGCTTGTCATGCTAGACGGCAGGGTGGCCCAACAGCCTTCTCTGAAAGTGCTGGCTGGCGCGGTTTTTTCCATCGCTGTGCCTGCAGCGGCGCCCGCTGATGCGGTGGCGCAGGACATTCCACTCAACATTGTGTTCGAGGACGACCATCTGCTCGTGGTGGACAAGCCCGCCGGTTTGGTTGTGCATCCCGCCGCCGGAAACCCCGATGGCACGCTGGTCAATGCCCTGCTGCACCACTGCAAGGGCCACTTGTCCGGTATTGGCGGTGTGGCGCGCCCCGGCATCGTCCACCGCATCGACAAGGACACCTCGGGCCTGCTCGTTGTCGCTAAAACCGACGTAGCGCACGAAGGGCTTTCCGCGCAGTTTGCCGATCATTCGATTGAGCGCGCCTATCGCGCAGTCGTCTCCGGCCGCCCCATGCCACCTGCCGGAACGGTGAGGGGCTCTATCGGCCGGTCCTCCCGTGATCGCAAAAAGATGGCGCTGGTGGAAGATGGGCGCGGAAAACACGCTGTCACCCATTATCGCACGCTGCAGCCATTCGGCCCGGCTTCGTTGATCGAATGCAGGCTGGAGACAGGCAGAACCCATCAGGTGCGCGTTCACATGGCATCAATAGGTCATCCGCTATTGGGTGATAAAACCTATGGACGCGTTTCTTCCTCCCTTCGCCCGATCCTTCAGCGAACAGATTTTTCGCGGCAGGCGCTGCATGCTGCGGAACTTGGTTTCGTTCATCCCGTTACAGGAGACACCGTGCGTTTCACGAGCGAAATGCCTTCTGACATGGAACGATTGATCGACGCTCTCGGTTACTGAAATCGGCGAATCGATAGCAAAATCGCGCCAGTTGTGGTAAGAACATAATGTGATCGGCGCCCCCGGACGCCTCTTAAGGGTCTGTAATTGCCGGTCGACGACGAAAGGATGGGAATCAAGTGAGCATTACGCCAAGCAAATCGACGTCTGTGCCGTCGCTGGGCGGTGAACAGAGCCTCAACCGCTATCTTACCGAGATCAAGAAATTCCCGGTGCTTGCGCCTGAGCAGGAATATATGCTCGCCAAGCGCTATCAGGAACATGAAGATCCCGAAGCTGCTGCGCAATTGGTGACAAGCCACCTGCGCCTTGTCGCGAAGATCGCGATGGGCTTCCGCGGCTATGGACTGCCCGTTTCCGAACTGATTTCCGAAGGAAACATCGGCTTGATGCAGGGCGTCAAGAAGTTCGAACCTGATCGGGGCTTCCGCCTCGCCACGTACGCAATGTGGTGGATCAAGGCGTCGATTCAAGAGTACATCCTGCGCAGCTGGAGCCTGGTGAAGATGGGCACCACCGCCGCACAGAAAAAGCTGTTCTTCAACCTTCGCCGGATGAAGAAGAACCTCGACGCTTATGAGGATACCGATCTCCATCCCGACGATGTGACCAAGATCGCCACCACCCTGGGCGTTTCCGAATTCGAAGTCGTCAACATGAACCGTCGCATGATGATGGGCGGCGACGCGTCGCTCAACGTTTCCCTGCGCGAAGAAGGCGAAGGGCAATGGCAGGACATCCTGGAGGACGATACACCACTACAGGATGAAATCGTTGCCGAGGCGGAGGAAAAGTCTGTCCGTCACGAAATGCTGATGGAAGCGATGGGCTCCCTCAATGATCGTGAGCGCGACATTCTGACTGAACGCCGCTTGACTGATGACCCCAAGACCCTGGAAGAACTTAGCCAAGTCTACAACGTAAGCCGCGAACGCGTTCGCCAGATCGAGGTCCGAGCGTTTGAAAAGGTCCAGAAAGCGATCAACCGCATCGCGACAGATCGCAGGCTGATCCCAGTCGGCGCCTGACCTGTATTTGAGACAAAAGCCCCGTCCCCGCTCCACCGGCGGGGGCGGGCTTTTTTTGAAGCCGTGGCTTATGTGGTTCCTTCGCAGACTAGCGATTGTCACACACCACCCATCCCCGCTAACCATGCGCAATGGCGTTCGATTATCGGCCAAGGCGAACAAGGGCAGGACTGACTACGCGCATGTGGCGATGGACAACCCGCATCATCATCTGGTTTCTGGCCATCAGCATCGGCCTTACGCTGGTTTACCGGTTCGTGCCCGTGCCGATCACCTTGACGATGATTGCTGACGAAAACGGCTTCACCAAGGACTGGACACCGCTATCCCGGATTGACCGCAACATGGTGCGCGCGGCCATCGCCGCGGAGGACAGCAAGTTCTGCTCTCACAATGGCTTCGATCAGGAGGCGATCGAAAACGCCGTGGAGCGAAACTCTCAGGGCGGCCGTCTGCGTGGCGGCTCCACCATCAGCCAGCAGACTGCCAAGAACGTATTCCTGTGGCAAGGCAGCGGCTGGGACCGCTATCTGCGCAAGGGACTGGAAGTGTGGTTCACCTTCCTGATCGAAACGCTCTGGGACAAGCGGCGGATCATGGAAGTCTATCTCAACGTCGCGGAAACCGGCATAGGCACATATGGCGTCGAAGCAGGCGCCCAGCGCTATTTCAAAAAGTCTGCAGCGCGGCTTTCGGTGACAGAAGCCGCGCGCATGGCGGCAGCACTCCCCAGCCCCAAGAAGAGGGCTGTTGCGGCTCCTGCGGGGTTCACTCGGCGATACGGCAACCAGATCGCATCGCGCGCCGGTGTGGTGCGCCGGAATGGCCTGGACGCCTGCATCTACCAGTAACTCCGCGCTGGCGCGTCCTACGATACGTTACCACATCGCTTGAAGCAGGCTGATCACCATGCAAAAGCCCAAGCATGAGCCTTGGACGCACCCACAACCACGACCACCATCACCACGCACCTGCGCCAGGCGCAGCGAATTCACGCACATTCGCACTGGCAGTAATTCTGAATGTCGGATTCACGATCATCGAAGCCACCCTCGGCTTCATCAGTGGTTCGATGGCCTTGGTGGCGGATGCCGGGCACAATCTTTCAGACGTGCTGGCCTTGCTGCTTGCATGGGGCGCGAGCGTGCTCTCCACTCGCCCGCCTAACGAACGATATACATACGGCCTAAAAAGCTCTTCCATCCTTGCCGCGATTGCCAACGCGGCGCTGCTGTGGATCGCCCTTGGCGCAATCTTGCTGGAAACAATCCGGCGTTTCTTCGATCCCTCACCAGTGCAAGGCGGAACCATGATGGTGGTGGCGGGCATCGGCATCATCATCAACGGCTTCTCCGCTTTCCTCTTTGTCCACGGCAGCAAGTCGGACCTGAACTTACGCGCGGCGTTCCTTCACCTGATGGCGGATGCAGCGGTGTCAGCAGGGGTCGTGATCGCAGGCCTTCTGGTTTTGTGGACCGGGTTCATGCTGATCGATCCGATCACATCCCTCCTCATCACGGCAGTAATTGGACTGTCTAGCTGGAGCCTGCTGAAGGATTCACTGCGTATGGGAATGCTGGCAGCGCCCGATGCAATCGACGTTTCGGAAGTTCGCGCGTTCCTCGCCGCCCGCCCAAATGTCATTGCTGTGCACGATCTGCATGTCTGGCCGATCAGCACCACGGAAACGGCGCTGACCGCACATCTGGTGATGCCGAACCACCCGCCGGACGATCACTTCCTCCACGAACTTGGACATGAATTGCATGACAAGTTCGGGATCGGGCATCCGACGATCCAGATCGAGACCGCAGGCGGTCCCGAATGTGCCCTGGAAAGCGAAGCGATAATCTGAAGGTTCAGCGCGTGGGCCTTGCGCAACAAAAAAGCGGCACTCCCCCCGGGGAATGCCGCTAATTTCGGGCTTGGAGCAGCTGCTGATTAAGCGGCCTGTTCCTCTTCCTTGCCCTTAAGGACACGAACTGGTTCCTTGCGTCCGGCGACAACATCGCCGTCCACCACCACTTCGGCGATGTTCTCCTCGGTTGGCAGGTCGTACATCGTATCAAGCAGGATGCTTTCAACAATTGACCGCAGACCACGTGCGCCGGTCTTGCGCTCAATCGCCTTTTGAGCAATCGCCTCCAGCGCTTCGTCCGTGAACTTCAGGTCCACGTCTTCCAGTTCAAACAGCTTGGCATACTGCTTGACCAACGCATTCTTCGGCTCCTGGAGAATCTTCACCAGCGCGGCGATATCAAGGTCTTCCAGCGTCGCAATAACGGGCAACCGGCCTACGAATTCCGGAATCAGGCCGAACTTCAGCAAGTCTTCCGGCTCCGCCTTCTGGAGCAGTTCACCCACCCGGCGCTTGTCCGGATCGGCAACGTGAGCACCAAAGCCGATGGAACGCTTCTGCAAGCGATCAGCAATGATCTTTTCGAGGCCCGCGAACGCACCACCACAGATGAACAAGATGTTGGTGGTGTCGACCTGCAGGAATTCCTGCTGCGGATGCTTGCGTCCACCCTGCGGCGGCACGGAAGCAGTAGTGCCTTCCATCAGCTTGAGCAGAGCCTGCTGCACACCTTCGCCCGATACGTCGCGCGTGATTGAAGGGTTTTCGGCCTTGCGGCTGATCTTGTCGATCTCGTCGATATAAACGATGCCATGCTGCGCTTTTTCGACGTTGTAATCCGACGCCTGAAGCAGCTTCAGGATAATGTTTTCCACATCTTCGCCAACGTAGCCTGCTTCGGTAAGCGTGGTTGCGTCAGCCATCGTGAATGGCACGTCGAAAGTCTTGGCGAGCGTCTGGGCAAGCAGTGTCTTGCCCGAACCGGTCGGCCCAACCAGCAGGATGTTCGATTTCGAAAGCTCGACATCGCCTGCCTTGCCGCTGTGCTTCAGCCGCTTGTAGTGATTGTGCACCGCGACGGACAGCACGCGCTTGGCACGGTCCTGGCCGATGACATAATCGTTGAGCGTCTGGCAGATATCGCGGGGCGACGGCACACCACCGTCTTTCTTACCGCTTATACCCGCCTTAGTTTCCTCGCGGATGATGTCATTACATAGCTCAACGCATTCATCACAAATGAAAACCGTCGGCCCGGCAATTAGCTTACGCACCTCATGCTGAGATTTGCCGCAAAAGCTGCAATACAGGGTGCTTTTTGAGTCCGTTCCGCTCAATGTCATATCTCTGTTACAGCGCCCGCGTTGGGCGACTCGACGAGCTTACTCCGCCTAACACAATTATCAATCCCGCCTTATATCCCGAAAGCTTGCTTAAACCTGAAGCCTGGCTCTCCAGATGGGGATGGGATCAATTATCGTCGTGGCGTTTCATTACTCGCTCGGGGTTGCACTATCCGTCTGCTTTTCAGCGTCAGGGCGGCTTTCAAAAACCTTGTCGACGATGCCGAAAGCCTTGGCTTCTTCGGCCTCAAGGAACGTGTCGCGATCCAGCGCCTTCTCAATATCGGTAAGGCTCTGGCCGGTGTACTTAACGTAAAGTTCGTTCATCCGCTGGCGGATGCGCAGGATTTCGCGCGCCTGAATTTCAATGTCAGACGCCATGCCGCGCGCGCCGCCGGATGGCTGGTGCACCATGATCCGGGCGTTAGGCAAAGCGATGCGCATACCCGGCTCACCCGCCGCAAGCAGGAAGCTACCCATCGAGGCAGCCTGCCCGATGCAGACCGTGGAAACGCGCGGGCGGATGTATTGCATGGTGTCGTGGATCGCCATGCCCGCTGTCACCACCCCGCCCGGCGAGTTGATGTACATCGAGATGTCCTTCGACGGATTCTCCGATTCGAGGAACAGGAGCTGGGCCACGATCAGCGAGGCCATATTGTCCTCGACCTGACCGGTCACGAATACGATGCGTTCGCGCAAAAGGCGCGAAAAGATGTCAAAGCTACGTTCACCGCGGCTCGTCTGCTCGACGACCACAGGTACCAGCGCGCCGGTTACGGGATCGGTAGTGAAATTGCCATGTGCGTCGGCACGCCCGAACAGGTCGATCATGTAAGTCCTCTTTTGATTAGGACGCTTATGTTGCGTGCCGAAGCGCGATGTTCAAGAGCGTTTACCGGGATTCAGGTGCCGCCAGCATCACGCTGGCCATGAATCGGCAGCGCCGCGCGGTAAAAAACCACGCGGCGCCCAAAGAATTATTCGATTATTCTGCGTCCGAAGCCTTGGCAGCCTTCTTGGCCGGGGCCTTCTTGGCAGCGGGCTTTTCATCCCCATCCTTGGCTGCCTTCTTGGCAGGAGCCTTCTTGGCGGGCTTTTCTTCACCCTCAGCTTCGTCGGAATCGGCCTTCTTAGCCGAAGCCTTCTTGGCGGGCTTTTCTTCACCCTCAGCTTCGTCGGAATCGGCCTTCTTAGCCGAAGCCTTCTTGGCGCCTGCCTTCTTGGCCGGGGCCTTCTTCGCGCCGTCAGTGGCGTCGCCTTCAGCTTCGATAGCGGCCTGCAGTTCGTCACGCGTCACTTCGCGCTCAGTCACGTCAGCCTTCTCGATCAGGAAATCGATGACCTTGTCCTCATAGAGCGGCGCACGAAGCTGGGCTGCCACCATGGGATCTGACTGCACGAACTGGAAGAAACGCTGGCGATCTTCCGGACGATACTGCTGAGCAGCCTGCTGCAGGAGCATTTGCATTTCCTGCTGCGTCACTTCAACGCCGTTCGCCTGGCCGATTTCGGATAGAAGAAGCCCAAGACGCACACGGCGTTCGGCGATTGTGCGATAATCGTCGCGCTCGTCTTCGATTTCCTTCAGCGCAGCTTCGGGATCTTCCTCACGCGCGGCTTCCTGCTGCAGCTGGGCCCAAATTTGCTCAAATTCGGCCTCAACCATCGAGGGCGGCACAGCAAAGTCATGCGCAGCAGCGAGCTGGTCAAGCAGCGCACGCTTCATCTGCGTACGGGTAAGCCCGGCAGTTTCCTGCTCAAGCTGGCCGCGCATCAGCGTCTGCAGCTGCTCCAGACCTTCAAGGCCAAGCAGCTTCGCGAAATCGTCGTCGATCTTGGTATCAACCGGCACCTTCACTTCGTGCACGGTGATGTCGAAAGTAACGTCCTTGCCCTTCAGGTTCTCCGCGGGGTAATCCTCGGGAAAAGTGACGGTAATCTGCTTTTCGTCACCGGCCTTGAAGCCAATCAGCTGCTCTTCAAAGCCGGGAATCAACCGACCCGCGCCAATCACGATCGGCTGCTTTTCGGCAGAACCGCCTTCGAACGCTTCACCATCCAGCTTGCCGACGAAATCGCAGATCAGCTGATCGCCATCCTGTGCGGCGCGGCCTTCTTCGACTTCGTAGCTCTTCTGCTGGGTGGCAATCCGCTCAATCGCTTCGCTCACCTGCTCATCGGCGACGGGAACCACCAGCTTTTCGAGCTTCAGGCCATCCAGTGAGGGCGTTTCGATGACGGGCAGCACTTCAAGGCTGACCGACAGCTCAGCGTCCTTGCCTTCTTCATAGCCGTCGCCCAGTTCAACCTGAGGCTGCATGGCAGGACGAAGCGACTTTTCCTCGACCAGCTTGTCCATAGCTTCGCGAATGGAGGTGTTCAGCGCGTCCTGATGAAGAGCGGGGCCGTGCATCTTCTTGATAAGATTCGCAGGCACCTTGCCGGGACGGAAGCCGGGCATGCGCACTTGCGGCGCCATGCGTTTCACTTCGCCTTCTATCCGCTCAGAAATCTGCTTGGCCGTGATCGTCACCGTATAGGCGCGCTTCAGCCCCTCGTTGTTGGTTTCGACTATCTGCATTTTAAAGAAACCTTCCCTGCGATCTGAATGCGGCATCATCCCGGCGCCGGGCCGAATTGGTGCGGGCGAAGGGACTCGAACCCCCACATCTTGCGATA
Source organism: Novosphingobium sp. (assembly GCA_045629505.1). GTDB lineage: Bacteria > Pseudomonadota > Alphaproteobacteria > Sphingomonadales > Sphingomonadaceae > Novosphingobium. The sequence continues at coordinate 28,485 of JAZQRJ010000116.1, forward strand.
CTGGTACCTAAAACCAGCGCGTCTACCAATTCCGCCACGCCCGCGAGTTGAAGCCATTTCCATACAGGACATCACGTCCTGCGAATAACTCAAGGCGGTGCCCTTATCGGCACTAGCGACAAAGGGCAAGCACCACGCCTTGTATGGCAGCGATACCATGACCAAATCGAGTGGGAACAACAATGAAAGGTAAACAAAATGGCAACGCAGCCTAATCCCGGCCCAGACAGGATCGAGCCTCAATCCCCGCCGGAAACCCCCGTAACGCCCAACGAACCGGGTCCTCAACCTTCTCCGGACGAGATGCCGGACCTTCCTCCGGATATTGATGAACCGGGCATCGGGCCGGACGAAGAACCTAATCTCCTCTGAAGCCCAGCGCCTCCGCCAACCAGCGAGAGACTTCCATCCTGTCCCGATTCATCGATTTCGCTGAATATGCAGGGGGGCATTCCAGGCAGTAGGCCTGCACGCCGCGTACGTTAAACAGCGTCCGCATAGTCGCGGCAATCTGCCCTGCGATGTAGGTCTGGTTGGCGGTAAGCGCCGCTGCAAAATCACCCTGCCCTCTTGCGGCGTCCTCGCTGCCCTTGTCACCAAGCAAAGCGAGAACCATCGAAAACGGATCATTTTTTTGCTGGCCGAGGAACTTCGGGTGCCATTGGCCGTCCTTCAATCCGGCGGTCTTGGCTGCATAGGCAAGCGCATCATCCAGCCCGCCCATTTGATCGACCAAGCCCAGTTGCTGGGCGGTTACACCAGCCCAGGGACGCCCCTCTGCCCAATCCGGCGCAGTCTGAGGCGAAATGCTGCGTGAATTGGAGACCAGCGCGACGAACGTGCCATAGCTGTGCTCCACCGTAGACTGAAGCATGGCGGAAACTTGAGGCGGAAGGTTGGCCACCACGTTTGGCTCGCCGGTGAGCGGAGTCGTCTTGTACCCGCCCGTGTTCACTCCCCAGTTCGCGAGGGTATCGCCAAACGTGGGGACGACGGCGAATACACCAATGGAACCGGTGATCGTCTCTGGTGCGGCGAAAATCCGCGACGCCGGAGTGGACACCCAATAACCGCCACTGGCCGCCAGATTACCCATCGACACGACAATCGGGGTTTTCTTTGCCTTATGCTGCAGAATCGCCCGGCGAATCTGTTCGGAACCCATGATCGAGCCACCCGGCGAATCGACGCGCACGACCAGCGCTGCCAGATCATCATCAAGCGCATCCTCAAGCACTGCGACGATGCGATCAGCGCCCGCAATACCCGGCCCGGCCCGGCCATTCACGATCTCGCCGGCGATGGTAACAACGCCAATCGCCTTGCCGGGTGTCTTTTCCGGCAAGGCCGCGAGCCAAGTGCTCAGCGAGGTGTGCACAAAGTCCGGCCCATTGTCGCTATTGTCGGTGCCGACCAACTTGGCGATTCGCTGGTCGAATTCGCTCTTCGTGCCAATGCGGTCGATAAGGCCTGCGGCCTTTGCTGCGACGGCCGCATCGCCACCGGAGGCATTCAACCAGCCCACCGGATCAACAGTGATACGGGTGATATCCACTTTCGGCCGCGCGCGTTTGTAATCAGCCTGCCAATTCTTCCAGATAGAGCCGTAAAGCGCCGCGTCAGACTTCAGCGAGGCATCGGACGGGCCGGAAAGCAGGAATGGTTCAACCGCACTCTTGAAGGTGCCCACGCGGAACACGTTGACATCCACTTTCAGCCTTTCAAGCAACCCGGCATAATAAAGCCTGTTGCTGCCCGGCCCCGTGATAAACACACCGCCATTGGGATCGACCCAGGCCTCGTCTGAATGCGCGGCCAGCAACGCGCCGGAATCGACGTAAGCCAGCCCGAACGTATAGACCTTCTTTCCTGACGCGCGGACCGCATCCATGGCTTCGCCAATCTCGCTGATGTTCACATACCCGCCACCAAGGAACCCGGACAGGTCCAGCACCACCGCCTTTACCCGCTTGTCGTCCGCAGCGCCGCGCAAGGCACGCACCACGTCCCGCGCGCGATACTCATTGAGAGGCGCCTCCTGCGTCAGGAGAATGTCGAACGGGCTGGGTCTGGTCGGCTCCTCCACAACCACGCCGTTCAATTGGATCAGCAGTGCACCGTCGCGTACCGCCGCCGGCCCCGGTTTCATGGATAGCGCGGCATATAGCAACGCGAAGAAAAGCAGCATGAACAACAGCACAAGGCCATCCTTTAGGGCGACCAGAAGTTTCCAGACGTTGCGTGCGAATGCCATGCGATCTCCATCCCCCTTGCCGGGGTTTATCGCACAACCATTAGCAGGTGGGGACGCGGGGGCAAATCAGGGCAAATTGGCTTGAGCCGAAGCCCCACCTTGCCTATGAGACCGTCTTCAATGACATCTTCAGCACAATCCTACCCCCCGGGATCAGCGGCATTCCCGCATCGCGATCTTCTGGGCGTCGCCGGCCTTGCCCCACACGAGATTCTATTTCTGCTTGATGAGGCGGAACAATGGGTCAAATTGAACCACCGTTCCCAGAAGCATGATGACCGGCTGGCTGGCCTCACAATCATCAACGCCTTCTTTGAAAACTCGACGCGCACACTGCTCAGCTTTGAAATTGCGGGCAAGCGACTGGGCGCGGACGTAGTCAATATGGCGGCGGCAACGTCCAGCCTGAAAAAGGGTGAAACGCTGATCGATACGGCGATCACGCTGAATGCCATGCGCGCAGATGCCATTGTCATCCGCCACAGCAGTTCGGGCGCGGTGCAGCTTATCGCCGACAAGGTTGATTGCCCGGTTCTCAATGCCGGAGACGGTCAGCATGAACATCCCACGCAGGCGCTGCTGGATGCCCTGACGATCCGTAAGGCCAAGGGCGGTTTTAATGGCATTACCGTGCTGATTTGCGGAGACATCCTTCACAGCCGAGTAGCTCGGTCAAACATCCTGTGTCTGCGCTCATTGGGAGCGGACGTGCGGGTCTGCGCTCCACCGGCGCTGATGCCTGCCGACATCGAGCAGATGCATGTGCGCATCTTCGACAATTTTGACGAGGCGCTGGATGGTGTGGACGTGGTGATGATGCTGCGCCTTCAGCTGGAGCGGATGCAGGGGCAATTCATCCCCTCGCCCCGCGAATATCGGCACCTTTATGGCCTCACTGAAAAGCGGCTGTCGCAGTCCCATCCCGATATGCTGATCATGCATCCCGGTCCGATGAACCGTGGTATCGAGATCGACAGCAACGTCGCGGATCATATCGATCGCTCACTCATCACCCAACAGGTGGAAATGGGCGTGGCAATCCGCATGGCATGTCTTGATGTGCTAACCCGCCACGTGCGGCAGGTGGAGGGCTGGCAATGAGCATTCCCGTCCCCCTCACCATCCTCAACGGCAAGCTCATCCTTCCCGGCCAGGCGGAGCCAGTTCCGGGCGCGGTGCGCTGTGAGGATGGCCATATTGCCGCGGTTGGGCCAGACGTTCAACCGCGCGTTGGCGAAGATACGTTCGACGCCAAAGGCAAGCTGATCGCGCCGGGTCTGATCGATTTCGGTGCTTTTGCGGTAGATAAGCCCGCTTTCCACTTTGGCGGAATCGTGCGCGCCGCCCTGATGCCAGACAACCAGTCGCTCGATGCTCCATCGCGCGTCCGCTTCGTCGCCAGCTCGGGCAAGCCCGACTTCTGGGTGCACCCTCTCGCCGCAGCAACACAAGGGCTGAACGGCACGCATCTGGCGGAGCTCGCCCTGATGAAGGACGCCGGAGCAAGAGCAGTCGCCACCGGTCGCCGCTGGATTGCCGATTCGGGCACGATGCTGCGCGTGTTGCAATATGCGCGGATGCTCGGCCTCGTTGTCTGCACGCATGCCGAAGATGGCGGGATCGCCGGCCCGGCCGTCGCCACGTCGGGTGAGATGGCGACTCGGCTCGGCTTGCCCTCTGCCCCGGCAGAGGCCGAGGCGCTTGCGGTCTCCCGCGATATTGCACTGGCTGAACTTTCGGGCGCGCGGTTGCATATTCGTCAGGTCACCACCGCACGCGGTCTGGACCTTGTGCGGCAAGCCAAGGCGCGCGGCCTGCCGGTAACGGCAGGCGTGACGCCCGCACACTTCATGTTATCGGACCTAGCGCTGGCGCATTTCCGCACTTTCATGCACCTTTCGCCGCCATTGCGGAGCGAGGCGGATCGCAAGGCGGTTCTGGACGCCATTGCTGACGGCACCATCGACGTAATCGCGTCCGGTCACGACCCGCGTGGGCCTGAGGACAAGCGCCTACCGTTTGCCGATTCGGAGCCGGGCATGGCTGGTGCGGAAACGCTGCTGCCGCTGACTCTCAATCTCGTACGCGATGGCCGCATCTCGCTGGGCCGTGCGTTCGAATTGCTCTGCTCTAATCCGGCAGACTTGCTCGGCGTGCGTTCGGGTCGTGTGGAAACGGGCACCGAGGCGGACATCGCGGTTATCGACGCGGATCGTCCGTGGATCGTCGATTCGGATCAGATGGCCGCAAGCGCGGGCAACACCCCGTTTGACAAGCAGCCGGTTCAGGGCCGCGTGCTTGCGCTGTTCAAGGGCGGCGCAAGGGTTGGGGTAAAGCAATCAGACGTCTGATCCGGCAGCGCCACATTGCCGGATCAGACTCCAGAACGATCAATTCTTGGTAATCGCACCGGGAAGGGGCTTTGACGGGGACCATGCGATGCAGGCCCCGCCACGATTCTTGACCGTGGAGCACATTTGGTGGGCAGCAGACTTATCAAAGCCACTAGCCGACACGCGCCAGAATTTCTTGCCGTCAACCATGGCCTGGCTGACCTTCTTGTCGAAGTTGTTCAGTTCCGGGTTGCGCGCAACGAAAACGTTCCACGCGCGATCCGCGTTCTGCGGGGATGTGAACGAACCAAGCTGCACGAGATGCGATCCCGTCGCCTTGGCAGAGACGCGGGTCGGCACCAGGTTGCGTGAGCGTTCGACCGGGCGAGACCGGCGCTGCGCTGTTTCCGCAGCTGCTACGCGCGTCGTAGCCGCCTGCACCACCGGACGCGAAACAGCCGCACCAACAGCCGATCCATTCACGAAGGCAGAATCGAACGTGCTTGCAGGCTTCCCCGCCGCAACCTGATTTTCGTGAGCTGCCGCCGGTTCCGTTTCTGCAGGAGTCATTTCCGCAAGCCAAAAGCTTTCGCCCTGCTCCACCGGGGGCAATTCACCGCTGCTCGATGCCGCATCAACCATGGCCGTTGCTGCATCCGAAGCGCGGCCGAGGGCAAGATGCGGGGGCTGGCCGGAATCCGCCAGCAGAGGCGCGCCCAGCATGCTTGCAACGCGAACGCGATAATACTCGGGGTTACCTTGGCGCGCCCATTCGCTGATCCGCGCGTCGAGCTGGTCGGCGGGCACGTCTTGCGCCGCCATCAGGCGCGCTTCCAGCCAACTGCCATTTAATGCATAGGCGTAAGCGAGGTTCTGTCGAACCTTTGCAGTGTTTTCCCCGCTTCGCACGGCATCAGACAGCACTTCAACCCCCCGGCCCGTTTCGCCCGCGAGCGCGAGCGCCAAACCAAGATCGCCGCGCGACAGAACATCGCGCGATTCGTGGAGCAGCGAAACGGCAGCCGCGCTGTTCCCCGTGCCGATGTACGCAAGCGCAAGGCTGAGCGCAGTTCGGGCGCTGGCATCACCCAACTGCCGGGCATCTTCAAAGGTGGCAACTGCCGATTCGAACCGGCCGGCGTTTATATAGGCATTTGCCAGTGCAAGCCGCGATGCAGCATCCTGCGGTTGCTTCGCGACCATGGCTTCGGCCTTGGCAACTGCCTTTGACACGCCGGCCTGAACTTCTGCCGTAGGGGCGGAGCTGTTCATCGCAACCGGGCCTGAGCTTGCACAGCCA
>JAZQRJ010000117.1:0-7127 GCA_045629505.1 Novosphingobium sp.
GAAGGCCTGCGCCAGGCCATCGGGGCTCGGCTGCTCGGCATATTGGACCGCCAGGCCAAACGCCGACCCGTCGCCGAACAGGCGGCGGTAGTTGTCGAGATATTCGGGGCTGGAGATGATCAGGATGTCGCGGATGCCGGCATCTGCCAAGCGATACCGCCTGCCGACCCGTCGACAGGGCCGGCGCCGGATCGTCCCGGCGGATGGCGCCGTCATGATCGGGCCCATAGGTGTCCGAGCATTTGTAGGTGACTTCGCAGTCAGACTCGAGCGTCACAAAACCGTGTGCAAAGCCGATCGGGATAAGCAGCTGGAGCCCGCTTTCGGCCGAAAGTTCGGCGCCGACCCACTGGCCGTAGGCGGGCGAACCCTTGCGAACGTCCACCGCCAAAGCGCTTGGGACGGATAAGTTGGAGCGCATCGAGGTTTCGCTAGAGATCCTAGCCAAGCCTAAAACCTAAAATTAGTCTCGATTTCTGCGAGACCCGCGTTCACGGGCTTAAGTGAAACGCCCCTAAGCCCGCCGTGCTACCGGCGATGCACGTCACCTTGGACCGGCAGGATGGTGACTGTTGTAAGCCAAGAGGCCGTTTGCTAGGCGGCGCGTAATCGGCAGCACTGAGCAATTCACAGGATTGCCGACAGTAAGGTGCTGACAGCATTGGTATATGCTAGTGGGCTGCCGATTGCAGCCTCCCACGAGCACAAAGCGGAAGAGACGTTCGAGCCCATGAGATATTCAGGTATGCGGGGCGTCGGTGCGGGTTGGTTGCGCCTGCGATATCAGATTGGTGGCGCACTGATCGTCACCCTGCTTCCGTTCCTGTTGCTATGGGGGTTGAATCCAAAGGCATTTGTTGACCTCGACCTCGTGTTGGCGACATGGGCCTATGGTGTCCTTGCCATGTTGCTGGGTGTTGCGCTGTTGCGCAGCATTAGCCAGTACCCCGGCGTGGAAGGTAGCGCGTATACGCTTCCGGCATTCGGTATCTCCTATGGCGTGATGCTGATCGCAGTAATTTTCGCGAGACTATCCTATAGCCGGACGCTCCTGATCGTAGGCTTTGTCTTGGTCTTGGCATGGTTCATAGGCATCCATGTCATCGGGGTGCGGCGGCAGGTATTCTCAATTGGAGTAGTGCCCGAGGGAGACTATCTAGGCCTACTGTCACTTAGCGGCGTACGCTGGGTGATTATGGAGTCGGTTAGCCAGGACATTTCAGGTCTTCATGCCATCACCGCTGATCTGCGCGTTGATCTATCAGCGGATTGGGATCGCCGTCTCGCCGATTATGCACTCCAGGGCGTTCCGGTTTATCATACCAAACACTTGGCTGAATCCATGACAGGTATGGTGCAGCTGGAGCATCTCTCGGAGAACAGCTTCGGAACGTTGTCACCAATATCTGCATTCATGACCGTAAAGCACATCGGAGATTGGATCTCTGCACTGATTGCGGCAATCATGCTGGCGCCGCTATTGATCTTAATCGCAATCATCATTCGCCTCGACTCGCCTGGTTCGCCTATCTTTCGACAAGTTAGAATAGGGTATCGTGGCGTTCCCTTCACAGTGTACAAGTTTAGAACCATGGTTCCCGGCGGGCATGCCGCAGGAACGCTGGACGCGGCCAAGACGAAGTCGGAAGATGCACGTGTCACGCGTGTGGGAAGATTTTTGCGGAGGTCACGTATCGACGAGCTGCCGCAGATCCTAAACATTTTAAAGGGGGAGATGAGCTGGATTGGCCCCCGGCCTGAGGCTCGGGTTCTATCCGAGTGGTACGAGAGTGAAATTCCCTTCTATCGCTATCGTCATATCGTGCGACCAGGACTAACGGGATGGGCGCAGGTCAATCAGGGTCATGTAGCTGAAGTAAGTGAGGTAACCTCTAAACTTCACTACGATTTCTACTATATTAAGAACTTCTCTCCTTGGATTGATGTTTTGATTGTGATGCGAACGATTCGCACGATGCTGACTGGCTTTGGTGCACGCTGAGAGCCGGTTTGAGAATGGGTTGATCGCTACACGCGTGACCTCAAGCTCGGGATGCGGAACCGAGCAAACGTAGCCGGAAAGTGGAATGTGAGAAGCAAGCGAGGGGCTACCCGACCGTCTGATGGACGCGGAGCGAAGCGCCGCCGCCTACAAGCTCGATGAGATCACGATCGATCTGGTCTGCTGCGACATTGCGATTGGTATAGGCGATGGTGCGCTTCGAAGCCTGCCAGCCTCGGCCAGACGTGGCGCGATGAGGTTATTCTTCCGCGCTTCGTTGCCAACCGCACAACAATCTACAATCGGACAGAAAGCCTAGCCCTAGCCTATCCTCAATCAGGCTCTAAGCGCTCCTTCACGCCTATAGATCAGGGCTAGCTGACCTGTCTGCGATCCTCTAGGGAGGCGGCCCGCAAGCTAGCCAGTGGAGACGACAGAATGAATGCTGGCTTCGCCGTCAATGATGAAGGCATCTCGTTTTACGATGGCGATCTATGGCTGATCACCGGCGTGGCGGGGTTCATCGGTTCCAACCTTTTGGAATATCTGCTTACCCGCGGCCAGCGCGTGCGCGGCTTTGACAATTTCGCGACTGGGTACCAGGCCAACCTGGATGAAGTGGCGCACATCGTTGGCGTGGAGGCTTGGTCTCGCTTCGACTTTATCGAGGGCGATATCCGGGATCGGGAGCAATGCCTGGCAGCAACGCAAGGGGTGTCAATCGTCCTGCACCAGGCTGCGCTCGGCTCGGTCCCGCGGTCGATTGCGGATCCCATCACATCCCACGACGTCAATTGTACCGGGTTCGTGAACATGTTGGACGCCAGCAGGCGTGCAGGTGTTCGGCGGTTCGTCTATGCCGCGTCCAGCTCCACTTACGGCGACGAACCCAATCTGCCCAAGATCGAGGAGCGCATAGGCCGGCCGTTGTCGCCCTATGCCGCGACGAAGGCGGCCAATGAAAGCTATGCCCATGCCTTCAACCAGGCATATGGCTTGGCGTGCGTCGGCCTGCGCTATTTCAATGTGTTCGGGCCTAGGCAGGATCCCGACGGTGCTTATGCGGCGGTTATCCCCAAATGGGTGGACGCGATGATTGCCGGCCAGCAGGTCGCGATCAACGGCGACGGCCAGACAAGCCGCGATTTCTGCTTTGTGGCCAATGCCATACAGGCCAACGTTCGTGCCGCGCTTGCGCCAGTCGAGGCGACTCATGCCGTTTACAACGTGGCGGTCGGCGAGCAAACGTCGCTGACAGAGTTGTTCGATCTTCTGCGTGCCGGATTGGCGGGGCTCGACATCGATTATGCCCTGCCGCCTTGCTACCGCGACGAACGGCCGGGCGACGTCCGCCATTCGCTGGCCGATATTGGCAAGGCCGCCGCGGCGTTTGGCTATGCGCCGTCCCACACGATCCGGGATGGGCTTCATGCTGCCCTTCCTTGGTACATCTCACATCAAAAATCGGTTGGGCAATGATGAAAACCACGGAGCGGCCTGCAATCATCGGGCTGGGATATGTAGGGTTGCCAGTGGCAGTCGCCTTGGCTGCGCGCTATGATGATGTGCTGGGGTTCGACATTTCCGCTCGGCGGATCGGTCAATTGCGCGACGGGCACGATGCTACGGGCGAGATTGATGACGATGTCCTGCAGGCTAGTCGCCTGCATTATGCGTCTGACGCGGCGGCGCTCGCCGAACGCACGTTCTTTATCGTCACGGTGCCCACGCCGATCGACAGCGACAAGCAGCCCGATCTCACCCCCTTGCGCTCTGCCTGCGAGATTATCGGCCCGGCGCTGCGTCCGGGTGCGGCCGTGGTTTTCGAATCCACCGTCTATCCTGGCGTAACAGAGGATTTCTGCGGCCCGCTACTGGAGCAGCATTCCGGCCTAACGCGGGGACGCGATTTCTTCCTCGGCTATTCGCCGGAACGCATCAATCCTGGTGATCGCGAGCATCGGTTGGAGACGATCACCAAGATCATCGCAGCAGAGGACGAGGCCACGCTGGCACGACTGCGCGAGGTGTACGGCGCCATTGTGGATGCCGGTCTGCATGAAGCCCCGACCATCCGCGTCGCGGAAGCCGCCAAGGTGCTGGAGAACACCCAGCGCGACCTTAACATCGCGCTGATGAACGAATTGTCGCTGATCATGGACCGTATGGGCATCCGCACTCTCGACGTCCTCGAGGCGGCGGGGACGAAGTGGAATTTCCTCCCGTTCCGTCCCGGCCTGGTTGGTGGGCATTGCATCGGGGTTGATCCTTATTACCTGACGCACGCCAGCGAGGCGCTGGGTTATCGTCCCGAGGTTATCCTAGCGGGGCGCTCGATCAATGATGGCATGGGCAAATTCATCGCAGACAAGGCTGCGGCCATGCTGATGGAGGCGGGCATTACGCCACATAACGCGCGTGTTGCCATTCTGGGGTTAACTTTCAAAGAGAATGTCCCCGACATTCGAAACTCACGTGTACCTGATGTGCTCGCTAGCTTGGATGCGCACGGAATATCGGTTGTCGTACATGATCCGTTTGCCAACCCCGCCGAAGCAGCTCACGAGTACAATATTGAATTAGTCGACTGGGGCGCATTGAATGACTTGGATGGCATAGTTCTGGCCGTAAACCACCGGGCGTATTCTGATCGGATAGACGAAATATTGGCGGCGTTACGACCAAATGGCGTCTTTGTAGACGTAAAATCAGCAGTGCGTCCGGAAACACTACCAGCTAACACAAGCTACTGGTCGCTTTAAGGCTCAGGGAAGATGTCTATGAGGTTCCTTAACAAAGCCGTCCTTGATGATATCAACCAGGGCAGACCACTAAGTATAAACTTGGGATGCGGGCAACGTCCGAAGCCTGGATTCTATGGCGTGGACATCGTCGAGATGGACGGAGTTGATATCGTTGCCGATCTAAACGAAGGCCTCTCCCAGTTTCCGGACAACAGCGTTGGCGAAATCGTAACCCAGCATGTCTTGGAACATGTTCGTGAGTTTATGCCGTTGATGCGAGAAATCCACCGAATTGTTCGACCAGGAGGAAAGGTTTCGATCACGGTACCCCACTACTCTAACGTATTCGGATTCTCCGACCCTACGCACGTTAGGTTTTTTGGTTTGTACACTATGTTCTACTTTGTAGACACTGCTGATCAGCCAAATAGAAAGCTGCCTGTGTTCTATACCGACACTCGCTTCAAGATTGACTCTATATTTATTAACTTTTATCGTGATGGACTATTTGATAAAGTAATGGGCAAGATCATGTCCATTTTGGTCAACCGAAACATTGGCTGGCAGCACTTTTACGAGCATCGTCTGTCCTCACTCTACCATGCTGACGAGATAACTTATGTTATGAGGCCGGTAAAGTAGAGCGCCGCCAACATGATAACGGGTTTGGCGCGGCACGCTCTGCGCTTTGCTACGCGCTTCAAAATCGAGTCTTCCGTTGCATTACTTAACCTAGCTACTGTAGCGATCGGGTTTATACTGCAGATCGTCGTGCTGCGCCTGACTGGACCGTCGCGCGAAGCAGATTCTTATTTCGCAACGGCGGCCATTCCGCAAGTTGCTTTGTCAATTGCGTCAAGCGTTGTGGCAGGAGCGTTGATGCCGCAGCTATCTCGGTTAGATCGACCGACGCGCATTGCCACGGTTTGGTCCCTGCTCGGAATGGTTCTACTAATAGGGCTGCCAATAGGAGGAGCATTTTATTTAACTGCGCCAATTTGGACATTTCTAGTATTCCCGGGATTCGCGAATGGGGCGGCTCCCGAAAGCGTTCAGCTTGCAGCCTTGGCAGCGCTAGCATCTCCCGTTGCGATTGCTTCCAGCATTTTGTCCGGTTATCTTTATGCCGAACGGCGTTTTGTCATCAATGAAACCATTTCCCTCGTTACGGCAGGGGTGCTGGTACTATCGGCGGTGATAACCATTCCCCGATACGGTGTCGTTTCTCTTGGCTGGTTGGTATTAGCGCGGTTTGCTTTACAGATGGCGCTGATAATGACGTTTCTTCCGCTCGCCAGCTGGCGGGGAGCTGGAACAAGCCTGCGGACCATTGCCGAGAAGGCGCGCGCCCTTCTGGCAGGCGCCATCTATTTCAAAAGCGACCTTCTGGTTGATCGTTATCTGCTGTCGCTTGCGCCGGCAGGGGCGCTGTCCCTTGTCGTATTTGGCCAGTCAATCTTTTCCGCCGCAGCAGGCGTGGTGGGGCAATCGCTTGCAAGCACGGCAACACCGACGCTGACGGTCGCGCACGAGGCAGGTGACGCACAGGGGTTTCGGGCGGTCCTTCGCAGAAACCTTGTGCTAATCACGGCAGCCTCAGTCGCTGTCGTATTAGCGGGTGTTGCGTTAGTTCCTCCGATCGCTTCCCTGCTAACCAAGCGTGACATAGCGAATGATCAGATTAGCCTGCGCTGGGTATTAATCCTTTTCGGGGGTATACCAATAGGTGCTGGAATTGGAGTGTTGTTCGCAAATGCATTCTACGCCATGGGAGACACCCGAACACCAACTATTATGACGGTAGTAACATTTACGGTGTTCATAATCCTTAAGATTGTTATTTTCTCGTCTTTTGGATTATATGTCTTTTGCGGTTTGACGAGCCTTTATTATCTCGGAAATGGCGCACTGCTTGGTTGGCTGCTACGGCAAAAGATGCGGCGGGAATTCTCAACGTGAAAGTCGCTCCGGTGCCGTTAGTTAGCATCATCATCCCGACGTACGAGCAGGAGGAACTGGCTGTTCAAGCGGCACAGAGTGCGCTTTCGCAGGATTATCCAAGCTTTGAGGTGATCGTTGTCGACGATGCATCCCCGCGAGCCCGCTATGCCGAAATCCGAGCGATCACCGATTCGCGGCTGCGCTTTGTCCGGCGGGAACGCAATGTGGGCCGCACCGAAAACTACCGGCGCTCGCTGCGTGATCTGGCACGCGGCGAATGGGTCATGATACTCGACGGCGACGATTATCTGACAGATGCTGGCTACGTCTCTGCAGCGATTGCGGCCGCTGCCGCGGATCCTGGCATCGTCATGGTCGCCGCCCGTACAGAAACCCGCACTAGCGATCGCTCTTTGGTGTCCGACCATCCGGGGGATTGC
>JAZQRJ010000118.1:0-9685 GCA_045629505.1 Novosphingobium sp.
TCTCGTCTGCGACAGGCGTCTGTGTTCAGGGTGCGCGGCCGCCGGGGGTGGGATCGCTGCCGATATTGCAACACCGCCCCCAATTAGGAAGCATTCAACGCTGATCGATAAGGATTGATTTGCGCATTTCGCCACCATCGACCTTCGCAATTAGGTCAACGTCCGCTCGCCCCTGCGGAAGGTCGTTCCGCGGTGGGACGCGCCAGCTACGCGACGATCCGGCCAGCACATAGCCAGCTAGACCGGGGGTGACAGGCCAGGGGCCCCTCGCGGTATCCACCGCCAGTTGCTCAATCCGCGCGTGCCCGGTGCCGCTGTTGCTTGCTCCGACGTACAGGTTGCCCCGTTCGCGGAACGCCCTCCAAGTCAACGCCGGCTTGGCGCCCGGTTGGTGGAAGAAGACGGGAATGTCATAGCGGATGCGGACGTCGACTTGCCCACCTTCCGTCTTCGGGGGCTGGGCAGGTGGTTGTTCATTGATCCAGAGCCGATACGCCTTCTCGCCGCTGATTGCCGTGTTACCCGTTCTGGCTAGACGCACCGTGTAGCCAACACCCGGCTCCATCATGGCTCTTGGGGGACTTGCCACCACTTCGGTCGTTGGGCGGTACACGTCTGCGCCGTCAACCTGCGTCCATTCGAACACTTGGACCTGAAGCGAGATGGGCGTCTTGCCGCGGTTCTGCAATGTGACGGAAGATGCCTGCGCCGGGGCAACCACATCCACGGTAACGGGCTGCACCCGAAGTGCCGTTTGCGCAAATGCCGGCGATACGCAGATTCCAGTGAGCAGGAACATCATGAAAGCGCGCATTGATCATTTTCCTTAGAAGCTGACAGTGGCAGTCACTACATCACGGTATTTGCCGGGCTGGGGCGCGGCCTGTGGAGGCACCCGACTGTAAACGCGCACAGCCTGGGCGGCGCCGGTTCCCGTCCCGGAAACGGCGGTCAGAACCGTGGTGCGACTGGCATCGGAATAGAGCTGATAGCTGACCAGTTCGGACCCGCCCGTGCGCTTCATTGCACGGTCCGCCTCTTTGGTGCTGTTCTGACCTGCGTCGAAACTGACAGTGTATGGGACATCGGGGGTGCACTGGACGTCAAACGCATCGACACCCGAAGTGCCGGTACCCGTTTCGATTGCGGTCGCCAGCAGCGATGTGGTGCCGAAATCGAGAAGGGCGACGCCAATGCCTTCAACTGCGGAGCCCGAGACCTCACAAGCCGCGGTAGCAGGCAATTTGGCGTCCGACTTACCGGTAACAGTGCTCGATTGGGCTGTTGCCTGGGTGGAGTAAAGAATTCCAACAAGCGCCAGAAAGTATTTTCTACGCATCAATCGCCTCCATCTAAAGCGATTACCGGAAAACGGCGGTGATGAGATACTATTTCTATGAATTGAAGTTATGAGGCTCTCAAAGCAATAGGTAGCCGTACTTATGACCAAGGCTTTCACTTTCGCCTGACATCTGTGGTCAGGTTTCTTGAGGTGGCCGCATGAAAGCGAACAGCTGATCGCCAGGTTCCGCTTCATCAACGCGTTGTTTCGTCGGCGTCATGCTCAGTCCATGTCTTGCTGACATGGGCAAGGATGCCCCGGATGAACCGGCCGCTGAACGGCGGTGATGCCTGCCGATTCAGGCGATCAGTTCATGGCTCCCGTCGATAAGCCTGGTGATCTCCTTCTTTGGTACGGAGCCATCGAGAACGATGGTGATCCAGTGCTTCTTGTCCATGTGATAGGCTGGTAGAAACCCGCGCTTGCCCTTGAGGATTTCAACCTCGTCCGGTGGACACTTGACGTCGATTATGTCGATGGTCTCGTCGCCGCTAAGCCCCAAGCGATCCCTTGGGGCGTTCATTATCAAAGCGAACCACTTACCGTCCTCGCCGTCGCGCAAGGCCGCATAACCCGGATATTTTTGGAATGGATAGTCAGCCTTGGTGCCAAAAGTCTTCTGGGCATAATCAAGGATTTCTGTTCGTCCAAACCTGCTCATTTCCATCTCTTGCAATTACGTAAGATCAGATGTTCGGGCCGGTGGTCCACAGACACTACTTGCCTTGGCACGAGGCGGTCATGGTGGCTTGATGAGGATGCCCCCGGTTTCTAAGCGGGTCTTTTCATCAGTCGAACAGCTCAACTGAATGCGATACATGCGAACACGCAATTGCGACGAAGCGTGCGTCAAACGAGCGGATTAGCTTGTAAACTAACTCCAATCAGTTGATGGTCTAAACCAGATTGTTGAAGTGAGGACTAGATTTGTGGGCGGGATGAGGGATGCAATATTGGCTCGCTCTGATGCGATCCCACTGTATCATCAGCTTTATTTGTCACTGCGAGACGAAATTTATTCCGGCAAACGGACGCTGGGAAGTCTGCTGCCAACAGAGCACCAACTTTCTGAAATGTTTGGTGTTTCACGAATCACAGCACGTCGCGCACTGGATGAACTGGCAAGCCAAGGCTTGGTGGCGCGTCGCCGTCGCATCGGGACGACTGTTGTCTTTGAAGCTGCAATGAAGCCGATTGAGGCAAGTCTCGAACATACAGTTGAAGCACTACTGGCATTTGGCAAAGGCACCGTCGTTGAAGTGCTGGAACTGGGTGAGGTGTCTGCATCGGTGGAAGTGGCGGAAACGCTTATGCTTGCCCCCGGCGCACCCGTTCTTCGCGCGGTCCGCTTGCGGAAACAGAATAACGAGACGCTGGGCGAAATTATCAGCCATATCCCGGTGACAGTGGCACGTGGGAAGATTGATCGAGAGGCTTTGGAGACACGGCCACTGCTTTCGGTAGTTACCGACCTCGGTCACAAGATCGTCGGAGGACGGCAGACCGTGTCAGCTTTATCGGCCGATCCGACGCTTGCGTCGGTTCTTGAAATTGAACCACGCGCCGCAATCCTGCGCGTGTCGCGCGTGGTAACCGGGGAGGGTGACGCGCCCCTGTTGCACACGATCGCGAGCTATCGGGCCGATCGTTATCGTATGAGCATGGATTTGCGAGGGGGTGCCCTGTCACTAGGCGAATCCGCCGGTTGACGTAAGCACCGCTCCGATGTTTTGAGCCCCAACACGCTCACGAAAAAGGCTGATCCGCGGTGTGCAGATCAGCCTTTTTTGATTGGGTTATTTAGGGAGTTATCAGAGGTAGGCCCAAGGACGCTGCTGCCGGTCTGCCTCGCGGAAGGCATCGATCTGATCGCGTGCACGCAGCGTAAGCTCGACCTCATCCAGGCCGTTCAACAGCATAGTTGCGGTGTCGTCCTCGATCTCGAAGGACCAAGTCTCGCCATCGGCAGAGCTGACCGTGCGCTGAGCCAGATCGACAGTGATCGGGCCTTTCGCCGCGGCAATCGGCGCCGGATCGCAGACAACAGGAAGAACGCCGTTGCGGATGCAGTTGCGGCGGAAGATCGAGTTGAACGAAGGGGCGAGGATTACACGGAAGCCATATTCAACCAGCGCCCACACTGCCTGTTCGCGGCTTGATCCGCAGCCGATATTGGCGCCGCCTGCCAGAATGGTGGCACCGGCATAGGCATCCTGGTTGAGCACGAAGTCCGGGTTCGGCATGCGGTCGCCATCCAGATAGCGCCATCCTGCGAACAGCCCGTCGGCGAGGCCTGTCTTTGAGACGGAGCGGATTTCCCGCGAGGGGATGATGATGTCCGTATCGATGTTGTCGCGGATCAAAGGAACAACCGCGCTGGTCGTGCTGGTGAAAGGGGTCATGCCGCAGTCTCCGCTTGCGAAGCTTCAAGGGCATCTACGCCCGCAATGCGGCCAAGGATGGCAGATGCGGCAACGGTTTCGGGTGAGGCGATGTGGGTTTTCGTGCCCGGCCCCTGCCGCCGTTCGAAGTTGCGGTTGGTGCTGGATACCACGCGGTCATCCGGCCCAAAGCTTTCGCCCCCAGCGAAGAAGCACATGGAGCAGCCCGGCTCACGCCATTCGAAGCCGGCGTCGAGGAAGATACGATCAATGCCTTCGGCTTCAGCCGCCGCCTTCACACCGCGGGAGCCGGGCACGCAGATGGCGCGTACGTTCGGCGCGACATGGCGACCTTTGAGTATTTCAGCGGCCCGGCGAAGATCGCTGAGGCGGCTGTTGGTGCACGAACCGATGAATGCACCGGTAATGGCCAGGTCGGTCGGCATTGTGCCAGCGTCCAAGCCCATGTAACTGCGTGCGCGCTCATAGGCTTCCGCCTTTGACGGACTTGACGCGTCAGAAGGGATTGCGCTTCCGATGGGGAGCGACTGTTCCGGGCTAGTGCCCCACGAGATCATGGGGCGGACATCGGCTGCTTCAAATGTGGCTTCTGCATCGAAGGTAGAATCCGCATCGCTGCGCAGCGTGCGCCAATAGGTCGTGGCTTCATCCCACGCGCTGCCCTTGGGGGCATAGGGGCGGCCTTCCAGATAGGCGATGGTCTTTTCATCGGGCGCGATGATTGCGGTGAATGCGCCCAATTCCGCCGCCATGTTGCACAGCGTGATGCGTGCTTCGACTTCCAGTGCTTCAATCGCCTCGCCGGCGAATTCGACGACCGATCCTTTGGCACCGGCGCTGCCGAGTGTGCCGACGATATGCAGCGCCAGATCCTTGGCGGTAACGTGATTGGCGAGCTTGCCATTTACGGTAACCCGCATGGTTTGCGGGCGGCGAACGCGCAGCGTGCCAGTGGCGAGGGCATGTTCGCCCTCACTGGAGCCGATACCCCATGCCAGCGCGCCGAGCGCACCTTGGGAGCAGGTGTGGCTATCCGGGCAAACCAGCGTCACGCCGGGCAGCACGATGCCCTGTTCGGGGGACAGAACGTGGACGATGCCCTGCCGTGGGTCGTCCAGGTCGAACAGCGTTACTCCTGCCGCCAGCGCTTCCCGCCGCGTGGTGGTGATGAAGTCGCGGCCCGTGGGCATGATCGTATTGTCGGACCGGCCGGGAATTGTATCCACGACGTGATCCATCGTCACGAACACGTGCTCCGGAGTCGCGATCTTCCGACCAGCGGCCGCCACGCTTTGAAGCGCGACGCCGCCGGTGCGTTCGTGCAGCATGATCCGGTCAATCAGCACGAGCGACATGTCGTCGCCGCTTTCGACCAAGTGTTGTTCCCAGATCTTGTCGAAAATCGTCCGGGCCGTGTTGGTGCCTTGAGTCTGCTGCATGGTTTACTGCTGGGGTTCCGTGGGTGCGACAAGATGGTTGTGCGCGCCGGGCGCGGAAAGATCGTGGCGCAACGGCAGGCGGGCACCGTCAATTTCCAGCGGCAGGCTCGGCAAGCGGGTTTTCGTTCCGTTCGGCAATGTCAGGTCGAGCAATCCGCCCGAAGCGTTCAGGTGCGGATCGTCGAACAGTTCGTCTGGCCGCGCGATGGGAGCGAAAGGCAGGCCGATTGCTTCCAGCTTGCTGACAGTATCTTCGCGCGGCACGGAGCCGATCATTTCGCGCAGACGCGGCATAAAGCTGTCACGCGCCTGTACCCGTGCGTTGTTCTCGGCGAGATTCGGATCGGCGAGTAGATCGTCGAGGCTGAATGCCTTGCAGAACGCCTGCCACTGCGCATCGCTGACGACGCCGATAAACAGCTGTTCGTTATCGCGTCCGGTTTCGAAGACGTCGTAGACCGCCCAAGCCGAGGTACGAACGGGCATAGGCGGAGCGGCCTGGCCAGTTACCGCCATCTGCGCCATGTGCTGACCGACAAGGAACGCGGTGGTTTCAAACAGCGAGCACTTGATTTCCGCGCCTGTGCCCGTGCGGTGGCGGCGTTCAAGCGCGGCGAGAATGCCGATCACGCCGAACATGCCGCCGGTGATGTCGACCACGGAAGTACCTGCACGCAGGGGGCGTCCCGGAGGGCCCGTCATATAGGCGAGGCCGCCCATCATCTGCGTCACTTCGTCAAGAGCAGTGCGCTTTTCATAGGGGCCGCTGAGGAAGCCCTTGGCCGAGCAATAGATGAGGCCGGGGTTGTTCGCGCGTAACGCTTCATAAGAAAGGCCGAGTCGATCCAGCGTGCCGGGACGGAAGTTTTCGATCACGACATCGGCGGTGCTGCATAGATCCAGCGCCTTTTGCAGATCTTCCGGCGATTTGAGATCGAGGCAAACGCTGAGCTTGTTGCGGTTGAACATCGGGAAGTATCCCGCGCCCGATCCCAGCAGCTCACGCGTGCGATCACCGCCAATCGGTTCAATCTTGATCACTTCGGCGCCAAGGTCGGCTAGGATCACCCCAGTGGACGGACCCATCACCATGTGCGTGAATTCAATAACCTTGATCCCGCTGAGCGGTAGATCGGCAGATTCGGATATCGGAGCGGACATTCTCGATGGTTCCTGTTGAATTTGAGACTGGACCTGTTGGGATCATTTGTTATAAGATAATAACAATAAAGCCAAGCAGGATAATCATGGACGTACTCATCAGCGAAGTTGGGCCGCGCGACGGGTTGCAGAACGTTGCGACCGTGATGCCTACGGAAGCAAAGAAGCGTTGGATTGCGGCGGAACACGCTGCCGGAGTCAGCGAGATTGAAGTTGGCAGCTTTGTGCCGGCTAAGCTTTTGCCCCAGCTGGCGGACACGGC
This sequence comes from Novosphingobium sp., assembly GCA_045629505.1. Lineage (GTDB taxonomy): Bacteria > Pseudomonadota > Alphaproteobacteria > Sphingomonadales > Sphingomonadaceae > Novosphingobium. The sequence continues at coordinate 6,607 of JAZQRJ010000118.1, forward strand.
GGAGATCGTCGCTTATGCCAAGACATTGCCGGGCCTGACCGTTGCGGCGCTGGTTCCCAATCTCCGCGGCGCGCAAGCCGCTGTGGAAGCAGGAGCTGACAAGATTACGCTGCCGCTTTCCGTTTCGGAAACGCACAGCCAGCGCAATCTGCGCAAGACCCATGCTCAGGTTCTGGAAGAAGCAAAGGCCATTGCGGACCTGATCGCCACCTTGCCGGAAGACAGGCGTCCGTCGTTCGAGGGCAGCCTTTCCACTGCATTCGGTTGCACGCTGGAAGGGGCTATTCCGGATTCGCAGCTGGCTTCGCTCGCCGAAGCTCTGATGAAGGCTGGATGTGACGAGGTTGGGCTGGCCGATACGAGTGGTTATGCCAACCCGGCGCAGGTCCGTCATGTCGTGAAACTGGTGCGCGGTGTCGTTGGTGATCACGCCTGCACAGGCATTCACCTTCACAATACCCGCGGGATCGGCACGGCTAACGCTTTGGCTGCACTTGAAGCTGGTCTCACCACGTTCGACTCGTCGCTGGGCGGTCTTGGCGGGTGTCCGTTTGCACCGGGCGCATCGGGCAACGTTGTGACCGAAGACCTGGTGTTCATGTTCGAGGCGATGGGCCTTTCGACCGGGATTGATCTTGAGAAACTGATCACTGTGCGATCGATCGTATCCGAAGCGCTTGCCGGTGAGCCACTTTATGGCTTCGTGCCGGATGCCGGGCTGCCTCTGGGGTTCGTGCCTGCCACAAGCAAGGCAGCTTAACAGGAAGAAGGTGAAGAGATGATCGGAACCAAAATGGTAAGCGATGGCCGCACCGCGAAGGAAATCTTCGACGAGTTGATGGCCAATCCGACCCGCAACAAATTCGGCTTCGGCAAAAAGGCGGCGATCGTGAATGTCGACTTCCAATGCGCCTATACGCGCATTGACGAATTCAAGACTGCCTACGAAACCGATCCGCGCCAGATTGAATATGCCAATGCCCTGTCGGCAGCGGCGCGCGCTCGCGGTTTTCCGGTGATCTGGACGCGCGTGGCCTATATGGACAACGCCGCCGATGCTGGTGTCTGGGGCACGCGCACCGACACACCCGACAGCCTGCAGAACATCAAGTACGGATCGCGCCGTCACGAATTCGATGAACGTTGCGAAATCGATCGCGCCGTTGATGCCATTTACGACAAGCGCATGCCCTCGGCATTCTTTGAAACGCCACTGCAAAGCTATCTGGTCTGGCATCAGGTGGATACGGTTATCATCACCGGTGGTTCCACCTCCGGCTGTGTGCGCGCAACGGCCGTGGATTCGCTGAGCCGTGGCTATCGCACCATCGTTCCGATCGAAACGACTGCTGACAAGCACGAGAGCTACCACTACGCCAACCTTACCGATCTTCAGCTGAAATACGCTGATGTCGAGCCGGTTCGCGCCGTGCTGGACTGGCTGGAGAAGGGCGATGCGTGAAGGTGAAGCCGATCCCGGTCTTTACGAATATCTGCCCTATCGCAATCGGCCCAAGCTCCAGTGGCCCGATGACAAGAAGGTGGCTGTCTGGGTTTCGCCCAATCTCGAATATTACGAGCTTGATCCGCCTGCCAGCCCGCACCGCAAGGCATGGGCCAAGCCTCACCCCGATGTAGTGGGCTATTCGCATCGCGACTATGCCAACCGCGTGGGCCATTGGCGCATGGCCGATGTCATGACCAAGCATGGCTTTCCCGGGTCGGTCAGCCTGTCTGTCGCGCTCTGCAATCACATTCCTGAAGTGGTGGAAGACGCCAATGCGCGCGGCTGGGAATTCTTCAGCCACGGCATTTACAACACGCGTTACAGCTATGGCATGAGCGAAACGCAGGAGCGGGCGATCATTGAGGATTCGATCCGCACGGTGGAAGCAGCGACTGGGCAGCGTATCAGGGGCTGGCTTGCGCCGGCACTAACCCACACGACGCGCACGCTCGACCTGCTGGCAGAGTATGGCATGTCCTATACCTGCGACCTTTATCACGATGATCAGCCGACCGAGATCGCAGTGGCCAAGGGGCGGCTGGCGTCGATCCCGTATAGCCTTGAAGTCAACGATCATTATGGCTTCTTCGTCTACAACATGAGCCCGCGCGAATACGCAGATACGCTCATCCGGCAGTATGAACGACTGGCGGCGGAAGGTGAGAAGTCCGGCACGGTGATGTGCATTCCGCTTCACAGCTATCTTATCGGGCAACCGCATCGGATCGGCCCGTTCGAGGAAGTGCTGCGTCACATCGCCAATGATGGCCGCGCCTGGATCACACGGGCGGGCGACATCATCGATCATTATCATGCGCAGCTTGACGCAGCCCGCGCAGTGCAGGGAGGCCAAGGCTGATGGCACTTGATCCCGCATACTTGTCCTATGCCCGCCGCGGATCGGGCATGGACCACGATCTATATCCCTACAGCAACCTGTTCACCCGTGCTCCGGTCGCATGGCCGGAAGGCAAGCTGGTTGCGGTTCCGGTGGTCGTGAACCTCGAATGGTTCCCCATCCTGCCTTCGGATACGCCGTTCCGGGCTCCGGGCCACATGCAGACCGCCTATCCTGATTATCGGCACTATACGGCGCGCGACTATGGCAGCCGTGTGGGCATTTACCGATTGCTGGATGCCTTTGCCGCACAGAACTGGCGGGCGAGCTTCGCGGTGAACGCCGCGATTGCCGAACGCTATCCACAGCTCGTGGCGGACATCGTGAGTGCAGGGCATGAGATCGTTGCGCACTCGACCGATATGAACGGCACCATCGCGTCGGGCCTTGACGAAGCTGCGGAAGCGGCGCTGATCTCCAATTCGCTCGATACGCTGGCACGCGCAACTGGCACACGCCCGCGTGGTTGGCTGTCGATCGCCCGTTCGCAAAGCTTCAACGCGCCAAAGCTGCTGGCGGCGGCCGGCGTCGACTACATGCTCGATTGGGTGAATGACGAGCTGCCGTATCGAATGAATACCGAGGCGGGCTCAATCATCAATCTGTCGCTGAACCATGAACTGTCTGACAGGCAAGTCATCACGGTGCAGCAGAATTCAGCTGACAGCTATGTT
>JAZQRJ010000119.1:0-15927 GCA_045629505.1 Novosphingobium sp.
CAAGTTCTCATCCGCCCCGGGTTGGGCGGTGAAGCCCGCTTCGACAGCGGAAGTCTCTGCGATCATGCGCGAGGCCCATGAGGCGCGTATCCCGGTTACGGTGATTGGCGGGCAGAGCGGCACATCCGGGGCGGCCGTGCCCAGCGATGGCGGCCTTTCTCTCTCGCTTGAACGCATGAACCGTGTGGTCGAAATCGATACTCTCTCCATGACCATGGATGTGGAGGCGGGTTGCATCCTGCAAATCGCGCAGGAAGCGGCGGAAGAGCAGGGCGCTTTCCTGCCGCTTGATCTGGGCGCGCGCGGCTCGGCGATGATCGGCGGCGTGATCGGCACCAATGCGGGGGGCAACCGGGTGCTGCGCTGGGGCATGATGCGCGACATGGTGATCGGGCTGGAGGCTGTGCTGGCCGATGGCACCGTGGTGACCTCGCTCACGAAGATGCTGAAGGACAACGCGGGGTATCATTGGAAGCACTTGCTGGTCGGCAGTGAGGGCACGCTGGGAATTGTTACGCGGGCGGTGCTTCGCCTGCGGCCGTTGCCGACCACGCGGCAGACGGCGCTGCTTGCCGCTGCAAACTTTGAGGACATGATCAGGGTGATGCGGCGGCTGGAAGTCTCGCTTTCCGGTCAGCTATCTTCGTTCGAATTGATGTGGGGCGATTTCTATGAAGCGCTGACCACTGCACAGGAAGCACAGCGTCCCCGTCCGATGGCGACGGGACACGGCATCTATGCGCTGGCCGAAGCGATGGGTGGCAATGCACAGCTCGACGGTGAGCTTTTCATGTCTGCCCTCACGCAATTGCTGGAAGAGGGGCTGCTCTCCGACGCGGTGATTGCGCAAAGCGAGCGGGAACGCGATGCGCTCTGGGCAGTGCGAGAAGATCTCAGCCCTGGTTTGACGCCCAGACGGCCCTTTGCCTCATACGACGTCAGTATGGCGATCGCAGATATGCCGACTTTCGTGGAAGCAGCTAACGCCGCGCTGAAGCAGGCGGTACCCGATGCGACCGTGCTTTATTACGGACACGCTGGTGACGGGAACCTCCACGCCAATGTCAGCAATGGGCGCATGGACCCTGACATAAAAAAGGCGTTCGACAGCGCAATCTATAACGCAGTGAGTGAACTGGGCGGTTCGATCTCCGCAGAACATGGCATCGGCACCGACCGAATGGCCTATATCGGGCTGACTCGCACTGCGGAGGAGCTTGATCTTATGCGCACGATCAAGCGGGCGATCGACCCGCACGGCATACTCAATCCGGGCAAGGTGTTTGAGATGAAGGCGGCTTAATCCGCCTTCGTCTTCTGAAGCTTCACTTTGGCATAAGATATTTTCCAGCCCGCTGACGTGCGGACAACGGTGCGGAAATACCAGCCGCAGTTGCTTGTTGCGGGATCTTCGCCGATGAACTGATAGTTCTGGACGGTTTCCGCCGTATCGCCATTCAGTTCGATCCGCAGCGCGCCGGGCATGTGGACGCCGTGCGGCGCCTGGCTCAACATCGCGCGGATTTCGTCATGTCCGTTCAGATCGCGACGGAACACATGATAGACCGCATCAGGCGTGAACAGACCCAGCCAATGCTCGAAGTCATCAACTTCAAGGCGCAGGCAATATTCATCCAGCAGTGACCGAATGTCTGCCAGATCCTGAAGCCGCTGCAGATCGTTCTGCTGGGTCATAGCTCTCTCCGTTGATCTTGTGTGTTCAGGAATTGCCTGTGGCCTTGCACGTTTCCATGCTTTCAAACGCCATCTTGGCCAGCAGCGGGAATGCTTCGGCACGCTGTGCGGCCTGAGCACTGGCCGCTGTGCCGCGCAGTACGCGGCCCTTGATGCCGTGGAAGATGGCGGCAAGGCGGAACAGGTTGAAGGCGATGTAAAACTCGTAGTTCGGGATGGAATCCCGGCCCGTCCGCGCGCAATAGGCTGCAACATAGTCCTGCTCGCTGGGGATATTGAGCGCGACAAGGTTTGCTCCGCCCAGACCTGGCACGATATGAGGCGGCATCCGGTACATCATCGTGTGATAAGCGAAATCGGCAAGGGGGTGGCCCAGCGTCGAAAGCTCCCAGTCCAGCACTGCCAGGATACGCGGCTCGGTGGGGTGGAAGATCATGTTATCGCAGCGCATGTCGCCATGGACGATCCGGGCGTCATCTCCGGGCGGGATATTGTCGGGCAGCCAGTCCACCAACGCATCCATGTGCGCATTGCGCCCCGCGAGCTCGTCCGCAAGATATTGCTTTGACCAGCGCCCGATCTGCCTCGCGAAGTAATTGCCCGGCTTGCCGTAATCACCAAGGCCAACCGCATCGGGATCAACGGAATGGAGCTGCGCCATCGCGGCGTTCATCGCGTCAAAATAGACAGGCCGCTCTTCGCGTGAAACATCGGGGAAAGTGGCATCCCAGAAGATGCGGCCTTCCACCATGTCCATCACATAGAACCATGTGCCGATAACGGCATTGTCGGTGCAGAGCCCATGCACTATTGCCACGGGAAATCTGGCTTTGTGCAGCCCGATCTGCACGCGCGCCTCGCGGTCAACGGCATGTGCGCCGGGCAGCAGTTCACCCGGCGGTTTGCGCCGCAAGACATAGGCGCGCTGCGGGGTGATCAGTTTGTAAGTGGGGTTTGATTGGCCGCCCTTGAACTGTTCAATAGCGAGCGGGCCTTCAAACCCCTCAACGTTTTCATTCATCCAACGCGTGAGCGACGCTTCATCTAATCCGAAACCCTCGCGCACCGCGCTGGTGCCGGTATTGGCTTCGACAAAATCGCCGCTCATGCGTGTTTTAGCCTTTCTGCCAGGGATAGAACGGCGGCATTTCGCTCGCCTTCCCGGTGAATTGCGGAGTACGCTTGTCAAGGAAAGCGGCCACGCCTTCCTTGCCGTCTGCGATACTGGTGTAGAACACGCCAAGCGATTCCACCTCGTGCGCAAGGCGTGGGTGGGGCTGCGCGCTGTTCTGCAGCGTCATTTGGCGGATCAACGCGATGCTGACCGGCGAACGATCCGCAACCAGCGAACGGGCCAGAGCGCATGCATCTTCGACCAGCGTTTCCGGGTCATGGATTGAACGCACGAGGCCCACTTCCAGCGACTCTTCCGCGGAGAGAATATCGGCGCGGTAGAACAGCTCTAGCGCCTTCTCCAAACCGACGATCCGCGGCAGGAACCAGGTGGAGCACGCTTCTGGCGTGATGCCGATGCGGCCGAACACGAAACCAAGGCGCGTCTTGGTGGAAGCAAGGCGAATGTCCATTGCCAGTGACATGGTGGCGCCGATGCCGACAGCCGCGCCGTTGATGGCGCCGACGATGGGTTTGAGGCAATCGTACATTGCCAGCGTGACCTGCCCGCCGGTGTCACGCACGCCGCTTTCGATTTCCGGACGCAGCGGCCAGTTGCTCATGTCTTCATTCGTGGGAGTGAGCGTTTCGTCCAGCCCGAAGACGTTGCCCGGTACGGAGAGGTCCATGCCTGCGCAGAAGGCCTTGCCTTCCCCGGTTACGACGATGGCGCGAACCGCATCATCGCCATTGGCGCGTCTGAAGGCATGTTCCAGCTCGTTCGCCATTTCAACGGTGAAGGCATTCATCTGATCCGGGCGATTGAGCGTCAGGCGCAGCAGGCCATCGTCAACTTCGTAGCGGATGGTTGTATAGTCAGTCATTGGCGTGAGCCTCTTTCCATTCACGTTTGATTTTCTTGGCAAGTGACCATTTGTGAACTTCGGTCGGGCCGTCGTAAATCCGGAAAGCCCGGACTTCGCGATAAACTTGTTCGACGATAGTCTTTTCGGTGACGCCCAGGCCGCCGAGCACCTGCACGCAGTTGTCTGCGATCTTCATCAGCGCCTCTGAGACGGAGACTTTCGCCATCGAGCTTTCAACAGTGCCGAGCGATCCGGTGTCCAGCACGCCGGCGCACCAGTCGATCATCAGTTCGCACTGTTTGATGAGGATGCGGTTTTCCGCCAGCATGAATCCCACGCCTTCGTGGTCGATCAGCGTCTTGCCGAATGCCTCTCGGCGGCAGGCATAGTCTGTAGCAATTTCCTGCGCGCGGATGCAGCACCCCAGCCAGCGCATGCAGTGCGAAAGGCGGGCGGGGGAAAGGCGGATCTGTGCATACTTGAAGCCTTCGCCAGCTGCCCCCAGCATCTGGTCCGCCGGAACGCGCAAATTTTCGATGGTAAGCGTCGAGTGGCTGCCAGGCATCGAGGTGTCGATTGTGTTGGGGATTTCATCGATGCGGATCGCAGGATCAGGCAAATCGACCAGGAACATGCACGCGCCTTCATCCGCCTTGGCCATGACAATGCCAACTTGCGCACCTTTGAACCCGGTGATGAACGCCTTGCGTCCGTTAATGACCCAATGATTGCCATCCTGCTTGCAGGTGGTCTTCATCATTGAAGGATCGGAGCCGGCCCCGCCGATCTCCCACGGCTCTGTCATCAGGAAGGCCGAGCGGGCGCGTCCTTCGACCAATGGCTTGAGGAAGCGGGCCTTGTGCTGATCGCTACCAACATGGCCGATCAGGTACATGTTGCCTTCATCGGGGGCCATGGTGTTGCAGGCATGAGGGCCGAGTGGGGTGAGGCCAGACTTGATCAGAACGACCGCTGTTTCGCGCTGGGTAAGATGAGTGCCGTCCGGCCGGATATGCGGTGTCAGCACTCCGGCTGCTCGCGCCTTATCCTTCAGCTCGTAAAGCATTTCGTCCAGCGGAGCGCCGTGATCGTCGCGTCGCGGATCACGTTCGTAAGGGATGACGGTTTCGCGGACGAAAGCCTCAACCTTCTCGGCCATGTCGAGAGCGTAAGCGGAAATGGACATGCGAAACTCTACCCTCGCAGCGATGGAGCGGCGATCAGTTGGCCCACCGTCGAAAATCGGGCAGGCGAAAGATGAAATAAAGGCATGCGCCGGATCGGATGACCCGGCGCAATGTTCAGCGAAAGTGAAGGTGCTTCAGGCGTCGATCTTGGGACGCTCAGCCGACTTCCACTTGTCGCGGTTCTCAACCACGCTTTCGAGAGCTTTTTCCCAGAAGCCCGCGCCCTTTGAGAAGTTCACGAAATCGAACGCGCTCTCCGTGCGGATCTCGAGCAGCTCTACGCCTTCCGGACCGGGCTTGTAGGTGTAAGGCACGCCTGACGGGATGAAGAAGCTATCGCGCGGACCGAGTTCTTCCGTGCCAAGCTTCAGCGAACCCGCGACGATATAATAGAGGCAGTCGGCGTTGTGGCTATGCAGCGCCAGCGGATAACCGTGCTTGAACCAGACGTTTGTTATCGAAAATCCTGGGATGTTGACGAGCACTTTAACCTCGTCACCGTCCATAAGGCCATTGGCCATCAGCTTGTCCATGCCTTCACGCTGCACTGGCGTGAAAGGCGCAACGGTCATGCAGCCTTCTTCCATAAGATCGCGGCCATTTTCGGCGCGGAAAATCTGGAATTTGGTGTTGTCGTTCTCTTCCATTGTTTTTTCCTATTAGTCTTCGAGCTTCGGCCCGAAACCGATATCGTTGATCGGTGAATCCAACCCTGTGTTCACCGCATGCTGGGCTTTCGTCAACAATTCCTTGTCCAGCCCTGCGATATAGCCGTCGATCAGACGCTGATTATTGCTGATCGTCCCTTCCCGTTCGCGCGAAAGCCGCATGTATTGGAAGCCACCAGCATGAAGCCCAAGCTGCTGGATGGGCAGGTTGGAATAATCCTGCCGCGGAATTTCCGGGAAATCCGGTGAATCATAAGGCAGGATGGTTGGCTCGGTCGGAGTATCATAAGGTTCATCTTCAGGGCGAAGAACCAGCGACCAGATTTCATAGAAGCACGTCTCAGGCGTCAACGGGCGAACGCGATAGGCGGACATCGCGCCGAACGTGGGCAGAAAGAAGATGTGCGGGAAGATGAATTCCACCTGCGTGGTCGGCACTTCTGCTGCCATCTTGGCGATATCGAACATCGGCGCGCCGCGTTCTATGCCATCCTTGGTGATTTCTTCGGCTGCCTTGCGAAAAAAGGCCATTGTCGCCTGCATCTGATCATCAGGCACTTCCATGTCGCGCAGCTTTTCGATCACATCGACTTCGGTGTGATGGACCATCCCGGCCATGCCGGACGAAAGCCGGGCCATGAAATCCGCGAAGCGATTGACGACCTCTGAGCCGGATACACAAGGATCAGGCTCACGCGCATCGCCATCGCCGCCAAGATCGCTGCGCGGTGATAGCCAGTGCAGCTGCGGGTGCGTCTGCATCGTGTGATAGCCTTCCATGAAGGCTTCCATCGCCAGCTTCCAGTTAGTGGGCAGCACGGTGCCATACCACCAATCCATCTGCAGCTTATCGATATTGCGTACGCCCAGCTTCTGTTCGACAGCGCCAAGCCCCTCGCGCAGCGGCCGGGCATCATCATCAAAATTGATAAAAGCGCAGCCGCCCCATTCTTCCAGCCGAACCTGCGGAAGGTTGATCTGGTCTTCCGTCAGCAGGTCGTCATTGAAGATCTGCTTGCCGAACACGAACGTGCATTCGCCTTGTGCGTTCCAGCGCCAGCCGTGGAATGGGCAAACGAAGCCGCCTTCGGAAACGTGGCCCGGCCCATTGACCAAGCGAACGCCGCGGTGGCGGCATGCGTTGTGATATGCCCGCACACCGGAAGCGGTGCGGACGATGATCACCGATTTATCGAGGATGGTGTATTCCGTGTAATCACCGACTTCGGGAATTTCTTCCAGGCGGCAGGCCATCTGCCACACTTTCGACCAGAGATGCTCTTTCTCCAGCTCAAAGAATTTTTCGTCGTAATAACGTTGTGCAGGGATCAGTTCTGGATTCGTGACCTGGAACGGAACTTTCGCCAGCGCTTCATCAAACTGCGATGCCATTTCTATCTCCCATCGGCCTTTCGAGCCGTTTTTCTTATCATACCAGCCCGCGGCCGGGGGTTACAGGCCCGACACCGCTGGAAGCAAAAGATCGTGCTTGCGATCAGCCAAAGCTGCCGATGGTTTCTCCGATGGCCTGCACCATGCCTTCCTTGTTCAGGGCGGGGCTGAGCGGCATCGCATCGGTGCCCGATACGGCCATGATCCGGTCGATGACCACCTGTGGATTTTCGTCCTCAAGCACATAGTGGGTGAGATAGCCCCACTGCGGCGCATCAAGATCATAGACCTTCTGGAACCGCATTCGCGTTAGACGCCCGCTTACCACACCTTCGATTGCGCAGACATCGGGCAGGTGCTGGTTCATGTACCAGTCTTCAAACTCTGCCTCTTCACCGGGTGTGCAGCGGGACAGAACCATAAAGTCAAAGCGTGCCATCACTCTCACCATCATTATTGCACATCGTCTTGTGCATTGTGCACAGAATTGCGTCCGGCTCAATCCTAATTGCTGAGTTGGGAAGCTGCCTTAGCCGACTGTGCGGGCCATCAGTTCCATTGCTTCGATATCCACTCCGACCAGGCGCAAGTGGGTAAATCGGGAATCTCGCCAGGTCTTGAACCGTTCAGCGATCCTCGTGTGCGGTCCGATCAGCGACATCTCATCCAAAAACTCGTCAGGCACTGCAGCGATGGCCTCTTCCTTACGGCCCGCAAGAAAGAGCTCCTGTATGCGCTCCGCCGCTTCGCCATAACCGCGATCGATCATCTTCTGCTTGTGGTAGTTCTTGGACTGGGCGCCCATGCCGCCAACGTACAGCCCTATCGTTGGTCGAGCCACATCGAGTGCGGCTTTCACGTCGTCGGTTATCACGACGCGGACGTTCCCCACGATTTCGAGATCCTCGATGGTTTTGCCATCGGTGCGTTTTGCGATGCCTTGCTTCAAGGTCTCAATGTCTTTGGAAAGGCTTCGCGGCGTGGAATGCATGGTGAGCCACCCGTCTGCGATTTCCCCGGTCAGCCGCACGCTGCCCGGGGTTGCGGTGCCCAGCATCACGGGAATGTCAGGATTGCCGTGCAGGATGCTTTTGAGTGGTTTGCCAAGGCCGCACGATCCGGGGCCGGTATAGGGCAGGGCGATTTCCGGCCCGTAATGGACTACGGGACCTTCACGCTTCCATATCTTGCGCAGGATTGCCACGTAATCGCGCATCCGGTCCAGCGGCTGCCCCCACGGCTGGCCATACCACCCTTCAACGATCTGAGGGCCCGACAGGCCAAGGCCGACCACCATACGACCTTCCCCTGCAAGTGCATCCAATGTTTGGGCGACCATTGCGCAGTTGGCGGGCGGGCGCGCAGCAATCTGGGCGATGCCGGTACATAGGCGCAGGCGTTTCGTCAGCGCGCCGATGAAGGTGAGCGGAGTGAACGCGTCTGAGCCGTAAGCCTCCGCCGACCAGACAGCGTCGAAGCCCAGTTCCTCCGCCTTTCGGATTTTCTCCATTGGCAGATGGGCATGGGTGCCACTGTATGGGATTTCCAGCCCAAGTTTCATGGCGTCATGCGTCCTGCGTGACCCCGAAGATTTCATAGTCATCGAAGTTGGGCTTCGACATCGAGTCCCAGAAATAATCCATCGACCATGACCAGACCTGGGGCAGGCCATCTCCGCCGATGTACCAGCTAGAGCAACCCGATGCCCAAACCGTCTTGGCCGCCGCGGCGCTCCTGCGCTCGTCATACTCGTCCAGCGCAGCCATAGTCGGCGCGATGCCCGCGCATTTACCTTCGCGGACCGGCTCAATCAATTGATCGAAATAATTCCACTGGGCTTCTGCCACATCTATCAGCGAGAAGTTGCCGACTGGGCCAGCCGGTCCGTTCAGCAGGACCATATTGGGGAAGTTCGGCACAGTAATGGCGTAGTATGCCCGCGGGACAACTGCCCACAGGTCATCCAAATCAACGCCGCCTTCGCCTTTCATGGTCATTGGCCGCACGAAGCGATCTGCCTGGAACCCGGTCGCCAAGACGAGAACGTCCAACTCGATCAGCGTGCCGTCCTTCAGACGAACTCCGCCTGCCTCGACCCGTTCGATGGCGCTGGTTTCCAGTTCCACATCAGGATGCTGGATCGCATCGTAATATTCGTTCGCAAAGATCAAGCGCTTGCATGCTGCGCGGTAATTCGGCGTCAGCTTTTCGCGCAGTACCGGGTCTTTAACCCGATCATGCAGGCCTTGGAGCAGAAGGTCCTCCAACTCCCCATGCGCGGGGGATTCAGGGTTGATTACAGCTTCCAGAAACCGATCACGGTTGGCCGCCCCTTCGGGGTTATTCCGCACAGCTTCAATCAGGGCAGGGTCAGCCCGGAAGGCTTGCTTGTCTTCATCAGTGTATGTCTTGCCGGGCCGAGCCATGATCCATTGCGCGGTGCGCTGGAAATGGGTGAGCTTCGATGCCTTGCCTGCCAGCGCGCTAACGATCTGCACGCCGGTCGATCCCGTGCCGATCACACCGATACGCTTGCCATCAAGGGGGACGGAATGATCCCAACGCGCGCTGTGAAAGCAGGCGCCTGCAAATTCATCCAGCCCTTCGATGTTGGGATAGCTTGGATGATGGAGCACACCGGTCGCGGCGACCAGAACGTTACCGCTGTCTTCGATCCCATCGCCAGTGCGGATGTGCCACAACCCGTCGCGCCATTCGCAGCTTTCCACTTCGCTATTGAAGCGGATGTGCTCTTTCACGCCATAGCGCAGGGCCATGCTTTCAAAATACTCGCGTATTTCCGGGCCGGGCGCCATGAACGCGCTCCATTCCGGGTTGTAGGCGAAGCTATAGGTGTAAGCGTGAGCGGGCACGTCACAGGTGAGGCCGGGATAGGTATTCTCGCGCCAGGTGCCCCCGACGCGATCACCCTTTTCATAGATGGTAAAGTCGTCATCACCGCGCATCTTCAACCTTATCCCCGCCAGGAGGCCGGCCATTCCGGCGCCGATGATGATGGTGCGAAGTTTCTTCTCGCTCGTGCCCGTCATATTTCAACCCTCCGGTATCATTTTTCAGGCGATGCGTAACACGCGCCGCTTTGCACTGTCCATTATGGTTAGCTGCTAGTGCCCCTCGCTGCCTTCCGGGTACGGGCCCAGCAAGAGGAACATCAAAGCGGCCAGGAGGCTTATCGGGATCGCGGCAATGAGGGCAGGGACGTAGGAACCTGCCATGTCGTAAACGATGCTTAGCGTCACAGGGCCGATGCCGCCCGCCAGCGTGACAAACCCGCCAATCGTTCCGAACAGTGTGCCGAAATACCGCAGATCGAAATAGCGTGAGGTGATGTAGGCCAGCAGGTCAAGCTCTGCTCCCAATGCCAACCCGATGATGAGCACGGCGGCAATCGCAGCCGGCACCGATGTGGGCAACTGAACCAGCAGGACTATTGCAATGATCGGCATGCAGAGCATCACCGCCGCCAGATAACGGGCCTGAACATGATCAAGCAGGAACCCTATAGTCAGCCGTCCCGCTATGGCCGAAAATCCCAGCAAACCTGCAATGCTGGCTGCGGTAGCTCGACCGATGCCATTGCCCTCCATGATCGGCACTAGGGAAATGACGATCGACACCACGACCATTGCGATCAGCAAGCCGGCCAGCGCCACCTGTATAAACTTTCGCGAAAGCAGGATGTGGCGGAAGGCATAGGCGAAATCGTGGTTCACCGCGGCGACAGGCGGTTCGCTGGAAGTCCGGTCTTTATCGCGCGGGCTGGTGAAGAACAGCGTCGTCAGCGGCAAGACGAGCAAGGCCCAGAATGCGCCAATCGCGGCGAAACCGGCGCGCCAGCCGAAAGTTTCGATCGCGAAATAGGTGAATGGAGGCATGACTATGGAGGAAAAGCCGCTGCCGCAAAGTACGCATGCCAGTGCAAAACCGCGTCCCTTGGTGAAAAAGCCGGTTACAGCGGCCGTCCAGATCGCGGGTTGAAGCAGAACGGTGGAAATGGCGAAGACAGCCCACAGACCTCGCCACACCCATATATTGCCGTTTGTCAGCCCAAACATCGCAAATGTGATCGGCACAGCTACACCAGCGGCTATCCCAAGTCGCCTGGGGCCAAATCGGTCCACAGCCACTCCGATGAACGGCGCACAGATGACGCCGACTGTCGCCGCGATCATCTGGCCCGACATGATCTGGGCGCGGGACCAGCCGAACGCGTCCTCTAACGGATCGATGAATAAACTGATGGTATATGTGGCGATGGTGGACAGGCCCATTCCGGAAAAAGCAGCCAGCACCACCAACCAGTGAGCGCGCCATTCCGTCGCGGCGCCATGCGTCGTCTTTGTGGCCAACACTGTCTCTCCCAACCCAAGCCTTTATTGCGGCTGGACTTACCGGGACGCATGCACGCTGTCTTGCATAAATGCATCAGCCGTGTGCAATTAGATGCGTCGCTTGACGGAACGCTACTCGGGATTATTGCGCGGGGGCGGCAAGAGGATCCATAATGACCAGAGCACAAACAATATTGAAGCCGGAGGGGATGAACGGATTTCGGGTCAATCTGCGAGACCCGCTGGCAGAGGAGATGCTGGGACCGGATCAGGAATTCGATCTTGAAACGGTTTTGGTGGGTGGACGCCCCCGCCAGGTATTCAAGGGTATGCCACGCAATCTGGCCGCTCTCTATCGCGCTGCGATGCAGTTTCCTGACCGCACGATGGTGATTCATGGTGAGACAAGCTTCACCTACGCTGAAGGGTTTGCACGGGCTGCGGCTTTGGCCCAACACCTGCGCGATGATTACGGTGTCGGCAAGGGTGACGTGGTTGCCCTGGTCATGCTCAATCGCCCGGAATGGTTGATTTCACTGATGGCCGTCACTTCGCTTGGGGCGGTTGCCGCGCTTATCAACAGTCGCGGTGTGGCAGAGGAAATGCTGCGCGCGATGGACCTTGTTGAGTGCAAGCTCGCAATTCTTGAAGCCGAGCGGGACGATCTGATTTGCGCCGAAAGGCCAGATCCGGAATGGCCGCGCATCGTAATCGGCAAGCCTCAGACACCATTGCGTCAGGATCGCGATGCAGATTTTGCCGCGCTGACGGTTCCGATCGAAGGCGTAGAGTTTGATCCGGTGGATATGCCGCAGGAAGCGGGCGGCGTGGTGCTGTTTACATCTGGCACTACGGGTTTCCCCAAGGGCGCGCTGCTCAGCCAGGGTGCAGTTTGCCACTCCATCTCGCTGGCCTGTTTCATGGGCCGATTGCAGGACATCCGTTATGAGCGGGAAAGTGGTCGCACTCTTCCGCCTGAAGAGCGATGCATGTCCACTCCGGCGGTGATCCTTGGCCCGATGTTCCACCTGGGCGGCATCATGCCTTCGCTGCGCGCGATCTTCGTGGGCACAACCCTGGTGATCCCCGGCAAATGGAACCCGGAAGTCGCGATCGATATGGTGGAGAACATCGGCATGACGCGGCTGTCGTTCGTGCCTGCCATGGTGTTCGACATGTTCAAGTCACCTCGCGCCACGCCGGAACTGCTGGGCAGGATCAACAACATGGCGAACGGCGCTGCTCCGCTTGATCTGGATATCGTGCGGCAGATCAAGGCGCGTATGCCCAATACGCTTATCTCCAACAGCTATGGCCAGACGGAGGGCGCTGCGTGGACCGCAGCGATCAGCGGCGACATCTACCTTGAATACCCCACATCCTGCGGTTGGCCAGTTCCCACGGTGGACGTGCAGCTTCGCCGCGATGATGGGACTGAGGCTGATATTGGTGAGCCCGGCGAACTGTGGATGCGCAGCGCTGGCGTGATGGAAGGGTACTTCAATAATCCAGGGGCGACGGCTGAGGTTCTTCAGGATGGATGGCTGGCCACTGGCGATATCGCGATCGTCAACGAACAGGGCATTTACACCATCGTCGATCGCAAGAAGAACATGGTGATATCTGGCGGTGAGAACATCTATTGCGCGGAGATTGAGCGCGTTGTCACCCAGCATGACAAAGTGCGCGAAGTAATCGCCTATGGATTGCCTGACAGCCGTCTTGGTGAAATTGTTGCAGTTGACTGCGTCGTTGATCGCGATGCGAATGTTGATGATGAAGAGATCAAAGCATTCTGCAAGCAGCATCTTGCGATCTACAAGGTACCGCGCGTGGTTAAATTCCGAAATGAGGCGTTGCCACGCACCGCATCGGGCAAGGTAGATCGCGGCACAATCCTGCGCGATGCGCGCGGGGATAAACGGTGAGCATAAAACAGGTTACGCTTTAAGGCAGACGCTACGGTGTTTGCTGTTCGAGACGGAGGGGATGCACATTGGATTTCGAATATACCGATGACCAGAAGGCGCTGAAGGATGAGGCTCGTCGCTTCCTTGCCGATGCGGCGCCGCCGAGTGTTGCGCGCGGTGTGCTCGAAAACCCGGAACGCGGGTATGACGAGGCTTTGTGGAAGCGCATCGCCGAACAGGGCTGGTGCGGCGCAGCTATTCCAGAGGCGTATGGCGGGCATGAGTTCGGCTATGTCGAACTATGTGCTCTGGCCGAGGAACTGGGGCGTTCGTTTGCGCCGATCCCGTTTGCTTCCAGCGTTTATCAGTTCGCAGAAGGTATACTTTCCGCTGGTTCGGAAGAGCAGAAGAAAGCCCTTCTGCCCGGGATAGCAAGTGGTGCATCGATCGGTACGCTGGCACTTGCCGAAGGTCCCGGAACGGTTAGTTCGAAACGGCTGTCGGTTCGCTATACGAACGGCAAGCTGACGGGCGAAAAATTGCCGGTTATCGATGGCATGGCGGCAGACAAGGCGATCGTTCTGGCCATGGGCGAAGCTGGTCCGGTTCTGGTCATTGCGGACCTTACAGCTATCGGTGTTTCGCGTCAGTTCGTTCCTACGCTTGATCCCACGCGCGGAGCTGCTCGCGTCGTGTTTGACGGCGCGGAGGCAGAACCTTTGGGCGACGGCGCCGACGGAATAGACAAGCTTAGCCGTATCTTGGATCGTTCCGCCGTACTGCTGTCATTTGAACAGCTCGGCGGCGCAGACGGCGCGCTGTACATGGCACGCGACTATGCGCTGGAACGCTATGCCTTCGGTCGTCAGATCGGCAGTTATCAGGCGATCAAGCACAAACTGGCGGATGTGTTCATCCGCAACGAGGTTGCGCGTGCCAGCGCCTATTATGGGGCATGGGCACTTTCGAGCAATGCGCCGGAACTCCCGGTCGCCGCAGCAGCCGCTCGCATCGCGGGCTGCAATGCCTATTGGCTCGCGTCCAAGGAAAACATTCAGACCCACGGCGGCATCGGCTTCACCTGGGAGGCTGACTGCCACTTGCACTATCGCCGTGCGAAACACCTTGGCCTGGTGATCGGCTCGGTAAAGGAATGGAAGCGGAAGCTGACTGACCGGCTGGTTCAGCAGCAGGGTCTTGGCTCGGCACAAGGAAAAGCGGCATGAACTTTGAAGATAGCCCGGAAGAAGCCGCATACCGCGCGAAAGTTCGCGAATGGATTGCGGCGAACAAACCTGACTTGCAAAGTCTCCCCGCGGATCAACGCCTTGTATGGACCGAAGGTCACAAAAACGCGATGAGCAAGTGGCAGGCCACCAAGGCCGATGCGGGATATGCCTGCATCACCTGGCCGAAGGAATGGGGCGGTGCCGGTGGCACGCAGATCGAGGATGTGATCTTCTCGCAGGAGGAAATCGCAGCTGGCGTTCATGATCCCTATCACATCACCGGCCTGAAGATGCTGATCCCTGCGCTTCGGCAGTTCAACAACGATCCCAAGTCTCTGGAGCGTGTGCCGCGTGCGGTACGTGGTGAGGAAGTCTGGTGCCAGCTTTTCTCGGAGCCTTCCAGCGGATCGGACTCCGCCGGTCTACGCACCACCGCGGTTCGTGATGGCGACGAGTGGGTGATCAACGGCCAGAAGGTCTGGAACAGTGGCGCGGCTCATTCCGACTATGGCATGCTCATCACTCGCACCGACCCTGACAAGCCGAAGCACAAGGGGCTGACCGCTTTCTGGCTCCGGATGGATACGCCCGGGGTGGACGTGCGTCCCATCAAGACGATGGGTGGCGATTCCGAACTCAACGAGGTGTTCCTGGATGACGTTCGCATTCCCGACGATCAACGCGTGGGTGAAGTGAACGAGGGCTGGAGCGTTGTAATCGCCACGCTGATGAATGAGCGTGCGGCGATTGGCGGCAGCGCGGGCCTGACGTGGAGTGACATGATGGAATTGGCCGCGTCGATCCAAACCGATTATGGCACGGTGCTGGACGATTCTGCTTTTCGCGATCTGGTGGCGGATCTGTATGTCGATCTCGAAGCGCGACGGCTGATTGGTTATCGCATGATCACTGCGATTTCGCGGGGTGAATCGCCCGGCCCCGAAGGTTCCGCGGCAAAGCTGCTGTGGAGCGGCAATACCCAAACGATGATGTCCGAAGCGCTCGATATGATGGGTCAGTTTGGTTTGATCCAGGATTCCGATCTCTCGGTGCGTGCGGGTGCCTTCCAGCAGCGTTTCCTGTGGTCCGCAGGATTACGCATTGGCGGCGGCACTGATGAAATCCAGAAGAACGTTATCGCAGAACGCGTGCTTGGCCTGCCGGGGGATGTTCGCGTCGATAAGGGCGTCGCATTCCGTGACATTCCTTCTGGTCGTTAAAAGGACACACTACATAGCTTGTGGTTTTTGACCATTAGCGGTGGGAAGCATAGAACGTTTGCCATCACTATCAGAGCGAAGGCTGCAAGTTTTCGCCTTCGCGGATGGAGTTTGATATGACTGGAACGATGACGACGATGGATCGGGGGTATTTGCAGCTGCCGATACCGTACGGCTGGTTTGCCGTTGCGCTTTCGGGCGAGATTCAGAACGGCCAGGTTAAAACGATGAAGTATTTCGGTACTGAATTCGTCGTGTGGCGTGGCGGTGATGGGTCGATCAATGCGGTCGATCC
>JAZQRJ010000120.1:0-18635 GCA_045629505.1 Novosphingobium sp.
CGCTGCCCCTAGATGCCATTTGCTGGAGATTTCGATGTCCGACCCGATCCCCCACATTTCCGTTGTAATCATCGGCGCGGGCGGGACAGGCCTTGCCGCTGCGCTGGCGGCGACAGATCTAGGTGCTGAAGTTGTGGTGATTGAGCGAGATCGCACTCCTCTGGGATCAACGGCCATGTCGACCGGACTGATCCCGGCTGCAGGCACGCCCGAACAGGCCGCCGCTGGCATTAAGGATAGCCCGGAACTGCTCGCGCTCGACATCATGTCCAAAACCAAGGGCCGCGCCGATCCGGCAATGGCGCTTAATATCGCGCGGGAGTCGGCCGATACGATCGCCTGGCTGCGCGACACGCATCAGATCCCCCTCGAACTGGTCGATGGCTTTCTCTACCCCGGCCATAGTGTGCGCCGCATGTATGGCACGCCCATGCGCTCAGGCGGGGAATTGATGGGCGCACTCCAGTCCGCCTGTGAAGCAGCCGGCGTCATGCTCGTCACGCAGGCAACCGTCACCCAACTTCATGCCAGGGACGGCGTCGTCAACGGCGTGACCTACAGATACCCCGATGGCTCAGAAGAACGGATCAATTGCGATGCCGTGATCCTCGCCTGCTCCGGCTTTGGCGGTAACGCCGAGATGGTCGCCAACTACATCCCGGAAATATCGGGTGCAGTATTCCACGGCCACCCCGGCAATCAGGGCGATGCAGTCCGCTGGGGGCGCGAGCTTGGCGCTCAGTTGGCGGACATGTCAGCCTATCAGGGCCATGGCGGGCTTGCGGCAGGGCACGGCATTCCCATCCTGTGGCCTCTCATCATGGAAGGTGGCTTTCAGGTAAATGCGAATGGCGAACGCTTTTCGAACGAAGCGCTGGGCTATTCAGAGCAGGCCGCCAATGTGAACGCGCAGCCCGGCGGCGTTGCATGGTCGATTTTTGATGAGCGCCTGCACAACCTGATGGACGCGTTCGAAGACTATAAGGTCGCGCTAAGCGCGGGCGCTGTCACCAAGGCCGATACAATCGAAGAACTGGCAGCCGCGCTGCGCCTGCCTGCTGACGCCCTGAGCAAGACTGTCGCAGAGGTTGCCGCTTGCGTTGAAGCGGGCGAGCCGGATCGCTTCGGTCGCAAGTTCGCTGAACGCCCCGTTCTGACCGCTCCGTTTTATGCAGCGAAAGTCACCGGCGCACTGTTCCATACCCAGGGCGGCCTGATGGTTGACGATCATTGCCGGGTCCTTCGTGAAGATGGAACGCCTATCGAAAACCTCTATGCCGGCGGCGGCGCAGCCCGCGGCCTGTCTGGCGGCGCGGCCAGCGGATATATGGCGGGCAATGGCCTGTTGGCTGCAACGACCATGGGCAAAATTGCTGGACGCCATGCCGCACGCACCATCGCGCAAGGCTAATTCAACACCAATAACATGGAGCCATCAGGTGAAAGGGTGGCTCGGTACCCCTGCGTAGGGACCGACAGCTATTATGCGCGCTATGTCCTTCCAGCGGGGTAAAGCACCGCCGATGACCCAGAACGATGTTGAACCGGATTCTCCCGGCTTCTGATCGCTCTACGATAAAATCTTGAGGCGATTTTGCCCCGCCAACCACACGGCACTAAACAAAATTTGAGCGTTAGGAGCCTGCCATGGAATACGATTATATCCCCCTGCCCGCACGTCAGCCCCTAAAGTGGCCAGATGGCAAGCAGGTCGCACTGATCCTCACTTTCAATCTCGAAACTTGGGACCTCACCAAGGACACCGACAAGCCGTATTACGCTGGCGGTCCTGCCATTCTGCCTGACATCCTGCCGGGCAATACTCCGGATTTCCCCAATTTCACCTGGCGTGAATATGGGCAGCGCGTAGGCATCTGGCGTCTGTTCGATCTGTTCGACGAACTGGGTGTGCCTGCATCGTGCACCACTAACGCGGTTACGTTTGAACGCCGCAAGGCCATGACGGATGCCGTACTGGAACGAGGCTGGGAGCTGCTGACCCACAACTGGGAACAGGGCGAACTCCTTACCAACTTTGCGCACGATCCAGCTGCCGAACGTGAAGTCGTATTGCGGACGCTGGAGCAGTTTGAAAAGTTTACGGGCCGCAAATCCAAGGGCTGGCTCTCGTCATCCCTCCGTGGAACCCTGCAGACCGCAGACATTCTGGCCGAATATGGCGCAACTTTTTACTGCGACATCATGAACGATGATCAACCGTACCTGCTGAAAACGGCACACGGGCCGATCGTTTCCGTTCCTTACTCAAACGAAATCAACGACTTCACGTTTATAACTCGCAAGAACTACACGACCGATCAGTTCCGTGATGCGCTCATCGAAGAGCTTGATGTGCTCTATGCAGAAGGCGCTAAATCGGGCCGCATAATGAACGTGGGTCTTCACCCGCACGTATCGGGCCGCGCCCATCGCGTACGAGCACTGCGCGAGTTCATTGAGCACGCAAAGTCCCTGCCGGGTGTATGGTGGACTACGCGTGAGGAAATCGCGGACTGGTATCTCCAAAACCATGAGAGCCACATCCCCGGTCAACTCGACTAATGTCACATATCGCCGCCTTTTCCGCGCTGATGGCGCCCGGCCGGCCGCTGATTTCCGTGCCGGGCTGCTGGGACGGCCTTACTGCGCTGATGATCGAACGCGCGGGATTTCCCGCCGCGTTCATCACCGGCGGCGGAATAGCCATGGGCCGCTTCGGGCGCCCCGATCTTGGCCTGGTGACGGCAACAGAGGTGGCTGAAACAATCGCCACGATCCGCGATAGGGTAGATATCCCACTTATCGCGGACGGCGATACCGGCTTTGGCAATGCCCTGACGCTCGCCAGGTCCGTTCGCGCATTTGAACGGGCGGGCGCGAGCGCCATCCAGATTGAGGACCAGACGTTCCCCAAACGCTGCGGACATATGGCGGGCAAGAGCGTTGTGTCGCTTAGTGAAGCCGTAGGCCGAATCCGCGCCGCAGTAGACAGCCGGGAATCCATGCTCATCGTGGCCCGCACGGATGCTCTCGCCATCGAAGGACTGGATGCCGCATTGGACCGCGCTGACGCTTATCTTGAGGCGGGAGCGGACGTACTGTTCGTAGAAGGCCCGCGCACTCTGGACGAATTGCAGGCAGTGGCCGACCGCTTCGCCGGGCGAGCGCCACTGGTGCACAATCTGGTTGAAGGCGGAGTCACCCCGACAACCAAAGGCGGTGAGTTGGAGCAAATGGGTTTCCAACTGGCCCTTCACCCGCTGCTGCTTATGCATGGCTGGGTTGCCGCGGCGCCGGATTGGCTGGCTCACCTTGCCGAGAATCGCACGACTGACGGGCTGCCGCTGGCAAGCCTCTCCGACATGAACATGCTGACCGGCGCTGCTGACCTTATCGCCTGGGGGAACGAACATGCCGAATGACTTGAAGGACGATTACTCAGCAGCTGGCTTTGGCGGCAAGCTGCAGTTCGGAAGCAAGCCAGCTCTGCTGATCGTCGACTTGGTGATGGCTTACCTTGATCCTGCGTCGCCATTGTACGCGGGCGTTGAAACGGCCCTCGCATCTAATGAACGACTTGTTGCAGCGGCTCGTGCGGCAAATGTGCCGGTCATCTTCACAAACGTCACTTATGAAGCAAACGGCATCGACGGCGGGATGTTCTTCCGCAAAGTCCCAGCGTTGCGTGCGTTTCTTAAGGGATCTTCTGAAGGTGCTTTCCCCGACACGCTTCAGCCGCTTTCCGGCGAGCTAGTGATTTCCAAGCAATACCCGTCTGCCTTTTTCGGAACTTCGCTCGCTTCAACCTTGCACGCGGGCAAGTTCGACACTCTGCTGATCACGGGATTTTCCACCAGCGGCTGCGTTCGTGCCACGGCCCTTGATGCGCTCTGCTACGGCTTTGCTCCTTTCGTCGTCCGCGAAGCTTGCGGGGACCGTGATGAGCGTCCGCACGAACAGAACCTTTTCGACATGGCAGCGAAGATGGCGGAAGTCATCAGCGAGGCCGAAGCCCTGACCCTTATGAATAAAGGACCGGGCAATGAGTGACGTATTGGGATGGCGCAAAAAATTCGGAGTATTGGGTCCGTCGACGAACACCGTCGTCCAGCCCGATTTCGACGACTTGCGTGTGGCTGGCGTCACCAATCACTATAGCCGCATCATTGTCGATAATGCTCAGGCCTTGTCTGATGAAACCTTCATGGCTGGCACGCTGAAAATCGACGAGGCTACCCACGATGCGGTTCGCGGTGTCATGACTTGTGCACCTGACTTCCTGGTTATCGGCATGTCCGCAGTCACCTTTTACGGCGGCGCTGAAGGTTCTGCCGCTTGGACAAAAGCCGTGGAAGACGTTGCAGGCATCCCGTCTGCACCGGCGCACAGTCGCTGATCGAAGCGTTCAATGCCTATGGCGGCATCAAGAAGATTGCTGTCCTCTCACCGTACTACCCCATTGCGAACTCCGAAGTTGCAAAGTTCATGAGCGATCACGGTGTCACAGTTGTTCGGGACACGCCGCTGCGCTGCCCAAGCTGGACCGCGATTGCAGAAGTGACGCCGGCTCGCCTGCGAGAATTGGTGCTCGATCTTGATGGTGATGATGTTGACGCCATCGTTCAGGTTGGCACAAACCTTTCCATGGCTCGCTTTGCAGCAGCAGCGGAACTGTTCCTGGGCAAACCGGTTATCGCTATCAACACGGCGACATACTGGAATGCACTGCGCAAGAACGGAATTACGGATAAGAAGGACGGCTTCGGCAGCCTGATGTCGCGGTTCTGACCCAGGGAGTTTCTCTCCTCCCACCCAGCGAGAGGCTTTCCCGACACATTCTTGCAAGATGAAAAGCAGCGGATGCGCATCAGCGTTCGCTGCTTTTTCGCGTTTGACGCTGATGAAAACACGGCAGCACCCGCTCGCATCGGACCAGCATCACGCCCAAACAGTTCGATCACCATTTAGCGTTGCGGGCAGGTCACTTATCTCGTGCGGCATCTCGATTATCGGTGTGCGGATAGTCACGTCAGCACTAGTCGCGGGCCAATCAGTCCCCCCCTAAAAACGCCCTGCAAGTAACATTCAAGGATACACATGACCGAACCTTTTGTGCAGCAACCTGGCGAGCGGGTTCAGGTTGCTATCGCGGGTGCAGGACCTGTCGGCTGCGTAGCTGCCACTTATCTCGCGCAGCAGGGCATTGATGTGATGCTGATCGAAGCTGGGCCGGATTGTGCGCAAGACATGCGCGCTTCCACTTTCCACGCGCCGACGCTCGAAATGCTGGAAACGCTGGGTTTCACAGACAAGCTGATAGAAATGGGCTTGAAGGCGCCCGTCTATCACTGGCGCGATCGTGCGAGCGGAGAAATCCTGTCGTTCGACATGACGGAAATTGCAGACGTAGCGCGCTTCCCGTTCCGCCTTCAGTGCGAGCAATATCATCTTGCGCGCATGCTTGCATCTGCTCTGGAAGCTCTGCCTTCAGCGCAGGTTCTGTTCAGCCACAGGCTGGTGCACTTCGAACAGGACGCCGATGGTGTGTCGCTATCGATCGAGACGCCGACCCAAATCAAGAAGGTTCGCTCGGACTACCTGATTGGCGCCGATGGTGCGTCCTCGATCGTCCGCAAATCGCTAGGCGTAGAATTCGACGGGTTCACTTATCCCGAGAAGTTCCTGTGCTTAACTACAGATACACCGCTGGAAGATTATCTGCCTGGCCTTGCCCCGGTAAACTATGTTTCAGACCCCAACGAATGGCTTGTGCTGCTGCGCGTGCCCACGCTGTGGCGTGTCCTTCTGCCGGCCGACGATGAAGAATCTTTCGATTTACAGTCGGATGAAAAAAAGAATGCCGTGTTCGACGGTTTGACCGGCGATGGCGCTTCGGTGCAAACGTTCCACCGCACGATCTATCGCATCCACCAGCGGGTAGCCCAACAGTTCCAGGTGGGTCGTGCCTTCCTGGTGGGCGATGCTGCGCATCTCAATAACCCGTTGGGCGGCTTCGGCATGAACAGCGGCATCCACGATGCTTTCAACCTGTGCGAAAAGCTCGTTGAAGTCATCAAGAACAAGTCCGATCCTGTGCTCCTGGAGCGTTACGACCGGCAGCGTCGCAGGATGACCCATGATTTTATCCAGCAGCAGACCATGCAGAACATGGAACTGATGCGTGGTGGTCAGTCGGATGCACACCGCCTGCAGCGCGACCGTATGGAAGCACTCGCAAATGATGCTGAGAAGCGGCGGGAGTATCTTCTGCGGCAGGCCATGTTCACAAGCCTAAAGGATGCAGCTGCCATCGACTGATGCCATTTGCATTGATTAAACATCATAAGGGGCGCCCTCGGGCGTCCCTTTTTCTTTGGGCGATTGTGTTCGCAGACAAATGCTTCCTGCCCTGCCCGTCGCGCAAGGATACACCCATCCTCACCGGCGTGCCGGCCAATCCAGCGAGCTCAATCGTGTTCAGTTGATGATCCGTCGGGCGCTGAACGCTACTATGCTGCTTATCCATTGGCTTGAGCGGAGCCCACAGGAATGGGCCCCCTCCCGCCGCAGGGAATCACGCTCTTGCGTCTAGCGCACAACCTGAAGCATCGACCGAAGCCGTAGACACGTTGGGCCGAGCCATCGGCGCCACGTCAGCATTCGAAACGATACGAACGGCCTTGCCAAGACAAAAAAGGGACGCCTTGGGGCGTCCCTTTCGATTGATCACACCAGCTTGGTAATCGGCTAACGCAAACCCAAAGCCGGCTCCAGCCTAGCGGCTCGGATTAAGCCTTGCTGCGCAGCGTCATTGTGCGCTCGTCGAGCGGATAGAACCGTATCACAACCACGCTCAACAACAGGAACGCGGTTGAAAAAACACAATAGGTCAAAGTGATGCCCGTCACTGCGCTGGCGGGCTGTTCGACGGGCTGGTGCCCAACAGACTGTATGTAACCAAAAAAACCAAGAATGATGCCGGTCAATGATGCCCCGATCGCCTGGCCGAGCTTTTCAACCAGGATGTAAACACCAGCAAAGCTACCCTCGCTACGCTGGCCGGTAATCTGGTATTGATAGGCAATCGTGTCAGGCAGCATGGATTGGCTAACCATCACGATCCCGCCATTGCCCACGCCAGCGGCCAGCCCGATCGCTCCGATAATCCAACCCGGTGTTCCGGGGCCAAAGGGCAACCAGGCAAACCAGGCACAAGCGGTGAACAGGGCTGCGATAGTGTACGTTGTGCGCTTGCCGTATGTGCGGGCGCACCACAGCCATAGCGGCTGAACGAGAACCGTGCCGATCGTCAGCGTGGCATAGATGATGCCCAGCCACGCATCACTCGCTTCCAGCCTGCGCTGAACGAAGAATGCAGCCGACGCTGTGTGAAGGCCGGCTGCGCTCATCAACATCAGCTTCGTGCACTGCAATATCACGAACGGGCGATTCTGCGCTGCCAGTCGCAATTGCTTGCGATAAGGAAGCTGGTGCTGATCGACTTCCCTGTGCCGAGCACCTGCGGTCAGGAAGAAACATGCGATCAATACAACAAATATGAGCAGGCCAACGACGACGCCCATTGCGCGGTGGCCGACAAGCCCTCCGCCGAATACTGCGATAAGCGAGGCCGTTGCCCAACCGCCGATCAGATTGCCAAGCGCACCGTTGACGACGCGGAACGACATCAATTTGGATCGTTCGTGCGGATCGTCCGTCATTTCCGCCGGCATCGCCATGTAGGGAACGGCAAACACCGCATAGGAACTGGCGTGAAGGATAAGCAGCCCGGCAAACAAAGCGACTGCCCCGGCCCGATTTTCTATGACTGGCGCATTGAAGGCCAGCATGAAGGTGATCCCGCAAGCAAATGCCCCGGCCAGCAGGAACGGCCTACGGCGGCCCCAACGCGATTTCGTGCGATCACTGATGCTGCCGAAAATGGGATCGGCAATCGCATCGTAAATCTTGGCAAGAGCAAACACCGTGCCTGCGATGGCAGCGGGTACGCCCATATAATCCGTCATGAACCTAAGCAGCAGATAACTGCCCACCATGAATGCTGTCATGCCCATGGTGCCAAGGCCCCAGCCAAGCTGGAGCATAAAAGGCAGTCGATCCTTTGCTTGACCCGAGGGCGGCAAATCAGAGTGCGCAGTACTGTTCATGCAATCATTCAATCATGCCTGCGCGAACAGCGCAGCTTTCATGCCATGGATAATCGACTGTCGATTAGTTTTGTGTAGCGAAGGGCGAACCCGACGCTCAGGGGGTCTATTAGGCACGATGATAACAACGTGCAGCGGAAAATGCCGTCTGTTCGAACGAAACTTTGCGGCAAATGGGGGAGCAGCCTTGCGCTAGCCATATCTGGTTCCCACCATTCCTGCGAAGGGCGTATTGGGCCGCAGATCGTTTCCAAAGCACATCATCTCGCCGCGCACTCTCATGCGCATGGTAAATATTGGTCAGGACCTCACACATGCTGCTTAATCGCGAACGTGCCAATGCGATCATGGACTTGCACGGACTGGACGGCCTAGTCGCCGCATTCCGGGAAAATGTATATTATCTGTCCGACTATTGGGGGCCGATGTTCCTCATGTCGCGCAATTACACTCTGTTTGCCCTTCTCCCACGCGATGAAAGCAAGCCTGCGGCGTTGGTGATGCCCGGAACAGGTGTGTACCATTTGGAGCACGTTCCTACCTGGATGCCCAATGTGGCGACCTACATCACCCGCATCAGGCCCAACGCGATACCGGAGCGGGATTTTGAGTTTTCGACGGAAGACGTCGAGGACGATATTGTCGAACAGGTTGTTACAGCTGAAGCAATCAAGGACGCGCCGCTAACACCATATCCGATCCGCGAAGGCGCAGTCATGACGCTGCGCGATCAACAGTTGCTTGATAGGTATGCCCTCCATCGCGGCGGTGCAGAACTGACTTCCACCCGCGCTCTTGCCGGGGCGATCCGCGCTGCCGGCCTGGAAAACGGCCGCCTGGGCTTTGACGATCCCCGAGTGTTGGGCTGGCTGCATGATGTAGGACTGGACCAACTGCGCGGAGTCGATGCGCTCAACATCTTCAAACAGATCCGCATGGTCAAAAGCGAAGAAGAAATCGAACTGCTTCGTGTTGCCGGTCGCATGAGCGAGACAGCGCTCAACGAAGTCATCGATGCGATGGAAGTGGGCATGCCGCTGGAGCAGTTGGCTGACATTCACGCCGTATCAATGGCCAAACAGGGTGGCCGGTCCGAATGGATCGTCGCCAACATCCGCGGGTTGGCCACAGGGAACGTAGAGGCGAACGAGCTTATCAAGCTGGATTCCGTCGGTTCTTGGAAACAATACCGCGGCGACGTCGGCCGGTCGGTGTTCTTCGGCACGCCAACGGACGAAATGCTACGCCGGTTCGATGCCGTGTCGCACGCGCTGCGTATGGCCTATGAGGCAATCCGTCCTGGGAAGACCTTCAAGGAAATCGTCGACCTGACGCTGAAGTCTGCGCACGATGCAGGGTTCCCCGGCTTCGTGATCGCGGCGCCCCATTCCGTTGGTTTGGAGCACACCGACCATCCAGTTTCCGTGGGCGCGGAATTGCCGGGCCACCACCCGCTCGTCTTCGAAGAGAACATGGTGTTCACTTTGGACATGCCCTATCACGAATTCGGTTGGGGGACGACGCACGTGGAAGACATGATGATTGTGCGCGCCAACGGATGTGAGCCAATCTCATCGATGGATACTGCGCTGCGGGTCAAGTCTCTCTAATAAGATAGAAATCGATACCGACGCTTATGAAGCGGCAAGGTTTACGCGATTTTTACGAAATCGGACTGCCCATTTCTATCGACTGTCGATAAGATTAGCGCATGGACAAGGGCATACCGATTCGAGCCATTTCGCGTGGCTTTGCCGTTCTTCAAGCCATCAACCGCGGACAATCATTGTCCATGATGGAAATAGCCCGGGCTTCCGAGGTTCCGTATCCGACGGCGTGCCGCATCATTCAGACACTTCTTTACGAAGGCCTGATCGAGCGGGAGCCATCGCGAAAAAAATACCGGCCGACAGCGCTGGTTCAATCGCTATCGCATGGATTTCAGGGTGACGCGCAGCTGGTTCAAGTCGCGCGTCAACATCTGGTTGCGCTTACGGGTGAAGTGGGTTGGCCCGTCACTCTATCCACCAAAGTTGGCCACTCGATGGTGGTGCGCGATTCAACCCATGCGCTGACGGCGATGACATTCAATGAATATTTCCCGGGCTTTACGATACCCATATTGGGCTCTGCAGCCGGGCATGCCTATCTGGCCCATATTGAAGACGACGCCCGCGAGGAACTGTTCCGCTCAATCAATCTTGTGCCGACCGAGCAAAACACGCACGTCCTTGATCTGCTGGCTAACAGCGGGTTGATGGAGCAAATCCGGGAGGACGGTTACGCCACCCGCGATTACAACCAGTTCACTCGCAATCCCGGCAAAACCTCGTCGATTGCTGTTCCCATTATCACAAAGGACGGCGGGGTAATGGGTTCGATCACCTTGGCATTCTTTGCCACGGCGATCCGAATGGAAGACGCGATTGAAGCGTTTGCTCCCAAATTGAAGGCGACGGCACAGGACGTGACCAAGGGCTTGGAATAACGCCGGAATTTCCGTACGTTGTTGCCCTTGGTCCGACTTTCCGCTCAGCTTGCGAGGACCGCCTTCTCATAGCGCTTAAAATTGCGCAGATCATGGCCGGGGCTGATCGCCAGACCCATGCCACGTGGGTAGCCAGTCGTGTTATCGCGGCCCGCTCCGCCAAGATAGAACAAGCGCAGCTCCTTCTCGGTGACGATCAGATGCGGCGCAGTCACTTCCCCGGCGTCCCATCCGGCACTCCCTTCGATCGTGAAAATCGGATCGCGATACAGATGGCGCCAGTTGCTGCCGTCTTCTGAAACTGCAGCCATGATAGAGCGCCTTTTCAAGCGATCCGGGTGCCCATCGATGCCTGCATAGATCATCAGGAAACGCGGCCCCCCGGGGAACGGATTCAGCATCACGTTCCGGGCGATGATACCCTTCTCGTCCCATTGCAAAGGCTCATCTGTCCAGCGCAATTCGCCTAGTTTTTCCCAGTGGATGCCGTCGCGGGAGACAGCGTGGTGACTGCGCAGGACATCATAATCGCCCTTGCTTGCGGTGTAGATCATGATGAACTTTTCACCATCGTACACAACGCCGGGCCACGATGCGAAATCGTCCTCGTCAGCCCCGAACAGCGCACCGCCCGGACCTTCACCACGTATCTTGGTCCAGCTTATGCCGTCTGCGCTCTTCGCCAGGCCAGGCAATGTTCGAAAGCCCATGCCCGGCTTGCCCTTGTTGTCGATGGAGGGAGTACGATCGCCCCCGAAATACCACATCCAATATTCGCCTCTGGCATAAGTAACGTCCGTGACGGCCACGTGCAGGGAATCAAAATCTGCCGGAATTTTGCTGGGTTCCAATATGGAGCCCGCCGTGCCCGGCCCGCTGTATCGCTTCCACTTATAACCATCCTTGGACGTGGCCAGCGCAATGTAGCCGCCGGCGTATGGAGCAGCAGGGTCGAAGCTTTCGTTCTTGCCGTAATACCACATCAACCACTCGCGACGTTCCGCGGCCCAAAAAGGAGTGCCAACCCCCACTCGCAGATCGTCGCAATGTCCGTCAGGACCGGGTGCCAATATCATTCCCAGATATCCATCAGCGGGCTTGGCAGCCCGCGCCAGAGAAGGCAGCACCATTGCAGAAGCGGCGGCTATCCCCATCTTAGCAACATCGCGGCGGCTGAGTTTCATGTTTAATTCCATTCAGGATGGCCAGTCGCATCATCTAATCACGCAAACCAGAGGCGACCGTTTCGAGCTCGACAATGTCTATCGTTATGTCAAATAAATTTTACGCATTTTACCAAGCTGTTCTGAATGTCCGACAGCCGAAGAAACGGGATATTTCAGGTATCTGCAGTCCCTGATGCGCCATTGCGCTGCATTAAATTCTCCCTCCTGCACTGCCAGCCTTTCACCGCCACGGCTCCTTATTAGCTGACGGGTGGACCGAAAAACGATCGCATCGCGGATAAATCGGAAAGATTTGTACTCTGCTTGAAGCAAAATGGCAGATTGTGAGGGCCAGCATGAGTACCGAAGCGTGGCACAGGCGACTGCCCGGATGCCGGCATCATTATTTTCCAGGGATCGACCATGAGTGAAACTCGTCACATCAACCGTTACATAGCTGCGCTGCTGATTGGCGCTGCATTCCCCGCCACTGCCTACGCCCAACCTGCAGCTGAAGAAGAAGCCCAGTCAGGCTTCGCAGAAATCATCGTGACTGCACGTAAGTCGCAGGAAACGCTTACAGACGTGCCTATCGCGATCACCGCTGTTTCGGCCGAGCAGCTGAACAATCGGGGCATCACCGACGTTCAGGATCTCGCCGCTTTCACCCCCGGTCTGCGCTTCCAGAACCAGTCTGTTGGCCGTAACGACCGTGGCTTCAAACAGTACGTCATCCGCGGCATCATCCCTAACAGCGGCCTCGCGACTCGCCAGACAGTGACGATGTTCGTTGACGGCGCTCCTGTTTCGGGCGGCAACGTTTCCGGCGTTACCGACATTGAGCGCGTCGAAGTCATCAAGGGTCCGCAGAGTGCATTCTTCGGCCGTGCGACCTTCGCCGGCGCGATCAACATGATCACACGCGCTCCGTCCTACGAATGGCAGGGCACGATGGGCGCGGAAGTTTCCCGCTTTGGCACCCACGACCTTACCGCCAGCGTTGAAGGTCCGATCGTTGCTGACAAGCTCGCGATCCGCGTAAGCGGCCGCCTGTATCACACCGATGGCCAGTACAAGAACCTCAACTACACCGGCGAACGGCTGGGCGAGCGTGACACGAAGTCGCTGAGCGTCTCGCTGCGCGCTGACCCGACTGAAAACCTCAGCATCCGCGCGTTCGCCACCCGCTGGAACGATAGCGACGGTTTGTCTGCTAACGCACGCTTGGGCGCTGACCACGCCAACTGTGCAGCCAACCCTGCCAGCGAAGCGCTGAACTTCTACTGCGGCAAGATTTCGCAGGCTCCCAAGTCCAGCCAAACCTGGAATCCGTACATCAACCCGGTGGGCTTTGATGCTCTGCAGAACCGCACCAACCTCTATGGTGCTGGCTTCATCAATCATCTTGGCCTGGAACGTCGCGCGCAGCAGTATCGCATGACGGCTGACTGGGGATTGGGTGACTGGACCGTCAGCGCCATCGGCTCCTATGGCAAGAACAAGTGGGCATTCCTGCAGACGAATGGCCTCACCGACACGCGTGCTATCCCCAACCCGACGCCCGCACTCACGCCGGAAATGGCCTATGTGTACAGCCTGACCATGGGCAACACGAAGGACGAAGACGCATACGGCGAAGTTCGCCTTATGTCGCCGCAGGACAGCCGCCTCTCTGGTACGATGGGCGTGAACTATTTCTGGAACCGGACCGACAACCTGACGGCAGCCTACACCAATGCCGGCTGGAACCTGAATACCCCGCAGACGATCAACAGCAGCAATACCTATGGTATCTTCGGCTCGTTGAAGTGGGAATTCATCGACCAGTTCTCGGTTTCGGCTGAGGGCCGTTACCAGATCGATAAGCTGTATCAGCAGTCGCGCTCGGGCTCGAACCCGGAATTCTCCGACACGTTCAACTCGTTCTCGCCGCGCGTCATTCTGCAGTATGAACCGAACCGCGCTTCGTCGATCTATGCTTCGTACTCGGTCGGCAACCGCCCGGGCGAATTCAACACCATCTACCGCGCACAGCCTGCTTATGTGCAGGAAATCATCCGTAACACCGCAAACGTTGAAGAAGCGGTGCCGGAAGACAAGATCAAGATGGGTGAAATCGGCTACAAGGGCATGCTGTTCGGCAACCGCCTGCGCGTTCTGGCGGCCGCTTACTACGGCATGTGGACCAACCGCCACATCCCCAACCAGATCAACTATGTCGACGAAAGCGACAACCTTCGCATGGTTCAGATCACCGCTGCGAACGGTAAGGTCGAAGTGTCCGGCATCGAACTGGAAGCAGCTTTCAAGGCCAACGATAACCTGACGCTGGAAGGTACGTTCAACATCGCCGATACGAAGATCAAGCGGACCTTCTCGACAGATTCACTGGCCGTTACGGGCAATGCATCTCCGGTTGGCACCCGCCTGCCCTTCTATCCAAAGTACTCGGGCTCGGTTTCGGCGACTTATGAGCGCGAAATCGCAGACGGTTATAATGGCTTCGTCCGCGCTGACCTGATCTACACCGGTCGTCAGTATGAGTCTGAAGCGAACCTCGCTTACACGGCTCCTTCGGCAACCGTGAACCTGCGGGTTGGTGTCGATCATGACTGGTACCGTGTGGAACTGTTCGGCACGAACATCTTCGACAACAAGACGCCGACCAGCTTGGCTCGCACCACGGAGACGATCTACAACCCGTCGACCGGTGCAAACATTGGCACGAACCAGGGCATCACGGTGTCTCTGCCTGATCGCGCCAACTACGGCGTGCGCGTAACGACCCGGTTCTAAGCCTAGTCGAATATGAAGCTGCAGATCGGGCCATTGGGGGCCGTGATGACGGGACGAAATCGTTACTGACCGGCCCCAACGTCCCGATCCTGGCTGATCTGAAAGTTCAGGGCTCCAACACTCAGCCAGCCCGGCCGAGTGTTGGGGCCCTATTTCATTATGCAAAACCGCGATCGAACCAGGTCCCCGAGGGTCCGATGGAGCGGCAGAGCCGCGCCCCGAAATAGAGCGCGACCGGTGTTGTTTTACGGGTTGAACTTTATGATCAGGTCCACACCGTATGTCCGGGCCTGCTCATAGCTCGTCGTCATAAGAAAATTCGGATACTGGAACGGATAAATCGGCTTTCTGTTGTTGAAGAGATTCTTCGACCAGCCAGCGATTTCGACGCTCGCGCCACCAATTTCGATATCGCGCAACGCGATCCGAGTGTTCACAAGCTGCTTGCTGGGAATAAACTCGTAAGGCGCAAAGATTGGGAAGCGGGTTTCGATGTCCGGATCATTGATAACGCGCGACTTGCTCTGGAACGTCATGTCGCCGCGGATCATCAGAGTTGCATCATCGAACAGCGGCTGAGTGACGTACGTAGCGTTCAGCGATCCAACCCACTTGGGTTGGCCTGAAGTCTTGAAGGGAAGGCCTCTCGAAAGGCGCGGATCAGGATTTACGACTTTGGCATCCGTGTACCCAGCCGTTCCACCAAAAGAAAAGCCAGTGAAAGGCGCGACGGTGAAATCGGCCTCGATGCCCTTGGCTTTGAGCTTGCCATTGGTGATTACAACGATGTTCAGTTCGGGATAACCGGCGGCTGTGCCGCTCGTGGCAGCCTGAGCATTGTCATATACTACGCTGTAAGCTGTCAGGTTGAAGCGCACGCGGCGGTCGAACCAGTCAGTCTTAATGCCTGCCTCCCATGATTTAACCGTTTCCGGGGGAAACGTGATTGCCCCCACGGCACCACCGGAAAGGAAGGCAGTTGAATACTTGCCATAAACCAAGATGTCGCGATTAGGTTGGTAATTCAGACCTACCGCGAAGCTGGGCTTGCTTTTCTTGAATGGCGCTGGCGGCTGGACGCTTATGTTAACAAGCTCACCAGTCGTGCGATCACCCTGGAGGGTGCCGCCAGTTTCAAATTCGGTGGTTTTCTCGTCCCATGTCATTCGCCCGCCCGCGACTACTTCTAGTTCCGGCGTGATCTGGTATTCCGCTTGCGCGTACGCAGCAATCGAGGTCGTCTTGCCGGAGGATTTCAGGATCTCGCCCAAGGGAAGCGGGACACCTTGGTTCACCGGTGTAAATGCAAAATTCGGTCTGAAGCCGGGCAACCCGCTGTCGTACGCCGATGAATGATAATAGAGAGCGCCTGCTGTTACGTTCAGATTTTCCGTTGAATAGTTGGCCTGCAGTTCATCGCTGATCTGCCAGTGCCTGCCATAATTGTTACCTTCATACACAGCGAAATACTGACCGACGCTGTCCTGCATGGCGGGGAGAATTTGGGCGTACGCTGCTTGGAAAGCTTCGAGGTAACCTGGCGATGTCTGCGTCAGACCCCGCGCGGCAAGCGCACTGCCGGCTGCAAACTGGGTATAGGGAACAACTGCACCCTGCGTGAATTCCAGGCCGCTTAAGCCCGCGATCGTCGAACCACCTGCCCAAGATGCGTTCTTGCGATAGGAGAAAATGTTCTTGAATGTCAGCTCGTCGGAGGCCTGAAACTCTGCCGTCAACGTGTGTGACTGGACACGCTGGAAGCCCTGGGTATTCCAGGCGTTGTTGACTGCATCAGGACGACGGTCATTCGGGTTGATCGTAACAGGCCCGTAAATCCCGCCACCGGCGGGCTGGGCGTTAATGATCGCTGTAAGCATTCCGCCGATCGGGTCGCCCGGATTCACGACCGGGGTCATGCGGGCCTCGGTAGTGGATTTTCCTTTAACCCAGTTAAACTTGTAAGTCAGGGTCAGGTCCCCGCCGCCGTCATACTTGAGTGCGGCGAAGATATTTTCGTAATTCCGTCCACCAAGCCACTTGGGCGAAGTCTGTTTGGTTACCTTGGTGAAGGGATTGGTTCGATCCCACGTGACGCCTGCCCCCAAATTGCGCACATCGCCGCGGCTCTCGTCATGTACGTAAGTCGCATAGGCGCTGAATGCACCAATTGCCGGGGTGTCGACTGTCGTACGGGTACGCAGTTGCCCTTGGTTTCCGATAGTAACGTCTTGGCGAAGCGCTGCCTCGCCCGTTGGATCGCGCGTAACGAACTGGATAGCGCCTGCTGTTGCGTTGCGGCCGAACAGGGTGCCCTGCGGACCACGAAGCACCTCAACCCGCTGGATGTCAGGAAGGTCGGAGCTCGTACCGCGGTTGCCGCCAACATAGACGCCATCGATGTACAACGAGATCTGGCGGTCTTGCGAAGGAACTGAGGCGTTGGCATTCACACCGCGCAGCGCGAAACTGGGGGAGTTACCGCCGCCTGCGGTTGTGCGCGCTACAAGGCCAGGTGCCAGACCGGTAAGGTCGGCAACGCTTTCAACCCTGTTCGCTTCAAGCGCGGTATTATCAAGCGCCGTAACTGCGATAGGAACATCCTGGATCGACTGCTCGCGCTTTTGAGCCGTAACGATGATCTCGTTCACGCCGCCCGTTTGGTCGCTGGCCTGCGCATAGGCAGCGCCGTGAAGCGCTGTGAGAGCGGCACTTACTGAGGCTGTGCCCCAAAGCAAGCTGCGCAGTTTGTTTGCATTCCTCATAAAGTTACCTTCCCAGTTTTGTTTTTTTCTGCGAGGCGCCTAAATCTTATCTTGGCGCGAAAGTCCATCGGACTTTTTTTACTAGGTTTAAATTTCGTCGTTGGAGTTTTTTGTGCGCCTATGCGTCCGAAAGAATAAAATCGGAGGCGCGTTCGCCAATCATGATCGTCGGTGCGTTGGTATTGCCTGAGGTTATCCGAGGCATGATCGATGCATCCACCACTCGCAGCCCCCTAACCCCGCGAACTCGCAACCGGGCGTCCACAACGGCTTCCGCGTCGTCACCCATTTTGCAAGTACCGACAGGATGATAGGCGGTGCCGCTCGCCTGCCGCATATAAGCAAGGTAATCCTCGTCCGACTTCGCATCGACGGGCGGGGCCAACTGTTCCGCAACAAGAGGCTTGAACGCGGAACTTTGGAACAGCCGCTGCACCAGTTTCAGCCCAGCGATGGTGCGCTGTACATCCGCGGGGTTGCCCAGCACCTGATGCTCGATCACTGGCTTCGCATCCGATGAGGTATCGCGCAATCGTACCCGCCCTCGCCCATCGGGTTTGCAAACATTGATCCCGATGGCGATGCCTGGAAAATCGTGCATCTTGGGTGGCTTGGCATTGTAGTCGATCGCCAGCGGAATGAAGCTGAGGAGGATATCCGGCTCGGCTAAGTCGGGCGACGTTTTGAAATAGGCAAGCGACTGAACCGCGGTCGAAGTCAGCGGGCCGCGGCGGAAGAGCACAAAGCGCGCGAGGTGGCTCAGCATGCTGAGCGGCCCTGTCTGCATGTTGTATGTGCTGATATTCAGGCGGCATGCAGCGCCTGACCCAACATGTTCCTGCATGTTGCCGCCCACTCCGGGCAGATCGGCGATTACCGGGATCCCGAACTTCCGCAGATCGGCGGCCGGACCGATGCCCGAACGCATCAGCAGCAGTGGGGACTGGATCGCACCGCAGCAGACCAGAACCTCGCCGCGCGCGCGAATTTCCTCGAGGGGGCCTGATCCGCGCCGCACCCGCACACCAACTGCACGGCCATGTTCGATTATCAGCGTGTCGGCCTGCGTATGAATCAGTACTTCCACGTTTGGCCGCTTGGCCGCTTCGTCGATATAGGCCGAACGCACGCTGCTGCGCATGCCGCGATCCAGCGTACCCTGACATTCAAACACGCCAAACTGATCCCCATCGGTATAGTCCTCGCGTAAGGGGAGCCCGAGTTCATTTGCAGCCTGCATGAAGGCGCGCGTCGA